>NZ_FYFA01000001.1:1800000-2100000 GCF_900188435.1 Marinobacter sp. es.048
CATGGCAAGTTATGAATCTGCATGGGTCTACTGGCAGAAACCATAGGACTCGTTAACTGGGAATAATAATGGCCAAGCAATCCTTCTTTGTAACGGGCACGGACACGGGGGTTGGAAAAACCCTGGTATCCGCAGCCATTCTTCACGCGGCCAGGGCCATGGGCAAGCACACCCTGGCTATGAAACCCATTGCGTCTGGTTGCGATAGGACGCCCGAAGGCCTCCGCAACGAAGATGCCCTGATTCTGCAGAACGCCATTACTGAGCCACTGGCCTATGAGTTGATTAACCCGGTAGCGCTGGAGCCTGCCATTGCACCGCACGTTGCGGCTGAACAGGCCGGGCGATACATCACCTCTGATCGCCTTGTCGGGTTCTGCCGTGGCTTACAGATTCGTCCGGCAGACCTGCTACTGGTTGAGGGTGCCGGTGGCTGGCGGGTCCCTCTTAACGATAGGGAAACCTACTCGGATTTTCCGCGCCAACTGAACATGCCGGTTATTCTGGTAGTTTCACTCCGCCTCGGCTGTATCAACCATGCCCTGCTGACATCAGAAGCCATCAGGGGTGACGGTCTGCAAGTGGCCGGGTGGGTCGCCAACCGAACCGAACCTGAGCCCATGAGTTGCGAACAGGACACCCTGAACTATCTGGTAAACCACATGGGCGCGCCCTGCCTGGGTATTCTGCCGTGGCTGGAGCAGTCTCGGGCTGAAATGCTGGCTGGTTATCTGAATATCGACGGGCTGTTTGAAAATTGACCAGGTTTGTGGCTTAATTAAGTCAATAAATGGTCATCGGGCAGCGCGGTTATGATCAATAACACCCTCTCAGTTGGAATTCAGGGCATTCAGGATGGCATGGTCGGCATGGAAAATGCCGCCCGAAAGATTGCCCGTGGTGGCGCTGACGGCCCTCAGGGAACCTCAGAAGGCGCGGGCAGCCTCATTGAACCGATTGTTGATCTCAAGATATATGAGCGCAGTGTTGAAGCGTCCGCGCAGGTGGTAAAAACCGCCGACGAAACACTGGGAACGCTTCTTGATATCATGGCTTGAATACTGAAAGGGCGCCTGGCTCGTGCTTTCATCTCTCCCTCCTGCTCTCCCACCTTTTTCCGGGACTTCTTTCCAGGGCCAGGTTTCTCCACGCGTCCAGACCCCAGGCTCAGCAGCGGCTGAGCCAGAGCTGCCGACCGCCGGAGCCAAATCCACTGAGGCTTCGGGCAAAGCCGAGTCTGCACGGGAAAATCCCGAGTCCAAACCCGGTGACAGGGGGGGCGATGATCCTCAGGGGTTGTCTGAACAAGAGCTGAAACAGCTGACCGAGCTGAAAGCGCGGGACCGTGAAGTCCGTGCACATGAAGCTGCGCACCAGGCGGTTGGAGGCCAGTATGCAGGCGCCATGTCCTTCACCTATCAGCGTGGGCCGGACGGCGCACAGTATGCGGTAGGTGGGGAAGTCTCTATCGATCTGTCTCCCGTGCAGGGGGATCCCCAGGGGACCATCGAGAAGATGCGGATTGTCCGGGCGGCGGCGATGGCGCCGGCGGAGCCCTCTGGTCAGGATCGTGCGGTGGCTGCTCAGGCGATGCAGATCATGCTTCAGGCCCAATCGGAGCTCGCCGCCGAAACAGGAACTTCATCAAGGGCTGCCAGTGATGCCTATCGTGAGGTCTCCGCCATGGGAGAGTCTGATCAGAGCGGTGACGAAAACCGTGCTACCTCCTTCGAACCGGTGTCTGCCTGACCGGTTATTTTCCAACTCCCAGGTCCTTCCATAGATATCCGGCACTTATAACTGTGATCCGGCTGCATGCACTGTGGTGGCGCGTGATCCGGTGACAGTTCGCAACACAAATTTTGCATCCGGCTATTGACAATTCTGTGTCTGTAAACGTATGTTTCAAACAAGTGTTTAATTAAGGCTGCAGCGCATTGCGTTGCGGTGTCTGAGCAAACCCAAGGCCAGAAGCTGTCAAACCTGATTCAGCTGAGACCGAGAACCGAGGTGGATTCCATGCCTGAGTACAAAGCGCCCCTGCGTGACATCAAATTCGTAATGACCGAGCTGCTGAACAGCGAGCAGCACTACGCCAACCTGGAAGGTGCCGAAGACGCCACTCCGGATATGGTGGATGCCATTATCGGGGAAGGTGCCAAGTTCTGTGAGCAGGTTCTGTCTCCTCTGAACCAGGTAGGTGACAAAGAAGGCTGTACCTGGAGCGAAGACGGCGTCAAGACGCCGACTGGCTTCAAGGAAGCCTACAAGCAATACATTGAAGGCGGCTGGCCGTCCATGAACGCTGACCCCAACTATGGTGGGCAAGGTCTGCCGGGCTCCCTGGGCCTTGTCATGAGCGAGATGGTTGGTACCGCCAACTGGTCCTTTGGCATGTACCCCGGTCTGAGCCACGGTGCAACCAACACCATCGAAGAGCATGGTACCGAAGAGCAGAAGCAGACCTACCTGACCAAGCTGATCAGTGGTGAGTGGACTGGCACAATGTGTCTGACAGAGCCGCATTGCGGTTCTGATCTCGGCACCCTTCGCACCAAAGCAGAGCCGAATGCCGACGGCACTTACGCCATCACTGGTACCAAGATCTTTATCTCTGCTGGTGAGCACGACATGGCCGAGAACATCGTCCATATCGTTCTGGCGCGTTTGCCGGGTGCACCCGAAGGCACCAAGGGGATCTCTCTGTTCATCGTGCCCAAGTGCCTGCCGAATGAAGATGGCTCTGCCGGCGAGCGCAACGCGGTTTCCTGTGGCTCCATCGAACACAAGATGGGTATCCACGGCAACGCCACCTGCGTAATGAATTTCGATGGCGCCAAGGGCTGGCTGATCGGGCCTGAGAACAAAGGCCTGAACTGCATGTTCACTTTCATGAACGTGGCGAGAATTGGGACCGCAATTCAGGGTCTTGGAGCGGCTGAGCTGGGCTTCCAGGGCTCTCTGGCCTACGCCAAGGAGCGTCTGGCGATGCGTTCCTTGAGTGGCGCCAAGAATCCGGAGGGTATTGCTGATCCGATTATTGTGCATCCGGACGTGCGTCGCATGTTGCTGACCCAGAAAGCCGTTGCCGAAGGCGCTCGTGCCCTGATTTATCTGACTGCTCAACAAGCCGATGTTGTAAAAAGCGGAAAAACCGAAGAAGAGCGTCGCGCTGCAGACGAAGCTCTGGGCTTCCTGACACCGATCGCCAAGGCGTTCCTGACCGAGATCGGTTACGAGGCAGCCAACCTGGGTATGCAGGTATTCGGCGGCCACGGCTTCATCTCCGAGTGGGGTATGGAGCAGAACGTTCGTGACGCCCGCATCGGCATGATCTACGAAGGCACCACCGGTATCCAGGCGCTGGATCTGCTGGGCCGCAAGGTTCTGATGACCCAGGGCGAATCCCTGAAGGGCTTCACCAAGCAGGTGCACCTGTTCTGCAAGGAAAACGCGGAAGACGAGCAGCTGAAGGAATTCATCGAGCCGCTGGCAGCCATGAACAAGGAATGGGGCGAGCTGACCACCAAGATCGGCATGTCTGCCATGAAGAACCGTGAGGAAGTGGGTGCGGCCTCCGTGGACTACCTGATGTATTCCGGTTACGCCGTGTTCGCCTACCTGTGGGCCCGTATGGCGAAGGTTGCCCTGGACAAGATGGTTGAGGGCACCACCGAGGAAATGTTCTACAACGCCAAGATCCAGACCGCGCGCTTCTACTTCAAGCGCATGCTGCCCCGGGCCAAGGGCCACGCAGAAAGCATGCTGGCCGGCGCCGACAGCCTGATGGACATGCCGGAGGAAGCCTTCGCCATCTAAGGCGCGGGCACCGAAGGACAGTTCCAAGGAACAGAAAGCCCGTGCTCCTCGGAGGCGGGCTTTTTTCATGAGTTGCGGTCCGCTTTTAGGGTAGAATAGGTGCCCATAAAAATAATCTTCAGCGGACACATAGCCCGAGCAGGTGTGACCGGCCCAAATCGCGGCCCTTTTGCCACCTGAACAGACTGACAGGATTTTTGGAGAGTTTTAGATGGCTGATTATCAGGCACCCCTACGTGACATGCGTTTCGTTCTGAACGAGGTTTTCGATGCCTCCGCCCTGTGGGCCTCACTGCCCAGGGTTGCTGAGCATGTGGACCCGGAAACCGCAGACGCGATTCTTGAAGAAGCCGGCAAGATCAGCAGTGGTGTGCTTGCGCCCCTGAACCGCGAGGGCGACGAACAAGGCTGCAAATGGAACGACGGTGAGGTGACCTCGCCGGACGGCTTCAAGGAGGCCTACCAGACCATCGTTGAAGGCGGCTGGAACGGCCTCGGCGGTAACCCGGACTTTGGCGGCATGGGCATGCCCAAGACCCTGGTGGCTCAGTTTGAGGAAATGATGCAGGGCGCCAACATGGCGTTTGGGCTGGCCCCTATGCTTACGGCCGGTGCCTGTCTGGCTCTGGACGCCCACGGCAGTGATGAGCTGAAAGAAAAATACCTGCCCAACATGTACTCCGGCGTCTGGTCCGGTGCCATGGATCTGACAGAGCCCCACGCCGGGACCGATCTGGGTATTATCCGCACCAAGGCCGAGCCCAATGACGACGGCTCATTCAGCGTCACAGGCACCAAGATCTTCATTACTTGGGGCGAGCACGACATGGCGGAGAACATCGTCCACCTGGTGCTGGCCAAGCTCCCGGACGCACCGAAAGGTCCCAAGGGCATTTCCATGTTCCTGGTACCCAAATTCCCGGTGAATGAAGACGGCTCTCTGGGCGAGCGCAACAGCTTCAGCTGTGGCTCGCTCGAGAAGAAAATGGGCATCAAGGGTTCTGCTACCTGCGTGATGAACTTCGATGGCGCCAAAGGCTGGCTGGTCGGCGAAGAGAACAAGGGCCTGGCTGCCATGTTCACCATGATGAACTACGAGCGCCTGGGTGTCGGTATCCAGGGTATCGGCGCTGCCGAGGCTTCTCTGCAAAGTGCCCGGGAATACGCCCTGGACCGTATTCAGAGCCGTGCCCCAACCGGGGCTCAACAGCCTGAGAAGGCCGCAGACCCAATCCTTGTGCACCCGGATGTCCGCCGCATGCTGCTTACCATGAAAGGCTATGTTGAAGGCGGTCGTACCTTCTCAACCTACGTGGCCCAGTGGTTGGATATCGCCAAGTACGCAGAAGATGATGAGCGTCGCAAGCACGCTGAGGGCATGGTGGCGTTGCTGACACCGGTCGCCAAGGCATTCCTGACCGATCGCGGCCTGGATGCCTGTATCATGGGCCAGCAGGTCTTCGGTGGCCATGGTTTCATCCGGGAGTGGGGTCAGGAGCAACTGGTTCGTGACTGCCGCATTACCCAGATCTACGAAGGGACCAACGGTATTCAGGCGCTGGACCTGATGGGCCGGAAGGTGGTCGGGACCCAGGGTAAGCTTTACGAACTGTTTGCCCAGGATGTGGCGAACTTCCTCGAGGCGAACAGCGGTGACGAGTACCTGCGCCCGTTTCTCGAGCCCCTTGCGGCTGCGGTTGAGCGCCTGGATGATGTCACCGAGCATGTCATCAAGCAGGCCGGCGACAATCCGGACGCCGTTGGTGCCGCGTCCGTCGACTATCTGGACCTGTTCGGTCTGACGGCTCTGGGTTATATGTGGGCGAAGATCGTCAAAGCAGCGGCACCTCAGGCCGAGGCGGATACTTCTGGCTTCTATAGCGGTAAACTGAAGACAGCGCGCTTCTACTTTGATCGTCTGTTGCCAAAGACGGTTTCGCTGGCTGAAGGTATTCGCAGTGGCAGTGACTCAATGATGGCGCTGACTGCAGAAGAATTCTGAGTCTGAAAGCATTAGTCACGCAAAAAAACAGGCCTTCTGGCCTGTTTTTTTATTGTTGATGGATAATCAGGCTGGTGCCTCAAAACCTTATAGTCGCTCCATCCGCTCTGGATTGGTGACGAAAGGGTTGTCGTTGCCCTGGATTTCGGCAATGCGCCGGTGACGGGTGAGCTCGCCATCATCAGGCGGGTCCAGGCGGTTCCAACCCTTGAAAACCGCAGAGGAGCCCAGCCAGGGCAGGTCATAGGTGTCCACCATATACGCAACGGTGCGCGCAACATCGCCCTTGACCCTGACAGGCGGCTCAAAGAACTGAGCGCTCTGGCGGATGCCACACTCATCCTCACTGACCGACGATCCGAGGTCCTCGTAACGGGCATTGCGGCGCCGCATCTCGGTCCGGCTACGCACCGGTACCATGTTATGCATGTCGGACGCGATCTGACGGTAGCGATTGTCCTGTTCACATTCACGTGATGTGCCGCAGTCGAGTGCGCTGCGAACATCTGCCAATGGGTATACGTAGCCGTCTGTCAGCACGAAACCTTTACTTGTGAAAGCGGTGTTGCAGAAGAAGGAGTTGCCGCCACTGGCGTATAAGTCGCCCCAGAAATGATCGGAAACAACGGTCTCCGGATCGCTGAACCGGGTATTCTGACCAATAACGAGGGTGGTGGTAAGCAACAGACAGATTGCTGTGGGTATCAGTAAGAATTTTTTCATACGCCTTTTATACCTCGCAGTATGCTCAAGCGTCCTGGTAAATCGGGCCCTGTTGATCAGGACCGGTCAGGAGTTGATCAAGCGGGTCAAAACTATGACGCTTTGTTCACTGATACTGTGAAGTATGGCACAGAGGCTCCAAACCACGGAGCCTCTGGGACAGAAATTTGTGGCGTAGTGTTAGCAGGTTAACAGTTTTACTTTAGTTTGTTGCGGATGTTCTGGTAACCGGTTTTCAGATCTTCGCCCAGTTTTGAGGCAGTTTGGCGCGCTTCCTGGGAAGCATCGTCGGCGTCGTGGAGAACCTCATCGATCTTCGCTCTGAATCGATCCCAGTCCTGCTCAAGGTCGTCCCACTCGTCTTTCACGTCTTCCCGGGCGAGATGCATCTGAACGCGCGCCTCATCCCGGTACTGTTTTACCTTTTCCGACAGCTTCTTGAGCTCTTCTTGAAGACTCATATCAAGCACCTCCTTGAATTGTTGGTGTGCTTACAATGCGCCCGATCGTGAAAAACTGTCAAGGGGGTGGACATGCCAAAAGCGCACTAGGAGAGCGGAGTTTGATGCAGATCAGGAACGGCCGGCTAGCAGCGCGGACATGTCTCGCAAATAATGCCAGGGTGTCAGGGTGTCGAAGCCTTTGGCGGCCCGATCAATCTGGCTGCAAAGGGTGATGGCCTCGAGCAGTTGGAAGCGGTTCAGTCGGCGCGCGGCCTGCTCCAGGGCTCGGGCTCTTTGGGGTTGAAATACCCCCCGCTTTTTCAGAAAGGCGGCGGGATTTTCCGACTGACCGCCTGAAGACTTCAATTCAAGCAGGAGGTTCAGGTCGCGGCTGAGGACGGACAACAGGCCCAGCGGGTTTTCTCCCTCTTGCTGCAGAACGGTGATCATCTTACCGGCGTGAGGTGCCCGGCCACTGATCAATTCTGTCACCAGTTCAAAGCCATTGAACCGGGAGCTGTCCTGGACTGCCTGCTCAACGGTTTCCTCGTCGATGGTGTTGCCGTTCGCCAGCAGCGATAGCCTGTCGAGCTCCTGACTGGCGGCAAGCAGATTGCCTTCGAGGCGTTCGCTCATGATGGCCAGGGCGCCCCGGGTCAGGCTCAGACCACGGTTGCTGGCTCTCTGCTGGAGCCAGCCCTGGAATTTGTCGGCATCTACCGGCCAAACCGGTACGTGCACCCCTTTCCCCTGGAGCTCCTTGTACCATTTGCGGCGGGTTTCCGGTGCGTCCAGGCGAGCGCTGATCAGCAGCAGGATGATATCTTCGGGAGGGTCAGCCAGCACTTGTTCCAGTACTGCGCGGCCGTCACCAAGCTTGCCGGTTGGCAGATGAATCTCAATGCGCCGTTTCTCAGCGAACAGCGACATGGCACTGAATTCTTCGCCAACGGCATTCCAGTCCAGCTGATGGTCTGCATGGAAGGTCAGGCGGTCGTGGAAGCCTGCTTCTTTCGCAGTCTTTCGAATCTGATCACAACACTCCTGGACCAGCAGCGGTTCGTCACCGGATATGAGATAGACGGGAGAAAGGCCCTTTTTCAGGAGCTGGGATAACTGTCCCGGATTGGTTTTCATGGCTGGCCTGTGGCTTGGGCGTCGGCTTCCTGGTTACGCTGGTATTCTGCCCGAATGGCGTCGATTCTCTGTGGGGTCAAAGGTGCCAGCCGGAATATCACCTGTTGCGCAAGGCGATCGTCCATTTGCTGGCGCAGGGTTTCCTCTTCCCGCTGTCTTGCCAGAACGTTAGTTTCGTCGTACCGGTAACTTTCGCTGGTGGTCAGGCGTGTTGTGGCTACCATGGGAACCCGGTCTGCGCTGACCACTTCAAGGTCCACGGAGTGACGCAGCGTGTATTCGGCCGCTGCGGCCTGGGCTGTGATGGCACTTGCCCGACGGTCCCGCTCGAAGTTTTTCAGCCGCAAAATGTAGTCGGCGTCTGCAACTGGCGCGACACGGATGTTGCCTAGACTGAGCTGTTCACGTAAGGAACGGCACAGGTTATCGGGCACCTGTGATGAGCAATCGACAGCAAGAGGCTCAAGGGCCGAAGAAACCGGTGGAGCACCCCGCAACTGGAATCCGCAGCCCGCAAGCAGCACCGCCATAGCAGCGGTCAACATCAGGTGAGCTGAGGATTTCAGAGGGGCGTGCCGGGGCATATCAGTTCGCCACCACGTTCACGAGTTTGCCGGGGACCACGATAACTTTGCGCACCGTTGCGCCCTCGGTAAAGCGCATGACGTTCTCGTTCTCCAAAGCCAGCTTTTCGAGGTCCGCCTTGCTAATGTCGGCAGGCACATCTTCTTTGGCGCGAACTTTGCCATTCACCTGCAGTACTACCTGGATCTGGCTGCGAACCATGGCCGCTTCATCGGCTTTTGGCCAGGTTGCATCAACGACTGGCTCCTCATGACCGAGCGCCTGCCAGAGGGTATGGCAGATGTGAGGAACGATCGGCGACAGCACAAGCACCGCAGTATCAAGGGCTTCCTGGCGGACCGCCCGGGTCTGTGGCTCGTCACCCTGGAGTTTGCCAACATCGTTGAGCAGCTCCATCACGGCGGCAATGGCCGTGTTGAAGGTTAGCCGACGGCTGATGTCGTCACTGACTTTTGCAATGGTTTCGTGAGTCTTGCGCCGCAGGGTTTTCTGGTTATCGTTCAGGCTCGCCGCGTCGAGAGCGGGCGCGGCACCAGCGGCGGCGTGCTCATTCACCAGACGCCAGACCCGCTTGAGGAACCGGTGTGCTCCTTCGACACCGCTGTCTGACCACTCCAGGGACTGTTCTGGCGGGGCCGCAAACATCATGAAAAGGCGAACGGTATCGGCGCCGTGCTCATCAATAATGGCCTGGGGATCAATACCATTGTTCTTGGACTTCGACATCTTGGTGACGCCGCCGGAAACCACCGGGTCACCATCTTCCTTGTGCACCGCCCGAACAGGCTGGCCTTTTTCGTCCCGCTCAACGGTCACGTCGGCTGGGGAGATCCACACCTTGCCGCCTTTCCCGTCCTCGCGGTAATAGGTCTCGGCCAGAACCATACCCTGGCAAAGCAGCCGGTTAAACGGCTCGGAACTGGTTACCAGCCCGACATCCCGGAGCAGCTTGTGGAAGAAACGGGCGTACAGCAGGTGCAGAATGGCGTGCTCAATGCCGCCGATATACTGATCCACCGGCAGCCAGTAGTTGGCCGCAGAGGGGTCCAGCATGCCCTTGTCATAGTTGGGGCTGCAGAACCGGGCGTAGTACCAGGAGGACTCCATGAACGTATCAAAGGTGTCGGTTTCCAGAGTTGCCGGCTGGCCATTGAATTCGGTTTTGCACCATTCGGGGTCGGCCTTGATGGGAGACTGGACGCCGTCCATTTCCACATCTTCCGGCAGACGGACCGGCAGCTTGTCATCAGGCACCGGCATCTCGGTGCCGTCTTCCAGGGTCATCATCGGAATCGGAGCACCCCAGTAACGCTGGCGGGATACGCCCCAGTCGCGCAGGCGGTAGTTCACGGTGCGCTTACCAATGTTGTGTTCTTCCAGGTAACTGGCGATCTCGTCGAAGGCTTCTTCGCTAGTCAGGCCGCTGTACTTGCCGGAAGACACCAGCGTGCCTTTTTCGGTAAACGCCTCTTCCTGCACATCAATTTCATGGCCATCCCGGGCGGCAATAACCTGCTTGATGGGCAGCTTGTACTTGCGGGCGAATTCATGGTCCCGCTCGTCGTGGCCCGGAACGGCCATCAGGGCGCCTGTGCCGTAATCGGTCAGAACGAAGTTGGCGACCCAGATCGGAATTTCTTCCTGGGTCAGCGGATGGACAGCCTTGAAACCGGTGTCGATGCCGCGCTTCTCCATGGTCGCCAGCTCGGCCTCCGCGGTCTTGCTGTTGCGGCACTCCTCGACAAATTCAGCCACATCGCGATGACGCTCCGCCGCCTCTTTGGCCAGCGGATGCTCAGCCGCCACGGCCATATAACTCACGCCCATCAGGGTGTCGGGGCGTGTGGTATAAACGGTCAGGCCAGTGTCCCGGCCTTTCAGTGGGAAGGTCAGCTCGGTACCTTCCGACTTGCCGATCCAGTTGCGCTGCATGGTCTTGACCTGCTCGGGCCAGTCTTCCAGCTCATCCAGATCGTGCAGAAGTTCTTCGGCGTAATCGGTAATGCGGATAAACCACTGGGGAATCTTCTTCTGTTCCACCAGCGCCCCGGAGCGCCAGCCCCGGCCGTCCACAACCTGCTCGTTGGCCAGAACCGTCTGGTCCACCGGGTCCCAGTTAACCGTGGACATCTTCTTGTACACCAGGCCCTTCTCATACAGGCGGGCGAAGAACCACTGCTCCCAGCGATAGTAATCCGGCTTGCAGGTCGCCAGCTCGCGCTCCCAGTCGTAGCCGAAGCCCAGTTGCTTGAGCTGGTTTTTCATGTATTCGATGTTGGCGTAGGTCCACTTGGCCGGTGCGGTCTTGTTGGCAATGGCAGCGTTCTCGGCGGGCAGGCCAAAGGCATCCCAGCCCATGGGCTGCATCACGTTCTTGCCCTGCATACGCTGGTAGCGGGAAATGACATCGCCGATGGTGTAGTTACGGACATGCCCCATGTGCAGCTTGCCACTGGGGTAGGGGAACATGGACAGGCAGTAGTACTTGGGTTTGCCCGGTTCTTCCTTGACCATAAAGGTCTTGTTCTCTTCCCAGAAATTACGGGCATTCTGTTCTACGTCACGGGGATTGTATTGCTCGTCCATTCCTGCCATTACCGAAATTACCTTGTGTGGAAAAATAAAAGCCTGTGTCAAAATCACGTCCGGAGCGGGCCGAACATTCTAACGCACACTAGCCTTTACAGGTAGTCTGCCAATTTTCTGTTCTTGTGCCAGACTTGTAGTATTGGCGGGAGGCGGCTAGCGCGGCTCTTGCACCCAACTGCGGTATTAAAGGAGTCAATATGACAACACCAGAAAGAAGTCATCTCTCAGGAAAGGCACTGGAAGTGTATGACCGTATGCTGGAGCGGGTAAAAACGCGTCTCCATGACCTGCAAGAAACATCGCTCCAGAACCTTGAGGAAGAGGTCGACAAGGCGGTGGAGTTCGAGTACGAACTGGGGGAAATGACCCGGGATGAAGCAAATCTTCTCGGTGCCTATCTGCAGCGGGATCTTGAACATCTGCTGCATTTTGTGGAGGAGACCGGCGAGGGCCTGAGTGAATGGTTGCAGCTCGATATCGCGCTGCTGGAACACCAGTTGGCGGATAGCCTGTTCTCCGTTGCCGATAAAACCGTCGTAGACTTCCTGGAACTCAAGCAGAAACTGGAAAACAAGGAAGTGGGCCAGTATATCTCAGGCGAGGTGGCCACCGCAGGGATGTTCCAGTGCCTTAACTGCGGGCACATGCGTTGCCTGACGGCCACCAGCCACCTGGAACCCTGCGAAGCCTGCGGCTCCCACTACTACGAGCGGGTTACGAGCCGCTGGCCGAAACAGGAGGAATGATCCGCTCCCGGACAAAAACGATCAGAATGACAGCCAGGGTCAGGATAGGCCAAGAGCCAGTCTGCATGTAAGGCGTGCTGCCCGTGGCGGTGAACACCTCGCCGGTCAGGGTGGCGCGCTCGAACTGGGGAATGGTTTCAGTGAGCTCGCCCCGATTATTGATAATCGCGGTCACGCCATTGTTGGTGCCGCGGAGCATATAACGGCCAGTCTCCAGTGCCCGCATTCTCGCGATCTGCAAGTGCTGCAGCGGGCCGATGGAATCCCCGAACCAGCCGTCGTTGCTGATGGTGAGCAACAGGCCCGCGCCCCGGGCGTTGAAGGCGACAAAATCCGGGTAGGCGACCTCGTAGCAGATGAACGGCATCACATTGACACCATTTGCCTTGAGTGGGTCCTGCCACGCCGGTCCCCGGCTGAAATCGCTCATGGGCAAATCGAAGAAACCGATCAATCCCCGCAGCACACTCTGCAGTGGGACATACTCCCCAAATGGCACCAGCTTCTGCTTGTGGTAGATACCTTCGCCGTTGCCGATGGCCATGATGCTGTTGTGAAACGTGAAATCTTCAATACGGTCGCTGAACCCGTACCAGGGTATTCCGGTAATAAGGGTGCTGTTTTCACCAAGTTCTGCACTGATGTGATCGATGATTTTGCCGGCCTGATCCTGGGGGATCGGAATGGCGGTTTCCGGCCAGAGGATCAGGTCTGTGTCCCAGTGGTCTTCGGTCATCCCCAGATAGGTGACGATCTGGTCCTTCAGGAATTCCGGGTCCCATTTGATCTGCTGGGGAATATTGCCCTGCATGGCGGCAAAGGCTGTGGGGTCTTCAGTAAGATCCGTCCAGTCGAGGCGATTCATGGCTGGCGCAACTAACCAGGGAATCAGGGCCACCACCAGGGTTACGCCAGCAGCAACCGGTTTGAGGTGTTTAAGAAGCCACCAGCCGCCATAGAGTGCAGCACCGGTGGCGGTAATCCAGAAAGTAATGCCATGTACCCCGGTCAACGGTGCCAGCCCGGCCAGGGGGCCGTCGGTGTGCGCCGTGCCCAGATACAGCCAGGGAAAGCCGGTCAGCAGCCAACCCCTTAGCCAGTCGCCAAGAATCCAGATCGCGGGAAACAATATCAGACGCCTGGCCGGGCTCTCCTTGGCAAGCTTGCCCCAGAACCAGAAAGCCAGACCGTGGAACAGGGCCAGGCCCGCCACGAAAAGGATCGTAAGCAGAATGGCAACGGGAATCGCCGTGTTGCCGTGTTCGCTGATGCTGATGTAGACCCAGCTGGCGCCACTGCCGAACAGCCCCAGGCCAGTGAGCCATCCGGCGCGGAATAGCTTCTCGGGAGCCAGGGGCACTGTCACCAGCAGAATGAGCACAACCGAGACCGGTCCCAGCCACCAGAGGTTGAACGGTGAAAAGGTCAGGGTTTGCAGGGCACCGGCGACCACAAGTGCTGCCGCGCCAAGCCAGGCGTTGGAAGAAAGCGGAGTGTTCAGAGCTCTGGCGTTGGTGGTGTCACTGTTCACTTCGGGTTACCTGCAGCAGACGGATTACGCGGTTATCGGCGTTGGCAATGGTAAAGCGCAAGCCGCCAAATTCAACCGATTCGCCCCGTCTGGGCAGGTGTCCGAATTCCTTGAGAACCACACCACCAATGGTATCGAATTCCTCTTCGTCCATTTCGGTCTCGAAGAACTCATTGAAATCATCAATGGGGGTTACTGCTTTTACGGCGTAGCTGCCATCGCCCCGGGCCTTGATGTGGGTTTCTTCATCAAAATCGTGCTCGTCTTCAATTTCACCAACAATCTGTTCAAGCACGTCTTCAATGGTGATCAACCCGGCGGTGCCGCCGTATTCATCCACCACAATGGCCATATGGTTGCGGTTTTCCTTGAACTCCTTGAGCAGCTGGTTAAGGCGTTTGCTCTCGGGCACGAAGGTGGGCGGGCGCAGTATTTCCCGGATACGGTTCCAGTTCAGATCGTTGTTCAGGGCCAGGGGAAGCAGGTCCTTGGCCAGAAGAACGCCAATCACGTCGTCCTGGCTGTCCCCGATGACCGGGAACCGGCTGTGTGCAGAATCCATGATTTCGCCCAGGAACTCTTTGGGCTCCTGGGAAGCCTTGACGGTGACCATCTGTGAGCGGGGAATCATGATCTCATCCACTCGCATGTCGATCACCTGCATGGCACCTTCGATGATGCTCATGGCATCGACATCGATGATGTTCTGGGACTCGGCGTCCCGCAGGATTTCCAGCACGTCCTCAACGGACTCAGGCCCGCTGGAGAAGGCCTGTGATATACGTTCCAGCCAGGACTTGCCGCCCTGACTGCGACTCGACTGATCGTCGCTCATGAGTCTTTATCCGTTTCCTCTGCTTCGTAGGGATTGCCAAATCCGAGCTGCGCCAACAGCCGGATTTCGAGGGCTTCCATGACCTCGGCATCATCGTCTTCAATATGGTCAAAACCCCGGAGATGCAACATGCCATGCACCACCATGTGAGCCCAATGGGCGTCCAGGGTTTTGTCCTGCTCTGTGGCCTCTTTCTCGACAACCGGTGCGCAAATCACCAGATCTCCGGCCAATGGCACCGTTATACCGGCTGGCGCCTCAAATGGGAAGGACAACACGTTGGTCGGGTAGTCCCGGCCCCGGTACTGATGATTCAAGGCTTGGCTTTCTTCGGTTCCGACAATACGGACCGTCACCTCGGACGGATCCTCGCCCTGCCAGGCAAGTTGCGCCCATTTTCGAACCTTCGTCTCCGAAGGTATCCCCGGCGCCTCGAAAACCTGCTGAAAATCCACTGTCAGCTCGCTCACTGGCCGGTCGCACTCCCGTCATCAAAGGAATCGTAGGCTTCAACAATCCGCTGAACCAGCGGGTGACGAACAACGTCTTTTGCTTCGAACCGGGTAAACCCGATACCTGGCACCTTGCTCAGAACTCCGGCTGCGTGAATAAGCCCGGAATTCTGGCCCCGGGGCAGATCCACCTGGGTAGTATCGCCGGTGATCACCGCTGTGGAGCCGAAGCCGATCCGGGTCAGAAACATCTTCATCTGCTCCCGGGTGGTGTTCTGGCTTTCGTCCAGAATAATGAATGAGTTGTTCAGCGTGCGGCCGCGCATGAACGCCAGCGGCGCAATCTCGATCACGCTTTTCTCAATCAGCCGGGTAACCTGGTCAAACCCAAGCATTTCATACAGAGCGTCGTACAGCGGACGCAGATAGGGGTCCACCTTCTGGGCAAGGTCACCTGGGAGGAAGCCAAGCTTCTCACCGGCCTCGACCGCTGGCCGAACCAGCAAAATCCGCTTCACCTGCTCGTCTTTCAGGGCCTCAACGGCACAGGCCACCGCCAACCAGGTCTTGCCGGTACCCGCCGGGCCGATCCCGAAGTTGATATCGTGGGTGCGGATGTTATGAACATACTTCTGCTGGTTTGCACCCCGGGGCTTTGCCTGCAGCTTCGGCGTCTTGATAACCGTCACGGCACCGTCGTAGGGCACGTCTTCGGGTAAGCGTTCAAAGCCGGTTTCCCGGATAAACAGATGCACGGTATCCGGCGCAATATCATCCGTGGCTTCGGTCTCCCGATACAGATGCCGGATAACCTCAACGGCCGCTGCCACGTGCTCGGTCTCACCCTCAACTCGGAAATGATGGCCGCGCCTGCCGACTTTCACGTGCAGGCGTTTTTCAATCATCTTCAGGTTTTCATCAAACTGGCCACAAAGCGTCGCCAGCCGACGCTGGTCCACCGGGTGCAGGTCAAATTGTCTGTGATCGTTGGCGTTCAAAAGTGCTCCGTTTTGGTTTACTCCCCCCTGGTTTTTCGTTTGGGAGTACGTGTTTCTGATGTTCGGTTAACGGGCAAGGGCCGGAGGGGCTTTCCAAAAAACGCCCGTGAATACGTCCCTGTAGGGCTCGGTCGCGCCATCCATGGCGCTCCACGTTTTTGGAAAGCCCCTCCGGCCCTTGCCCTGATAAGTCTATGTGCAGGTCCGAATATGAAAAAACAAGTAGGTCGGATTAGCCGGAGGCGTAATCCGACAGGTTCATTCGTGACAGCCACATTGTTGGATTACGACTTCGTCTAATCCAACCTGCAGCCCTGTGCATTCCTGTGCATTCCTGTGCATTGCCTTCTGGTTTTGGCATGCAATGGAGCAATCAGCGGAGAGTGGTGGGGCCTTCTTCCCAAAAATGTCGGCGGCCATGGATGGCCGACGCCAAGCGCACATGGATGTGCTCGTAGCGGTTTTTGGGAAGAAGGCCCCACCACTCGCCAAACTCCCAAGCCGGACAAATCCCGAATAAGGCCTAAAACATCTCTGAGTTCACGGGCACCCCGCGAAGAGAGTTGGCATAAGCCTCCACAATCTCCACATCAATAAAGTGCCCGACAACCTCCGGATTCTCATGCCGGAAGTTCACAATCCGGTTGTTCTCGGTACGCCCCGCATACTCTCCGGGGTCCTTCTTGGACAGGCCGGTCACCAGAATCCGCTGGGTGCTGCCAACCATCTTGCGGCTGATGTCCATCACATTCTGATTCAGGCGATCCTGCAGGATGCTCAGACGCTGCTTCTTGACGTCCATCGGAGTTTCATCGGGCAGATCGGACGCGGGCGTGCCCGGACGGGCGCTGTAGACGAAGCTGAAGGACATGTCGAAGCCGATGTCGTTGATCAGCTTCATGGTGTCCTCGAAATCTTTCTCTGTTTCACCCGGGAAGCCGATAATGAAGTCCGACGAGAAACTGATATTCGGGCGGATCTTGCGCAAGCGGCGGAGTTTGGATTTGTACTCCAATGCCGTGTGGCCACGCTTCATGGCCGCCAGGATCCGGTCAGAGCCGCTCTGGACCGGCAGGTGCAGGTGGCTGACCAGCTCCGGAACGCGCTCATAGACGTCGATCAGAGCATCCGAGAATTCCACCGGATGGGAGGTGGTGTAACGGATGCGGTCGATGCCGTCGATGGTGGCGATCAGTTCGATCAGTTCTGCAAGGTCCATGATGTCGCCGTCGTGGGTTTCGCCACGGTAGGCGTTCACGTTCTGGCCCAGCAGGTTCACTTCGCGAACGCCCTGGCTGGCCAGATGGGCCACTTCGGCGATTACATCGTCGGCCGGGCGGCTGACTTCTTCGCCTCGGGTGTAAGGCACTACACAGAAGGTGCAGTACTTGCTGCAGCCTTCCATGATCGAAACAAACGCGGAGGGGCCGTCTGCGCCGGGTTCGGGCAGGTTGTCGAATTTCTCGATCTCCGGAAAGCTGACGTCCACCACGCCCACACCGTTACCCTTCGCCCGCACTTCGGTAATCATGTCGGGCAGGCGATGCAGGGTTTGCGGGCCGAAGACCATGTCGACATACGGGGCGCGGTCGAGAATGGCCTGACCTTCCTGGGAAGCCACGCAGCCGCCCACGCCGATAATCATCTCGGGTTTTTTGCTTTTCAGCTTTTTCCAGCGGCCAAGCTGGTGGAACACCTTCTCCTGGGCTTTTTCCCGAATGGAGCAGGTGTTTAGCAGCAGGATGTCGGCGTCATCGGGTGAATCGGTCATTTCGACGGTTTCACCGGTTTTGAGCAGGTCTGCCATGCGGGCAGAGTCATACTCGTTCATCTGACAGCCGTGGGTTTTGATGTACAGCTTCTTGGCCATGGGTCTCACGTAATCTGATGGATGTTGCGCCGGGAACTGAATGGTCTGAAGGGGCGCCAGCAAAAAGGAACTGCGTATTATAACGGGGTGCTTAAACTTCAACCACCTTTGTCTCGGCTAGTTGCTAGTCCGCTTGTGGTATTATTTTTGGTTCTTTAAATCGACAATCAAGCCCGAAGAAGATCATGACCCCCGAACGCCTCGCCCGAATCAAAGAAACCCTGAACACCCGGCAACCGGACCTGAGCGTCCTAACCGACCAGGTCCACAAACCGCGGAATCTCTCCGCCATTATCCGATCCTGCGACGCCTTCGGGCTGGCGAACATGCACGTGGTCTGGCCAAAGGAAGGCTTCAGGGCGTTCCGCAAAACCGCCGGTGGCAGCTACAACTGGGTGACCACCCACACCTATCGAAGTATGGACGAAGCGATTGAAAGTCTGAAAGGGCAGGGCCACAAGCTTTATGCCGCGCAGCTCTCCAACCGGGCGATTGATTTCCGGGAGGCGGACTACACGGTGCCCTGTACGGTGATTATGGGCAACGAGGTTGACGGCGTCAGCGCCGACGCCGCGGCCCAGGCCGACGAGCACATCGTGATCCCGATGATGGGGATGGTGGAGTCGCTCAATGTCTCGTCTGCCTGCGCAATCGTCCTGTCGGAAGCCCAGCGGCAAAGAAAGCTGGCCGGCATGTTCGACCAGCGCCGGTTGCCTGATGACGAATACAACCGTTTACTGTTCCGCTGGTGTCAGCCCACGGTTAAACGCTACTGTGACGACCGCAACCTGCCGTACCCGCCGATCGACCCGGAAACCGGGGAGCTCATCGATGGCGTAGGCTGGATGCAGGAGGTCAGAAAACTGCGGGCGAATCGACCACGATGGGACGACGAGCCCATCACTCCTCGCGAGCCTCAAGATACCGCTGAAGCTGTTCCCGCAAAGCCTTGGGAAGCCGGGTAATCGTCAGAGCATCTTTGTCACGGTCATAGTAAACCGCCTGATTCACCAGGTCGGAAGAAAACGACACACTCATTCCGCCACCGGATCCTGCAATACGCACCAGCTTCTTCACCTTGCGGTGATCCGGGTGCAGCACACCGCTTTCCGGAAGTTCGGCGGTTTTCGAGGCAAACTCCTTGAATCGCTGCGGCTCGCTCTCATCCAGGTAGCCGGACAGTGCCTCAATTTCCACCGGTTCCCCGAGGGCATGCTGTTCCTTGCAGAACTCATAAGCCTTGTTGCGAACCTCGCAGGCTTTCTCTGGCTCGGAGGACTTGGCAAAAGCTTCCACCGCATCTAGAAAGGTCATGGTTTCCTTTTCCACATCTACCTGATTGGTAAACCCGCACAAACGGATAAACAGCTCGCCCGGCTCACCCGTTCCACGGCCATGCACCAGGGTGAGATAGTTCTCTGCCGGGTTGTTGCCCCGCCAGTCGTCCAGCTCAATGCGAACGGCAAGGTTAAGGCGGGACAGGCTGAGAACGTCGGTCGCATCCAATGATTGCTTGCCATCGAAGCGCATGGCGCTGTCTGTTTCCAGGATAAACAGGTAAACCACCTCGGCGTCCGCCAGAGCATCGTGGACGATCATTAGATGGCCATCGAACTCTTCCTGGCTGCCGGTGAGCAGTTCCTGCCATTGCCCGAACAGGCGGTCGGTCATGGCGCCGAAGGTTTGCTTGTCTTCAAGGTAGTCCTTAAGCCAGGCACTGAACGGGCACTCGCCCAGGTCTTCGGAAAACCGGCCGTATTTCTTGCCGGGTTTGCTGTTGAACAGGCGCTTCATCTGCTTGTGCAGGCCCTCGTAATCGCCACCGGGCTCCTGCAGGGCCTCACCGGTCACAAGGCGGGCAGGCTGACCCGGCTGGTACTGGCTGGCGAAGGCAGTGCGGAGGTGTTTGATGGCCATTTTTGGCTCCTGTTCGTTGTTTCGGTTGACTCAGAGGGGCGGGATTCTGCCATGTATTGGTGATGGATTCATTCCTGGTCTGCGGGTTCTGGGGTGGGCCGCAGGGCAGGTGATTCTTTTTCTTCCGAAAAAACAACTCGCTTCGCTCAGACATTTTTTTCTACCGAAAAAGAATCACCTACCCCAGGTCCACGAGCCTTTCAGTGGTCCGCTTAAAAAGGAATGCATGCTTTGCCGTGCTTTTGCTTTGGGGATTATCGACAAAGTTTGCCGGCGGTGGGGGTATCTTTTTCTGTAGAAAAAAATGTCTGAGCGAAGCGAGTTGCTTTTCACAAAGAAAAAGATATCCCCACCCCGGCGCCAGCCACCAAAGCAGGGATATCTCTCGTGTACTCAGAAGTCAGAAATCAAACCCGCTTGCTGCGAATCAACTCCTGCACAAGTTTGTTCACAGCCTCAGGAATCTCCTGCTCGCTGTCGGCGGTTGTGGCCGCGTTGGCGATGTCAGTGCCGAGGTTAACGGCAATGGCAATCAGACCGTGGGAGGTCAGAAGCTGGGCAACGCGGCGGCGTTCGTCGGCATCGCCGGCGTTTTCTTCGGTGACCACCACGGCGGTCTTGCCCTGGTCGAACAGCGCACGCTCAACGGCGAGGGCCAGTGCCGGCGCCTGACGGCCATTACAGGCAATGATGGCCGGTTTCTGGGCCAGTCGGCGCTCGCGTTCTTCTACCGAAACCGGATCGAGAGATTCGCCGGAATCGGCCAGGCCGGCCACCATGCCTGCACCGATGGTGACGTTGGACAGCCGGTCGATCACGATGAAACTGCCGGTGGCATGGTTGCGCTGGTAGGCATCAAAGGCAATCGGCTGATTCAGCGTCAGCTCACAAAGGCCAATCTCGTTCAGCTGGAGCTGGCTCGGATTGGCCTGCTGGTCGAGGGTGTTTACATCGGTCTGGTGGTGGATCTTTTTCACCGTACCGGAGGCAAAGGTTGGTCCCAGCTTGATATCATACAGGCGACCGGTTTCCAGGGGTGCATCGGTCATCCACACGATGTTGGCGTTGAAGCGGTTGCCAACTTCCGGCTCGTCTTCCACTTTAACCAGCATATCGCCGCGACTGATGTCGATTTCATCGGTCAGGGTGAGGGTAACCGCCTGATCGATATAGGCCTCTTCGAGATTGCCATCGAACGTGACGACTTCTTTGACCGTACTGGTGCGCCGCGAGGGCAGGGCCATCACTTGTTCGCCCGGGCGGATCACGCCGGAGGCGATGGTGCCGCAGAAGCCCCGGAAATTGAGGTTCGGGCGGGTAACGTACTGAACTGGGAAGCGGAAATGCTCCAGATTCTTGTCCCGGCCCACTTCCACGGTTTCCAGAATCTCCATCAGGGGCTGGCCGGTGAACCAGGGCGTGTTCTCGCTTTTGTTTACCACGTTGTCGCCTTCCAGGGCGGACAGCGGCACAAAGCGAATATCTTTCAGGCCCAGCTTGGCGGCAAAGGCCAGATAATCGTCTTTGATTTCGTTGAAGCGTTCTTCGCTGAAATCCACCAGGTCCATCTTGTTAACCGCCACGACAATATGGCGAATGCCCAGCAGAGAGGCGATGTAGGAATGGCGACGGGTCTGGGTCAGTACGCCGTGGCGGGCGTCGATCATCAGGATCGCGACCTGGGCGGTGGATGCGCCGGTGGCCATGTTCCGGGTGTACTGTTCATGGCCCGGGGTGTCAGCGATGATGAACTTGCGCTTGTCGGTGGAGAAGTACCGGTAGGCCACATCGATTGTGATGCCCTGTTCGCGCTCGGCCTGCAGGCCGTCTACCAGCAGGGCGAGGTCCAGTTTCTCGCCCGTGGTGCCCATCTTGGCGCTGTCGGTTTTCAGGCTGGCCATATGATCTTCGTAGATCATCTTGGTGTCATGGAGCAGGCGACCGATCAGGGTGCTTTTGCCGTCGTCCACGCTGCCACAGGTGAGCAGGCGCAGGAGTTCCTTGTTTTCATGCTGTTTCAGGTAGGCCTGAATATCTTCTGCAATCAGATCAGACTGGTGTGACATCTTAGAAGTACCCTTCCCGCTTTTTTTGTTCCATGGAACCGGCCGAATCGTGATCGATCACCCGGCCCTGACGCTCGGAGCTCTTGGCCAGCAACATTTCCTGGATGATGTCTGGAAGCGTGTTGGCTTCGGACTCGATGGCGCCCGTAAGCGGGTAGCAGCCCAGGGTCCGGAAGCGGACCGATTTCATCATCGGTTTCTCGCCTTCCTTCAATGGCATGCGGTCGTCGTCCACCATGATCAGGGTGCCATCGCGTTCAACGACCGGACGCTCGGCGGCGTAGTAGAGCGGAACGATGTCGATGTTCTCGAGGTAGATGTATTGCCAGATATCCAGCTCTGTCCAGTTGGACAGCGGAAACACACGGATGCTCTCGCCCTTGTTGATCTTGCCGTTGTAGATGTTCCACAACTCGGGACGCTGGTTCTTGGGATCCCAGCGATGGTACTCATCCCGGAATGAATACACGCGCTCCTTGGCCCGGGATTTCTCCTCGTCGCGGCGGGCACCGCCGAAGGCCGCATCGAACTTGTACTTGTCCAGGGCCTGTTTCAGGGCCTGGGTTTTCATGACATCGGTATGTTTCGCGCTACCGTGAGTGAACGGCCCGATTCCCTGATCCACGCCTTCCTGGTTGGTGTGCACGATCAGGTCCAGGCCAAATTTTTCAGCGACGTTGTCCCTGAACTTGATCATCTCCCGGAATTTCCAGGTGGTATCAATGTGCATCAACGGGAAGGGCGGTTTGCCTGGATAGAAGGCCTTCAGGGCCAAATGGAGCATTACCGCGGAATCCTTGCCGATGGAGTACAGCATTACCGGATTGTCGAACTCGGCTGCCACTTCCCGGATGATGTGGATGCTTTCCGCTTCCAGCTGTTTCAGGTGCGTGAGGTTGTATAAGGTCATGATAATCCGTTGCCGCCGTGCGGGCCGTTTTGGCTATGCGAATGAATACGGCAACTATATCAGAGGGGGTAAGGGCATAAGAAGATGACCAACTAGACATTGGCGTTATAACAATATAGCAGCGGCGGGCTCTCGGCCTCAGGGTATCGGAGGGATAAGCTCAGGCCGGATTGCGGGAGTCGGCCAGTAATTTTGCCACGTAGCGGTCGACGTAATCGAAGCCGTTGCCTTCAAACTCTGCGAACTGGATGCCGAGCTGAAATTCATCCCGTGCGATGCGTCGCATGTGAACGATGTTGCCCTCGGCAATAATGGAAACCGGTTGGGTGGCAACGACCGGTACGGCGAATCGTGTCTTCACGGCAATCCAGTTGCCGGGCGCCGGAGCCTTTTGCTCGGGAATGAGCTCCTTCACCGTTTCCTGGTTACAGGAAATCATCACGCCCGTGCGGGAGAGGTTGGATACCGAACAGGTCAGGCAGCAGCCGTCCGATTTCTCAATAGTAATGTCGGTGGCTACGTCCACTCGCTGTTGGTTGCGCAAATTCAGTTTGGCGGCGACAGGTTTCATTTTGACTCTTCTGGCGTGTCTGGTTGCGAATGATGCTGCCTTTCCCATAAATCCCTTCCAGAAAAACACTTAAACGCATGATAAGCGCAAAAAAGTGTAGTTGTTTACTTTGTGATCAGCAAGAAGCCTGCCGTCTATAGTGGCAGAATTGTTAAATCTTTCTGAACAAGGTGTCACAAAATTTGATGTCTGTCAGATTATTCCACTGGTTTTATTGGTCGGACTTTTGCTGCAGCCGGTCCCGTAGCTGGTGTAAAATGCAGCCCTTCATTCATTTGTGGGCTCATGCCGAGCTCCGGGAATTTCAAGCCTTTTATGACAGACAACACCCAGAACCCCGCCGCCTCCGGTAACGGCAAAGTCGGCTTCATCAGCCTCGGTTGCCCCAAGGCCCTCGTAGACTCCGAACGCATCCTCACCCAATTGAGGCTCGACGGTTACGATGTTGTGCCGACTTATAACGACGCTGATGTTGTTGTGGTCAACACCTGCGGCTTTATCGACGCAGCCAAGCAGGAATCCCTGGACGCCATTGGCGAGGCCATAAGCGAAAACGGCAAGGTCATTGTTACCGGTTGTATGGGTGTTGAAGCCGACAAGATCCGCGACACCCACCCCGGTGTCTTGGCCGTTTCCGGTCCCCACGCCTACGAGGAAGTGGTTGGTGCTGTCCACCAGTTCGTGCCCCAGACGAAACAGCACGATCCATTCACCGATCTGGTTCCGCCGCAGGGAATCAAGCTGACCCCGCGGCACTATGCCTACCTCAAGATATCCGAGGGCTGTAACCACCGCTGCACCTTCTGCATCATTCCCTCCATGCGCGGTGATCTGGTCAGTCGGCCAATTGGTGATGTGATGGACGAAGCCCAGCGCCTGGTGGATGCCGGTGTAAAGGAGCTGTTGGTCATCTCCCAGGACACCTCGGCCTACGGCGTCGACACCAAATACCGCACCGGCTTCTGGCAGGGGCGACCGCTCAAGACCAAGATGCAGTCACTATGCGAAGCGCTCGGCGAAATGGGTGTGTGGGTACGCCTGCACTACGTTTATCCCTATCCCCATGTCGACGACATCATTCCCCTGATGGCCGAGGGAAAAATCCTGCCGTACCTGGACATCCCGTTCCAGCACGCCAGCCCGAAAGTCCTCAAGGCCATGAAACGCCCGGCCCACGACAGCAAAACCCTGGAGCGCATCCGCAAGTGGCGGGAAATCTGCCCCGAGCTGACCATCCGCTCCACGTTTATTGTCGGCTTCCCGGGCGAAACCGAGGAAGACTTCCAGTACCTGCTGGACTGGCTCGACGAGGCTCAGTTGGATCGGGTAGGCGCGTTCAAGTACAGCCCGGTGGAAGGCGCCAGGGCCAACGAACTGGAAGGCGCGGTTTCGGAGGAAGTAAAAGAAGAGCGTCTGGCCCGCTTCATGGAAAAACAGGCGAAGATCTCCGCAGCTCGTCTGCAGGCCAAGATTGGTCAGACTATCGACGTGCTGATTGATGAGGTTGACGAGGAAGGTGCGATTGGTCGCTCAAAGGCCGATGCGCCGGAGATCGACGGCATGGTTTACCTCAATGATGAGACCGACCTTGTTCCAGGCGAAATTGTTCAGGCGGTTGTTGAGCATGCCGATGAGCATGATCTCTGGGCTCGGCTTCTTTAATGATGATCGAGTTGGCCACCAAGGCCTCAGAATCTTCAGATATCGGGGATAAACAGGCCGGATGGATCAGATTAGTAGGTCGGATTAGGCAAAGCCGTAATCCGACAAAGAAGTGGGTCACTCAGCGATGGCGGATTACGCTTCGCTAATCCGACCTACGGTAGTTTCTTTCATGCGTTTTCCGGAGGGTATCACGCCCTGGCAGGTGACTTCTCCCGAAAATGTCTGTGGCCAAGGATGGCCACAGCCAAGCGCACATGGATGTGCTCGTAGCGTTTTTCGGGAGAAGTTACCTGCCGGGGCTGCCCCCAACCAATCAGGCTAGGGCCGAAACAAGAAGTCCCGACCCAAGATGGCGGCCTTATCCCCCCAGCTTGCGAACAAGAATCTCGTTGAACAGCTTGGGGTTCCCCTGGCCTTTAGAAGCTTTCATCAGAGGCCCCATGAAGCCACCAAGCATCTTCTTGCGCTTCTTCGGATCCTCTTCATTCTGATACTGCGCCACCTGATCCGGCATGCCGGTCAGAACCTCATCCACCATCGCCTCCAGGGCGCCGGTATCAGAAACCTGCTTCAGGCCCTTGGCGTCGATAATTGCGTCGACATTATCGTTCTCGCCAGACCAGAGTGCCTCGAACACCTTCTTCGCTCCGGCAGACGAGATCGTATTGTCGGCAATCCGCACTACCAGATCACCCAATTGAGCGCCGGTGATCGGCGAGTCGGCCACCGATTTCTCCTCCGCATTCAGTCGGGCAGAGAATTCGCCCTGGATCCAGTTGGCTACCAGTTTTGCGTCTTTGCCCTGGCTGGCCGCTTCTTCAAAGAAAGTGGCCAGTTTCGAGTCGCCGCTGAGCAGGCCGGCGTCGTAGTCATTCAGACCGTACTGCTCCATAAAGCGGGCTTTGCGAGCGTCCGGCAGTTCCGGAAGGCTGTTGCGAGCTTCCTTAATAAAGGAATCATCGATTTCCACCGGCAGCAGGTCCGGGCAGGGGAAGTAGCGGTAGTCGTTGGCTTCTTCTTTGGTGCGCATCGAGCGCGACTCGTCGCGGTCGCCGTTGTACAGGCGGGTCTCCTGCACAATAGTGCCGCCGTCTTCCAGAATGTCCATCTGCCGCTCGACTTCGTGGGCGATGGCCTGTTCCATGAACCGGAACGAGTTCAGGTTCTTGGTCTCGGTCCGTGTGCCCAGAGTGTCGGAGCCCTTGGGCTTCAGGGAAATATTGACGTCGAAACGCATGGAGCCCTGGGACATATCGCCGTCGCAGATGCCCAGGGACGTCACGATGCTGTGCAGCTTCTTGGCAAAGGCAACGGCTTCTTCCGCGTTGTTCATATCCGGTTCGGTGACCACTTCGATCAGTGGGGTGCCGGCGCGGTTAAGGTCGACGCCAGTCATGCCGTGGAAGTCCTCGTGCAGGGATTTGCCGGCGTCCTCTTCCAGGTGGGCGTGGTGAATGCGAACGCGCTTGGAGTCACCGTTCGGCAGATCAATGTCCACGAAGCCGGGACCGACAATCGGCCGCTCCAGCTGCGTGGTCTGGTAGCCCTTGGGCAGGTCCGGGTAGAAGTAGTTCTTCCGCTCGAACATGGAGCGGCGCTCGATCTCCGCATTCACTGCCAGGCCAAACATGACCGCGTAGCGGAAAGCCTGCTCGTTGGGGACCGGCAGCGTGCCGGGCATGGCCAGGTCAACGGCGTTGGCCTGCGTGTTAGGCTCGGCGCCGTAAGCGGTGCTGGAGCCTGAAAAAATCTTGGTCTTGGTGGCGAGCTGAACGTGAATTTCCAGCCCGATCACAATGTCCCACTGCATAGTCTTTCTCCTGTCCCGGGCTTATTGCGGTTCACGCTGGTGCCAGTCGGTCACCTGCTGGAATTGATGGGCGGCATTCAGCAAACGGGCCTCGGAGAAATAATCCCCGATGATCTGAAGACCCACCGGGAGACCGTCCACGAAACCGGCCGGTACCGACATGGCCGGAACACCCGCCAGGTTGATGGCGATAGTGAATACGTCTTCCAGGTACATGGTCACAGGATCGCTGGTCTTCTCGCCCTGGATAAACGCAGGCGAGGGCGTGGTGGGGCTCATCAGCACGTCCACTTCCTTGAAGGCATTGATAAAATCCTGCTGGATCAGCCGCCGAACCTTCTGGGCCTTGAGATAATAGGCATCGAAATAGCCGGCGGAGAGAGCGTAGGTGCCCACGAGAATCCGACGTTTCACCTCGGCGCCAAAACCCTCCGCGCGGGAGCGGGTGTAAAGATCCATCAGATCCTTCGGATCTTCACAGCGATAGCCATAACGGACCCCGTCAAAACGGGACAGGTTGGCGGACGCCTCTGCTGGAGCAATTACATAGTAGGCAGCAATCGCCAGCTTCGCGTTTGGCAGCGACACCTCTTTAACCGTGGCGCCCAGCTTCTCGTATTCCTTTACTGCGTTGCGAACCTGCTGCTCCATTGCCGGGCTTAGCTGATCGCTGAAATACGCCTTGGGCAGGCCGATCTTCATACCTTTAAGCGGTTCGTTCAGCGTCGCGGTGTAATCCGGCACCTCCCGGTCAATCGACGTCGAATCCTTCGGATCAAAGCCTGCCATCACATTCAGCATCAGCGCATTATCCTCTGCGCTCCGGGCAATCGTACCGCCCTGGTCGAGACTGGAGGCAAAGGCAATCATCCCGTACCGGGACACCCGGCCATAGGTCGGCTTCAGCCCGGTAACACCACACAGCGCCGCCGGCTGACGGATCGAGCCACCAGTGTCCGTGGCGGTAGCCGCCGGAATCAGTCGAGCGGCAACCGCCGCTGCCGACCCGCCAGAAGACCCGCCTGGCACTCGCTTATTGCCCTCGCTCAATCCCCATGGGTTAGTCACCGCACCGAAATAACTGTTCTCGTTGGACGACCCCATGGCGAACTCGTCCATGTTGGTCTTGCCCAGACACACCGCACCCGCCTGGCGGAAATTCGCCGTAACGGTGGCGTCGTAAGGCGGAACAAAGTTCTCCAGCATCTTAGAACCACAAGTGGTCCGAACGCCGTTGGTACAGAAAATGTCCTTATGCGCGAACGGAACCCCCGTCCACGGCGTCGCATTTCCGGCTGCCCGCTTCTCATCCGCTACCCGGGCATCGGCCAGAGCCTGCCCTTCGATCACGGTAATAAAGCTGTTGTACTTCGAATCTTCCCGCTTGATGCGGTCGAGGAACTCCTGGGTCAGCTCCACGCTGGACACCTGGCCGCTCTCCAGGTCCCGGGAAAGCTCTGCTACGGATTTGTTATGCATGATGAATCCTGAAATCGCTGTTCGTCAGATCGTTCAATTCCCATGAATCATTCGATGGCTCACCCAAAGGGTTATTCGATCACTCTCGGAACCAAATAAAGGCCGTTCTCGGTAGCCGGCGCAATCGCCTGGAACGCCTCCCGCTGATTGGTCTCGGTTACTTCGTCAGCTCGCAGACGCTGGACTGCATTCAACGGGTGGGCCATAGGCTCAACCGAATCGGTGTCGGCGGCACCCAACTGATCGACCAGATCCAGGATGTTGCCCAGATCCTTCTCCAGCGCCGAAACCTGCTCGTCGTCCACACGAATGCGGGCGAGTACAGCGACTTTCTCAATGTCCTCACGGGAAATGGTCACGCATTGCCTCCCAGGTAAGTGAAATGTCGGTAATAAATCTTTTGAAAACGCGGGCCAATCCTGAGCTTCGGGGCCGTTCGGGGAATCCTTTTTAAAACTGTAGAGGGCCATGGATGGCCCGAAACAAGCCCACAGGGATGTGCTCGTAGCGTGTTTTGAAAAGGATTCCCCGAATGGCCCTTCACCAGGGCCAGAAAACCAAAGCGAGTATGGTAACAGATTCGAACAATGGCGGGAGGCCCCAGCCCATAAGGTAAATGTGTGAACCGTAAGGCGTGAGGCCCGTTAGCGCCTTGCCTGCAGGGGTGCTCACTGCTAAAGTTGCCGCATCTTTTCTTTGCGACTGCAACTCTCAGGTTGAAACTACACGAATGTTGATAAAAAGACTCCGAGGCATCTTCTCCAGCGATCTGTCCATCGACCTGGGCACCGCCAATACCCTGATCTACGTGCGTGAGCGCGGAATCGTGCTGAACGAGCCCTCGGTAGTGGCCATTCGCACCAACAACTCCCAGAAAATGGTTGCCGCTGTCGGCGCCGAAGCCAAGCGCATGCTTGGCCGCACACCGGGCAATATCACTGCCATCCGCCCCATGAAAGACGGGGTAATCGCAGATTTTGTGGTAACCGAAAAGATGCTGCAGCACTTTATCCATAAAGTGCATGAGAACAGCTTCATTACCCCGAGCCCGAGAGTGCTGGTGTGTGTTCCCAGCAAGTCCACCCAGGTAGAGCGCAAGGCCATTCGCGAATCCGCCCTTGGTGCCGGCGCCCGGGAAGTCTTCCTGATTGAAGAACCCATGGCTGCTGCCATTGGTGCCGGTCTGCCGGTTGAAGAAGCCAGCGGCTCCATGATTGTGGACATCGGTGGTGGTACCACCGAGATCGCCATCATTTCCCTGAACGGCATTGTTTATGCGGAGTCTGTGCGTGTTGGCGGTGACAAGTTCGACGAAGCCATCGTCACCTACGTGCGCCGCAACTACGGCAGTCTTATCGGTGATTCGACCGCCGAGCGTATCAAACATGAAATCGGTTGCGCCTATGAGGGTCTCGACATCCGCGAGATTGATGTGCGCGGTCGCAATCTTGCCGAGGGTGTGCCCCGGGCGTTCACCCTCAACAGCGAAGAAATTCTTGACGCTCTGCAGGAATCCCTGGCGCAGATCGTTCAGACCGTCAAGAGCGCTCTCGAGCAGTCTCCGCCCGAACTGGCATCTGATATTGCCGAGCGCGGTATCGTTCTGACCGGTGGCGGCGCCCTGTTGCGCGGGCTGGATAAACTGATCAGCGAGGAAACCGGCCTGCCGGTAATCATTGCTGAAGACCCGCTGACCTGTGTGGCCCGTGGTGGTGGCAAGGCGCTGGAAGTGATTGATCGGGGTGGCATCGGAATGTTCTCCCAGGAGGGATAATCCTGTGGGGAGGGCTCGCCATTAAAACCATCTTTGTCCAGGGGCCTGTTCCCGGCTTCAGACTCCTCATCGTTCTTCTCGTATCGGCAGCCCTGGTGGTTGCCGATGCGCGTTTCGACAAGCTCTCAACGGTGCGAAGTACCATTGCAACCGGTCTGGCACCAGTTTACTGGCTGGGGAACGCGCCCTACGAATTTTCCGACTGGTTCGCTGGATTGTTCGAAAACAAACAGGATCTTCAGGAAGAGAATGAAGATCTTCGGGCCCGTTTGCTTATCCTCGAGCGTCGCGCCCTGAAATACGCTGCTCTCGCTTCCGAGAACAACGAGCTGCGCCGCCTGATGAACTCGTCTGAAGTGCTGGATGATCGCGTCATCGTTGGCGAGGTGGTCGGCGTTTCCCCGGATCCTTTCTCCCACGAAATTATCATCAATAAGGGCCGTAGCGATGGCCTGTCGCCGGGTCAGGCCATCCTCGATGCCCATGGTCTGATGGGGCAGGTGGTCCAGAGCAGCCAGATCACCTCTCGCGTCTTGCTGGTCTCCGATAGCAGCCACGCCGTACCCGTGGAGGTTGTGCGCAACGGGTTGCGGGCGATACTGCTGGGTACCGGCGATACCGATACCCTGGATCTCGTTCATGTGCCGGACACGGCGGATATCCGTGAGGGCGATCTGTTGGTCAGCTCCGGCCTTGGTGGCCGGTTTCCAAGGGGCTATCCGGTCGCCGAGGTCAGCCGCATTTCCAAGGAGCCGGGCGAACCCTTTGTTTCCATTGAAGCCACGCCCAAGGCTCAGCTGAACCAGAGCCGTCTGGTGCTGGTGGTTTTCCCGCCTGAAAACGCCGACCCGATCGAAGTCGAGACGGATGGGGGCGAGCCGGTCGTCAATGTTGGGGAAGAGAGCAGTCAGGGAGGGCAGGACTGATGTTATCGGTAATCAGCTATCCGGTTTTCGTACTCTCCGTGATCGTTGCCCTCGTGTTCAGCATCTCCTTGTTTCCGGTGGGCTGGTTCGAGTTCCGCCCTGAGTGGCTGGGCTTGGTGGTTTTCTATTGGACGTTCCGGGCGCCTGCCCAGTTCGGCATCGTGCTGGCCTGGTGTCTTGGCCTGCTGCTGGATGTGCTGGAAGCCACCCCCCTTGGCGTGAACGCCATGGCCATGGCGCTGATCGCCTTTCTGGTGTTAACCATCCATCAACGTTTGCGCATGTATCCGATGCCCCAGCAGTGCCTGATGGTGTTCCTGTTGCTGGGCATCAACCAGATGCTGGTGCATTTCGTGAAGCAGCTGCTGGGTGCCGATGACGCCGGTTTCAGCTATCTCTGGCCGGCCCTGACCAGTGCGCTGGTGTGGCCGGTATTCTGTATCCTGCTGGACAACATTAACCGCAAACTGGGTTAGCCATGGCATCAATCATTCTCGCTTCGGCTTCGCCACGCCGGGCGGAGCTGTTGCAGCAAATTGGCCTGAATTTTTCGGTTCGCCCGGCGGACATTGATGAAACACCGGAGCCCGATGAAACCCCGGAACAGTATGTCGAGCGACTGGCTCGGGAGAAGGCGCTGGCTGTGGCCGGGTCTTCGCCGGAATGTCTGGTTCTGGGGTCAGATACCTCCGTGGTGCTGGACGGCAAGATACTCGGTAAGCCGACAGACCCGGCAGTTGCCCGGGAAACCCTGGCCCGCCTCTCCGGTGCGACCCACCAGGTCATGACGGCCGTGGCGCTGGCCACTGAAGGGCAATGCGAGTCAGTCCTGGTTATTACCGAGGTCTGTTTCAGGCTGCTTTCTACCGCCGAGATCGAAGCCTACGTTGCCAGCGGCGAACCCATGGACAAGGCCGGAAGTTATGGAATTCAGGGCCTTGGTGGTATTTTTGTTAGTGAGCTCCGGGGTAGCTACAGTGCCGTGGTTGGTCTGCCGCTGCAGGAAACCGCCGCATTGCTGGCTGGTGCCGGTTACCCGGTCTGGAAAAACTGGCCGCGCAGTCTGGAGAGCCAAACATTATGAGCGAAGAGATTCTTATCAACGTCACCCCGGTGGAAACGCGGGTGGCCCTGGTTGAAAACGGCATGCTGCAGGAAGCTTACATAGAACGCACCAGCAGGAAGGGCATTGTCGGTAACATCTATAAGGGCAAAGTGGTGCGTGTTTTGCCAGGCATGGAAGCGGCGTTCGTCGATATTGGTCTGGAACGGGCTGCATTTATCCATGCCTCCGATGTGGTTCCGAGTCAGTCCAATGGCGATGAGCCTGCAGATACCCCTAAAACCGTTCCCGATATTCGAAGTCTGCTCCGTGAGGGGCAGTCTTTGGTTGTTCAGGTGACCAAGGACCCAATTGGAACCAAGGGCGCTCGCCTGACCACCCAGCTTTCGATTCCGTCCCGGTATCTGGTGTTTATGCCGGGTGTCAGTCACGTTGGTATTTCGCAGCGGATTGAGGACGACACCGAACGGGCGCGCCTGAAAACCCTGGTTGAAGAGGCCGCAGCGGAGGATAAGGATGTTCAGGGTGGTTATATCATCCGGACGGCCGCGGAAGCCGCTCCCCCTGAGGACCTGATTGGCGATATGGCCTATCTGCACCGGTTGAGCCAGTCCATCCATGAGCGGATTGCCCGGGTTCAGGCGCCGGCAGTTGTGTACCAGGATCTGCCGCTGTTCATTCGTACCATCCGTGACCTGATCAGGCCGCAGACCGAAAAGGTACGAATCGACAGCCGAGAGAGCCACCAGAGGGTGATGGAGTTTGTCGAAGAGTTCGTTACGGAATTTGCCGACAAGGTGGAGTACTACCCGGGCGAACGGCCCATTTTTGACCTTTACTCGGTGGAAGACGAAATCCAGAAAGCCCTTAGCCGAAAGGTTCAGCTCAAGTCCGGTGGTTATGTGATCATCGACCAGACCGAAGCCATGACCACCATCGATATCAATACCGGGGCGTTCGTCGGGCATCGAAACCTGGAAGAAACCATCTTCAAGACCAATCTGGAAGCGGCCCGGTCCATCAGTCGTCAGCTGCGCCTGCGAAATCTGGGCGGCATTATCATTATCGATTTTATCGACATGGAAGATCCGGAGCATCAGCGCCAGGTGCACCGGATGCTGGAAAAGATGCTGGAGCGGGATCACGCCAAGACCAAGATCACCGGGGTGTCCGAGCTGGGCCTGGTGGAAATGACCCGCAAGCGCACCACCGAGAGTCTTGGCCAGGTGCTTTGCGAACCCTGCCCGATCTGTGACGGACGCGGTTTCCTGAAAACCACCGAAACCGTTTGCTATGAAGTCTTCCGGGAAATTTTGCGGGTAAATCGCGCCTACGATGCCGAAAGCTATCTTGTGATGGCTTCCCAGAGTGTAGTAGATCGCCTGCTGGATGAAGAGTCGGACAATGTGGCCGATCTTGAAACCTTTATCAGCAAGACCATTCGCTTCCAGGTGGAGCCGTTCTACAGCCAGGAGCAGTACGATGTTGTTCTGCTCTGACCCCGGGAACGTGTGCCGGGTACTGGATTAAGGGGCCCGGATGTCCTCTGCTGATCACGAACCGCCGCTTCCGGAGAACCTGCCCGAGAGTCCTCCCGTTCGGCTATTGGCGCGGCTGGCCAGCCTGATCTGGTGGATGCTGTTGACGCTGCTCGTGTTGCTGGCCCTGTACGCAGGGCTCGGTCGCCAGTTGACCCAGAACGTGGACAACTTCCGGGAAGATCTGGCGCGCGAGCTTTCAGATCGGCTGGGTCACGATGTCACCATCGGGGGGCTTTCCTCCCAATGGTACTGGCTGGATCCCTCGTTCACGGTCAGTGACATCCAGATCAGTCATCCTGATACCGGAATTGTTGTTGCCGACCTTCAGCACCTGAATATCCGCTTTGATGCGCTCGCTTCGCTGACGCGCCTGAGAATCGTGTTTGAGGATTTTCAGGCCGACGGCCTGGAACTCACTGTGAATCAGGAGCGCGGCGGCGATGTGGCGGTCCGGGGTGCTGAGATTCCGGAACCTGTCAGTAACCAGCTTCAAGAATGGCTGGAGCTTGCCGGCAACTGGCTGTCCGACCCCTATGTCAAGATTACCCGCGTTAATCTGGGTATCCGGGACAATCAGGGCAATCTTCGCCACCTGGACATTCCCCAACTGGATCTGGACTACCGGCGCGGGCTCTTCCATGCCTCAGGCCGGGCCATGCAGTCCGGTACTACCCAGCAGCTGGCCAGCTTTGCCCTGGTAGGCCGGCACTTTTTCCGGGGCGATTTCACCGGCCAATTGTATCTTGATGTGGATTCGGGCCGGCTGTTCGACGGATTGATCGACGAATACCAGTGGCGGACGCTCCGGGTGGAAGGGTTCGATCTTGGCGGTGAGGCCTGGCTAACGTTTCGCAACGGCCTTCTGCAACAGGTGACCGGAACGGTTCGAACACCTTATCTGCAATTGGGTGTCGGGTATGAATCCCTGGCGCCCCTGGAAGACATCCAGGCAAGATTTGGCTGGCGTCGCCACGACAGTGTGATGACCGATGAGACCCTGGTCGAGTCCGGCGCATTTGCTCTCGGGGAGTGGCATCTGAAGCAGCTCCAGTGGACCTGGGACGGCGATGTGGTTTCTCCTTTCAGTCTCCGCCTGGCGCCCTCGGAGGGAGGTATGTCCGTTATTGCCGATGCCCTGCCGCTTGCGCCCACCCGCCGCCTCGCAGCGCGGCTTCCGTTATTGCCGGAGCGCGCACTCAGGGCTTTGCGAGACTATCGGCCCGGCGGCTATCTGGATCAATTGAACATCTTCTTCCCCGAGGGCGCACCGGAGGACTTTGAGCTCTCCGGACGTTTGCGTGAGGTCAGTGTCAGAGCCCACGGCGGCGCACCGGGCGTCACCGCGGTGAACGGAGACATCTTTCTGGACCGGCAGAAGGGTTATGTTCGGGTTGCGGCCGGAGAGTCGCCTGTCTCTCTCGAGTTTCCCAGGCTTTTCGGTGGCGCCTGGTCATTCCCGGTGTTCGAGGGCGCGGTGGCCTGGCAGCTGGATGGCGCCATTACCCGGGTGTTTTCAGATGGTGTTCGGATGCGTTACGGCGAGACCACAGAACTCGACGGTGCTTTTGATCTGAGGATGGACCGCGAGGGCGAGGATAACCTTGGTCTGAGGGTTTCGGTGAAAAACGGCAACGCCGGAATGCTGGCAGATTTTGTTCCGGTCAAAGCGGTCAACCAGGGGTTGTATGATTGGCTCACCACGGCCATTCTCGAGGCAGATATCACCTCGGGAACCTTCTTCGGCCACGGCCAGATAGGCCCGGATGCGCCGAAGGGGGCTTTCGTGACCTCGATGATCTTTGAATTTGATCAGGCATCCGTCCGCTATGATGACGCCTGGCCGGAAGTCACAGGTGCCCGGGGCAATGTCAGGGTTCATAATGGAAACACCCTGGTCCGTCTCGAGTCAGGCCGGACCGGAGGCCTGGACCTTGGATCCGGAAACGTCCGTGTTATTCCGTCAGATCAAGGTACCCGGATAAAGGTGGATGCCTCGGCTCTGGTGCCCGGTGAGTCGGTTGGTTACTGGATGGAGAACAGTCCATTGGGTGACATCGCAGGGACTGAGGCACAGAAACTGCAGTATGACGGTGAGTATCGACTGGATCTGGGTATTGATCTGCCGCTGGGTTCTGAACAGCCGCCTGTGGTTGAGGCGAGTATTGATGTCGAGAAGGGGGCAGTATCCTATCAGGCTGCAGGGCTAGCCTGGCAATCGGTTCGTGGTGAGCTGACCTATCACAGTGAAGACGGATTCTCCGGCGGCCCCCTGGCTGCGGAATTTTTCGGTGAGCCGGTAACCATAGCCTTCAGCAAGGCTCGCGCCGGGAATGCGCTCAGCATTCGCCAGTCCGGCTCGCTCCTCGTGCCCGAGGTTTTCGCCAGGGCTGGGCTGTCAACCGACTCCGGCTTTGGCCTGCAGGGCAAGGTCGCCTATACCGCGGAACTGGAAGTGGGGGCCCAGTCAACGTCCGGTATCCGTGTGCGCTCCAGTCTCGAGGGTTTGGCAGTTGACTGGCCAGAACCGCTGTCAAAAACAGCGAGTGAGGCGGCGCCGTTGCGGGCGACCATCAATCCATCCGCCAGTGGCGGCCTTGGGATTGCCGGCGACTGGGCGAACCGGGCCACTTTCGATCTGTTGTGGAAGGAGACCGGATTTGATTTGCGCCTGGATCGCCTCCATGTCGGTACACAGGTCCTGAACGACATCGATATAAACGCGCTCGATCTTGATGATCGTTGGGTGGTTAACACCAGTTCGCAACGCGCAGAAGGCCGCTTGGTAATCCCGCAGAACGGCGATACCGTGAAGGCCGATTTTCAGCGGCTTCGGCTTGTTCGCAGCGAGGCACCCCGTGATGATTCGCCGGAATTACTGACGCTGGAAGAGCAGTTGGAAGCCTTCCGGGCGCTGGATATGGGCAGCTGGCCCGAGATTGATGTGTCGATCGTTGAACTTCAGCTGAATGAGGAATCCCTCGGTCAATGGGCTTTCCGGCTTCGCCCCGAACCCTTCCGGTTGAAAGTGAATGACATAGAAGGTCGCCTGAATTCCTTGACGCTGTTGGGGGATATGACCTGGAGCATCGTCGGCGACCGTGAAACGAGCCGGTTCAAGGGCTCAATCAGCGGCGGTGCGCTGGCAGATCTGAATAAACTGTTAAATACCGAGATGCCGGTCACCAATCAGGGCACCAACATCGAGCTGGATCTGGAGTGGCCCGGCCGTCCGGATGAGTTTTCCATACCGGAGCTCAGTGGCTCGGTTAGCCTCAGACTGGATGAGGGTGTGATCCTCGAACGAAACAACACGGCCCAACTGTTCCGGGTCTTCAACCTGCTGAACTCCGATACACTATGGCGCCGGCTGAAGCTCGACTTTTCCGATCTGTATGAGCGTGGTGTGGCTTTTGACGCGATCTCGGGCAAGGCACAGATTATCAATGGGTTGCTGACTATGGATCCGGAACTGCAGATTGCGGGGCCGTCAGGGGCCTTCAAGCTCAGTGGCACGACCAATATGGCCAGCGAGGAGCTGGATATGCGGCTTGTGGTTGTGTTACCGCTGACCCAGAACCTGCCATTGGCGGCACTCCTCATGGGGGCAGGAGCGCCGATTGGTGGTGCTTTGTTTGTGCTGGACAAGATTCTGGGTGATCCTTTGAGCAGACTGACCAGCGCAACCTACAGTGTGACCGGCACGTGGGACGAACCGGAAGTGGACCTGCAAAGGGTATTTGACACCGGCGAATAACTTTTCGTTTGGCAACATCGGAGGCAGTCATGAGCAAGCGTGTTTCCAACCGGGTCGCAGCCATCCAGATGGTCAGCGGTCATGATATCGAAGCCAACCTGGCGGAAGCACAGCGGTTGCTGGCGGAGGCCGCTGGACAGGGAGCGTCTGTTGCGGTGCTGCCAGAGAATTTCGCGGTATTGGCAACCAGCCAGATGATTGAGTGTGGCCGCAAGGAAGCCGGCACAGAACCCGTTATCCGCACATTCCTTGCGGAACAGGCCCGTAAACTGGGTATGTGGATTGTCGGTGGATCAATGCCCGTGGCCAAGCGCCCGGACGGTTCGGAGATCGCGGACCGGGTCCGCGCAACCTGCCTGGTGTTTGACGATCAGGGCCGGGAAGTGGCCCGCTACGACAAGATTCACCTGTTCGATGCCATGGTAGAAGACGCCCATGGCCAGTACCGGGAATCCGACACCTTTGAGCCCGGCGAGCAGGTGGTCACAGTGGATACGCCGGCGGGGAAGTTGGGTCTGGCTATCTGTTACGATTTGCGCTTCCCGGAAATTTTCCGGTTATTGCGAGAGCAGGAGGTGGACTGGATTTGCCTGCCAAGTGCCTTCACCTGGCAGACCGGCGATGCCCACTGGTACCCGTTGATCCGGGCACGAGCCATCGAGAATCAGGTTTGGGTGGTGGCACCGGGGCAGGGCGGCCAGAACAGCACGCGGCGCCGGACCTATGGCCACAGCCTGATCTGTGATCCCTGGGGCCGTGTGGTGACGGAAATGGGAGAAGGCCCGGGGCTGGTTACCGCCGAGCTGGACTTGGAGCAGGTGGCCAAGCTGCGCACTCAGATGCCGGTATGGGGGCACCGTCGGCTCAAAGGTTGAAGGCAGTGGAAGTGGGGTTAGAAGAACGTTTCTTCTGCCCCTCTGATTCATGCCCGGTAATTCACAAATTCACGCTGCCTCTGCGTCATCGATGCATTCCCGGAGATAGCGAAACAGTTTCCGGGCCTGGCCGGTGTTTTTCTGCTTCTCGACATCCTTGCGGGCGTTGCGGGCCAGGTTTCGCAGGTGCTGCATATCGGCACTGGGGCAATAACTGAAGAACTCGCCAACCACGGAATCGCCATCGGCAATCATCCGGTCCCGCCAGCGCTCCGCCAGATGATGCCGACGGGTATGTTCCTCGCTACCGGCATCAAAAGCGTCGATGGCTTTCGCCAGGGCTTCTGGATCGTCTTCCTGACGGATCACCTTGCCGATGTATTGCAGGTGCCGGCGCTTGGCCTCGTTCTGGCGGATGCGCCGGGATTCTTCGATGGCAGCACGAAGAGTGTCGCTGATCGGCAGCGTTTCCAGCTGATCATTGCTCAGATCGAGCATCCGCTTGCCAAGGTCCTGCAGGGCGTGCATTTCCCGTTTTAGCTGCGATTTGCTGGGGCCGTCGTATTCCGGCGCGTCGTTGTCTTGATGGTCTTTCATAAATCCGAGATCCGCTTAAGCGTAGAAAATCGTGGCAAGGCCAAGAAAGGCCATGAAGCCAACCACATCTGTGACGGTCGTCAAAATCACGCTACCGGCCAGGGCCGGGTCGATATTGCGCGATTTGAGAAACAGTGGCAGAACCGTTCCCACAAACGCGGCGGCCACCAGGTTGATCACCAGTGCGGCTGCAATGATGGCACCGATCAGCACGTCCTGGAACCAGAGCATGGCGGCGCCTGCCACCACGGCGGCCCAGAGCAGGCCGTTAAGTATCCCGGAAAGGAACTCCCGGTTAAGCAGCCAGCCAACGTTAGCACCGCTGATCTGACCCACTGCCATGCCCCGGATGACCAGGGTCAGGGTCTGGCTGCCGGCAATACCGCCCATGCTGGCAACAATTGGCATCAGCACTGCAAGCGCCACCACTTTGGCAATGGTTTCTTCAAACAGACCGATCACGGCGGATGCGGTCAGTGCCGTAATCAGGTTGATGCCAAGCCAGACAGCACGGCGACGGGTGGTTTTCCACACCGGCGCGAAGGTATCCTCGTCTTCATCCAGGCCGGCCATGCTCATCAATGAATGGTCGGCATCCTCCCGGATAACGTCAACCACGTCATCGATGGTGATGCGACCCAGCAGTCGGCCTTCCTCATTCACCACCGGCGCCGAGATCAGGTCGTAGCGTTCAAACAGTGTCGCTACCTTGGTGTCGGAGAGGCTTACGGGAATAGGCTCGATGTCGGTATCCATCACTTCCCGCACGGTGGAGGCAGGGTTGGATACCAGCATTTTGGTAATGGGCAGCATGCCAATGAAATCGTCCCGCCGGCTGACCACGATCAGGCTGTCGGTCATGGGTGGCAGAGTGCGGTGCCGGCGCAGGTAACGCAGCACAACGTCAATGCTGATGTCCGGACGCACCGTAATGGTGTCCGTGTTCATCAGACCGCCAGCGGTGTCCTCCGGGTAGGAGAGCACTTCCTCCACCCGTTGACGGTCCTGCTCGTCCATGGTGTCCAGAACTTCCTGGATCACCGTATCCGGTAGCTGCTGCAGCAAGTCGGCGAGGTCGTCCGACTCGAAATCCTCGATGATATCCGCCAGTTCCTGGGCGTTCAGCTGGCTCAGGAAGTAACCACGGATATCGTCGCTCAGATACTGGAGAACTTCCCCTTCCAACTGCTTGTCGACGAGGTTCCACAGCAGGGCGCGCTGCCGGGGCGGGGAGGATTCCAGCAAATGGGCAATATCACTGGGGCTCAGGCCACCGTTCAGGATGCGGGCAACCTGCTTCAGTGCGCCACTGTCCAGGGCTTCGCTCAGGGAGCGAAGGCGCTGGCGGGCCTGGCTTTTTTCCAGAATATCGGTCATGAATCACCCGGCGTCAGAAAACGCCTGTATTATAGCGGAGTTAGGCGCAATCGGTGAGGCTGTGTTGTAGGTTTTTTTACTCGGGGACAGATGAAAAAGGGGTCAGAGTGAACTGGCCCCATCTTAATTATTCGCCTTCGCCGAAATAGTCGTTGATCAGTTCCACCAGTGCCTCGATGGCCTGTTCTTCGTCCGGTCCCTCGGCAATCAGCTCCACATCAGTCCCTTTGCTGGCGGCCAGCATCATCACCTGCATGATATTCTTGGCGTCGACATCCCGGCCCTTGCCGCTGATTCGCACGGCGCTGTCGAATTCGGATGCCGTGTTGACGAGCTTCGCCGTAGCACGCGCGTGCAGGCCCAGTTTGTTGATAATTGTAATCGGGCGGCGAATCATGGTTCGATCAGATCTCTTCCCGGGTCTGGAGGTGTGGCAGTTCGGTATGGCGAACCTGCACATTACTGTACCGTTGCCGGAAGTATTCACCCAATTGCTCGCATACGTAGACTGACCGGTGCTGGCCGCCGGTACAACCAATGGAAATCGTCATATAGCTTCGGTTGCTGTCGGCGAAAGAGGGCAGCCAGGTATCCAGAAATGCCTTCAGGTCTTCGATCATCTTCCGGCTTGCCGGTTCTTTTTCCAGAAATTCGATCACCGGCTGATCCGTACCGACGTATTTGCGCAGGCTCGTGTCCCAGTAAGGGTTCGGCAGACAGCGGACATCAAAGACGTAGTCGGAATCCAGAGGCACCCCGTGTTTAAAGCCAAATGATTGGAACAAAAGGGTCTGATTCGACGACGTTGCTACATGTCCGCAGTCGTACATGACATGCGGTGTTACATACAGTCGAAGCTGAGAGCTCAGCATCTCTCGCTGTATGCTCGAGTGAGTCTGTCATCACTACGATGCTTCTGCGGTGCGTGGACGTGCAGAGCGCTGTCGCGTCAGAAGATGATTCACGATACCGTTCCTGAGCGCGTATCTCCTCGATGTGTTGCCCCCGCTAAACCAGACACCACCTCATTCATTTGATGCCAGTTCCGCCCGGTATTCCCAGGGCGATTTCATTTTCAGTCCCTTGTGTGGGTGACTGCGGTTATAGTCCTCGATCCATTCCGGCAACTTCGCCATCACAGAGGCGGCGTCGGGAAGATCGTTCAGGTAAATATAGTCCCTTTTGAACGTCTTCACGAAGGCCTCAGCCATGCCGTTGCTCTGCGGGCTTCTCACAGGCGTAGTGCACACCACAAAGCCCAGAGAAGATGCGAACGCTCGCGTTTCTTTGGCAATGTAGCAGCTGCCATTGTCCGTCAGCCATTCCAGCGGGTGTGGAACATGCTCTGACTGGCCGAAGCGGTATTCCAGGCTTTCCAGCAACAGGTCCTGGACCATCTCAGCGGTGACTCCCCCGGTCGTCGCCACATAGCGCATCAGTTCCCGATCACAGCAGTCCAGGCTGAAGGCCACGCGAACCACCTCCTTATTCCAACAGCGGATCTCGAAGCCGTCTGAGCACCAACGGAGGTCCGGCTTCAACGTAATGACCTGGCCGTTGTGACAACGCTCCTGAGGCCGGCCCGTGTAACGGGGCAACAACAGCCCATCCTGCTTCATCAGCCGGTACACACGCTTGTGGTTCACTCGCTCATCGTTGGCTGCAAGCAACCGATTCAAGCGTGCCGTAATCCTTCGATAGCCATTGGCCGCACGGACTTCACACAGCTCTCTGATAACCGGCAAATGCCGGTCATCGTCCTGTTTTTTGTATCTGGGACATCTACCTTTCTGGCGGCCGTGAAGGCGATCCAGAAGGTTGGAGCGCGATACCTTCAGTACCTCCGCTACCCGCTTCAGAGGGTATCGTCCGGTGGCAGCAACGGCATGCGCGAGATCAACTTTTTTGACTGAGCCACCTCCAGAGCTTCCCGGAGTATTTCAGCTTCCATCGTCTTGCGGCCCAACATCCGCTCCAGGTCCCGAACCTTTTTGTTCAGGGCCTTCACCTCGGATGCACTGACAACCTCATCACCGGATTCAATCGCGGACATGCCACCGTCTTTCATCAGCTTCTTCCAACGGAACAACAGACTTGCTGATATACCATGACGTCGCGCTACAAGCGACACTGACATGCCTGGCCGCTCACACTCAGCAACCATGAATGCCTTCTCCTGTGCGGAATACCGGCGACGACGTTGCACTCCGGTTATGACTTCGATTCTCTCCACCTTGGACACTCCTTTGCACTAGGTCTATGCCTAGGCCTTTGCTTCTACCAAGGTGTCCGGTTTAAATGGGGGCTACTACAAGGGCAGTCTGATCTTCGACGACGACGTGCTACATGTCCGCAGTGTACATGGATGCGGTGGTGTACAGGTCGGAGTGGAGAGGGTCAGCAGATCTCGCTGGTATGGCTCCGGAGTGAGGTCTGTCACTACGGATGCTCTGCGGTGCGTGGACGTGCAGAGCGACTGCTCGTCGGGTCAGAGATGATACGGTCCTGAGGCGGTATATCTCCTCGAAATTGGCCAGCTCCCCGGACAGGTTGCGGGCATCGATACTGACCGCCATCTTGCCCAGTCGACCAGGCTTGGTCTGGCTGGCTGCTTCCCGGGTAAGGGGGAAGAGCAGACCAATGGGAAGATTGTCGATGCAATAGAACCCGAGGTCCTCCAGCACATGAAGTGCGGTACTCTTGCCCGAACCGGACCTGCCACTGACGATAATCAGCTTCATGACCACCTTACCTCCACTGCAATGAATATCATCCGCCCGAGGCGGTCATGCGCTGGTACAGCGTACTGGCGTCCTCGCATTGCCGGAGGCGATCACAGAACGACCGCTCATTGAACTTCTCGGCCAGTTGGCTGAGCAGCTCCAGATGTTCGCTGGTAGCCTCTTTCGGGACGATCAGGGCAAAAATCAGATCGACCGGCTGATTGTCGATTGCATCGAACTCCACGCTTTCTTCAAGCGTCATCAGCACGCCCACCACGTGATCAAGTCCCTCCAGGCGGCAGTGGGGAATGGCGATTCCCTGTCCAATGCCGGTGCTGCCCAGGCGCTCACGGGAAATCAGGTTGTTGAAGAGCTGGGTCTCGCTGAGCGTGTTGTCCTGATGGTTTATTTGCTCGGCAATAAACTCCAGGGCCCGTTTCTTGCTGGACGCAGGTACCCTGCAGAGGGTGAGCTCCGGAGCAAGAATGTTGTCTATGGTCAGGGATGTGTCGCTCATGGATCGACTGCGTTTCCGTTAAAAAAAAGGCTGCGACACGTTGCTCATGTCGCAGCTCGATTAGATGACTTGCATGAAAACAACCAGTTAGCGAGAGCCGTTTCCGTGCATCCGGTCTACATTCTTTTCCTTATGCTTGAGGATCTGGCGGTCCAGCTTGTCGATCAGGGAGTCGATGGCCGCATACATATCCTCGTTTTCTGCCTTTGCGTGAATCTCACCACCAACCACGTGCAACGTGGCTTCCGCAATCTGGCGCACCTTTTCCACTTCCAGGGTTACCTGGCAGTTACTGATGTGGTCAAAGTGACGCTCGAGCTTCTCGAACTTCTCTGAAACATAATCCTTCAGTGCGGGAGTCAGTTCTACGTGATGGCCTGAAATATTGAGTTGCATAGGCGTCTCCTGTTGTCATCATGCCGGCTCCCGGGAGCCGGTCTGGGTGCTGACGCATTGTGCGCCGGCGAATATGGTATTGCGTCCCGCCCCAGGGGTATTCAGACCAATCGCTTGCGCTCGTTAGACGGCGGAATGTGCATGGCCTCCCGATACTTGGCAACGGTGCGTCGCGCAACCTTGATTCCCTGTTCCCCTAGCATGGCTGCAATTTTACTGTCGCTCAACGGCTTTTTCGGCGTTTCGGCGGCAATCAGCTTCTTGATCATCGCGCGAATGGCCGTGGAAGAGCATTCCCCGCCCTCGTCAGTGCTGACATGGCTGGAGAAGAAATACTTCAGTTCGAATATGCCCCGGGGGGTATGCATGTATTTCTGGGTCGTTACCCGTGAAATCGTCGACTCATGCATTTCTACCGCCTGGGCGATGTCTGAAAGGATCAGCGGCTTCATCGCTTCTTCGCCGTGATCCAGGAATCCCTGCTGGTGCTCGACAATGCGGGTCGCCACTTTTAGCAGGGTCTCATTGCGGCTTTGCAGGCTTTTGATAAACCACTTGGCCTCCTGCAACTGATCGCGCAGGTAAGTGTTGTCTGCACTGCTGTCCGCACGCCTTATAAGTGAAGCATAGCTGGCATTCACCCGGATGCGCGGAGCAATTTCCGGATTCAGCTCAACACGCCAGCGACCATTGTGCTTGCGAACGATGACGTCTGGGATGACGTAGTCGGGTTCGGCGCGGTCAATAACGTCGCCCGGACGCGGATTCAGGCCGGTGATCAGCGCCAGGACCTCCCGCAATTGGTCTTCTTTCAGGCGGCTGCGGCGCAGCAACTGGGCGTAGTCCCGGTTGCCCAGCAGGTTGATGTAGTGAGTGATCACCAGTCGTGCCTGGGCCAGCCAGGGCGTTTCCGGTGGTAGCTGGTTAAGCTGGATCAGCAGGCATTCCTGAAGATCCCGGGCGAAAACGCCAGGAGGGTCAAAATGCTGCAGTCGGTGAAGAACCGCTTCCACTTCATCCAGCTCAAGGGGGTCCTCGTCGTTTTCATCCAGCATCCCGGCATGGATCTCTTCCAGGGCACTTGTCAGATAGCCGCGCTCATCCACCGCGTCCATCAGGGCATGTGCAATGGCCTGATCCCGTTCACTCAGTGGGGTCAGATTGAGCTGCCATTCCAAGTGATCCTGAAGCGTTTCAGTGGGCGAGTTACGGGTTTCGAAATCGTGATCGTTTTCGTCGTCATTGCGGGCTGCAGGAGCAGGGGCGGACTGGTATATGTCGTCCCAGGCAGTGTCTACCGGCAGATCGTCCGGAATATTGTCCGGAATTTCGTTTTCAGAGGACCAGTCCGGGCCGTTTTCGGATTCGTCCCAGTCTTTGGACGGTTCCGGCGCAGTTTCAGCGGCAGACTCGGTGGCGTTGGCTTCGCGCTCGTCATTAGCGGTAGCAGCGTCTGTTGTCTGGTCGTCGTCCTCGGAGGTCTCCAGCATGGGGTTGGATTCCAGTGCCTGCTGGATTTCCTGTTGGAGGTCGAGGGTAGAGAGCTGGAGAAGCCGGATCGCCTGTTGCAGCTGGGGTGTCATGGTCAGGCTCTGACCCAGCTTTAACTGTAAGGAGGCTTTCATAACCATGGTTCAGGATCCGTCACTCATCAGCGCTTTGTGTCATAAGTTGTGAAAAAAATCTTTATATGTCGGTTACTTGCCGTGATTTAACTTTACCCTAGCAAGTTCTTTGCCGAGTTTACTTGCTACAGGTCATCAAAACAATGAGCCATTCGGTGTCACAGCCTGAATTCGTCGCCCAGGTAGACTTCCTTGACCTGCTGGTTGGCAAGGATCGCCTCGGCATTGCCGGAGGCGATGATGTGGCCGCCGGACACTATGTAGGCGTTCTCGCAGATGTCCAGGGTCTCGCGCACGTTATGATCGGTAATCAGCACGCCGATACCCTTGTCCCGCAGGTGCCGGATGATGTGTTTGATGTCACTCACGGATATGGGGTCGACACCGGCGAAGGGCTCATCCAGAAGGATGAAGGCCGGCTCCATGGCAAGGGCTCGGGCGATTTCGACCCGTCGGCGTTCGCCGCCGGACAGTGCCATGCCAACACTGTCCCGGATATGGGTGATGTGAAACTCCTCCAGCAACTCCTCGAGCTTTTTCTCCCTATCGGCCTTGCTCAGACCCTGGCGGGTTTCGAGGATGGCCATGATGTTGTCGCGTACCGATAGTTTGCGGAATACCGAGGCTTCCTGGGGCAGGTAACCGATGCCTTGCTGGGCACGGCCGTGCATGGGCAGAGGAGTAATATCCCGGCTGTCGATGGTGACCCGGCCACGATCGGCGGGCACCAGCCCCACGATCATGTAGAAGCAGGTGGTTTTGCCGGCGCCGTTGGGGCCAAGCAGTCCGACGATTTCCCCACTGCGGATCTCCAGGGAGACATCGAGCACCACTTTTTTCTGCTTGTAACTCTTTGCCAGATTACTGGCTCTCAGAACTGCCATCGGATTCCTGTCTGTCAGAACGTCTGTCGGCGCTGCGTGGCTGAATTACCATCTCTACCCGGCCGCTGCCTTCGCCCGTGTCTGCGCCGCCTTCAGCGGTCACAACCCGGCCAGCGGTATCATAATGAATGACGTCGCCGCGGAACAGATTGCCATTCTGCTCGATGACCGCTTCCCGTTCAAAGGTCAGCCGGCTGTCGGTGGCAGACCAGGTAATGTTCAGTGCGCGGGCGTCGGTTTCGCCTTCGCCCTCTCGGGCCGGCTGCCGATATCTCGCCGGAGTGCCGGTGGCCTCGATCCGGCTGAGGCCGCCCTCTGTCCGGTACAGCACCACCCGTTCTGCGTTCAGGCGGGTATTGCCCTGCTCAAGCTCTACATCCCCGGTGTAAGTGGCAATGCCCTGGCCGTCGTCCAGGCGGGCGTTGTCGGCTGTGACCTTGATGGGGGTGTCGGAATCAAGGTCGAAAGCGGCCGCCGGGCCGGCCATCGCGACCGTCAGCAGGGCAGCCAGCAGGCTCCGGTATCGGTTAGTTTCCGGTTTCATAGCGTCCTTCCACCTGGGAGTTCAGTTCCAGAATCCGCTCGTCTATCCACGCCTTCATGCCCGTGGCCCGGGTAACACCGGTAACGTCGCGTATTTCTACGGGTGCGTCTGTATATACCATGCCCCGGTCGTTATCCAGGGTCAGGGTTGATGTTGTCAGGATGGCGTCCCGTTCGCCAATAGTGCGCTGAATCCGGACATTGTCCGTCAGGTACACCAGATTCTGGTTTTGCAGCAGGCTGCCATTCTCGGCTTCAACAATCCAGGGAAGGGCATCCTCGCCGCCATACAGCTCGGCTCGGGGGGATTCCATGGTGGCCAGATTGCCTTCCTCAAACTGTTCAATGCGGGGGCTGGAGAACCGGATCTTCAGGTTGCCCGATTCGTCGAAGGATGTGTACCGGCCATTTACCACGAAGCCGTCCGGTTCCGCATCGCCTCGCAGAGCCGCTGCGTCATCATCAATGACCGGCGGCTCATCGCTTTGCCAGAGCAGAAAGACCGCTGCCACCAGGGTGCCTGCCAGCGCCAGTGTGCGCAGCCAGGGCCGGTCCGAGGCCCAGTTCACGCCTCAGGCTCCAGATAGGGCGCGAGCGCTGCGTCCAGCTTGCCATGGGCAGTCAGCAGCAGATCGCAGGCTTCCCGCACTGCGCCTTCGCCACCGCGGGCCCGGGTGCAGTAATCGGCATGTTGCTGCACCAGCCAATAACCGTTGGGCACGGTGATGCCGAGCCCCGCGAATCTGAGCGCCGGCAGGTCTGGCAGATCATCGCCCATGTAAGCGATGGCCTCGGGGCTGATATCCATAGTGCTGACCAGTTCCTGCAAGGCCACTTTCTTGTCCTCACGCCCCTGCATCAGATGCGGGATGCCCAGATCCCGCATGCGCTTCTCGGTCAACGGCGACTGCCGCCCGGTGATAACGGCCACGGTAATGCCGGCTGCCATGAGTTGCTTGAGTCCCAGACCATCCAGGATATTGAACGCCTTGAGCTCATCGCCTTTGGCACTGAAATAGAGTTTGCCATCGCTCATGATGCCGTCGACATCCAGGGCAATCAGGCGGATCTTGGCGGCTTTTGCCAGCAGGGAGTCCGACCATTGGTGCTTCATGTCAAATAGCTCCTCATAGCCCCCTCAGATTACGCCGGCTCGCAGCAGGTCATGCATGTTGATGGCGCCAATGAGAGCACCCTTTTCGTCGGTTACCGGCAGGGCATTGATCTTCATTTCTTCCATGATATTGAGTGCTTCCGCCGCCAGATGATCGGCCTGAATGGTTTTGCCATTCCGGGTCATCACCTCGTTGATGGGCGTATTATGAATATCCACCGATCGATCCAGAGTCCGACGCAGGTCACCGTCCGTAAATATCCCGGTGAGAGTGCCTTCCTGATCGACGACGGTTGTCATGCCAAGGCCCTTGCGGGAAATTTCCAGGAGAGCGCCGCTGAGGGGGGTGCCCTCGTTGACGACCGGAATCTGATCACCGGTGTGCATGATGTCGGATACCCGGAGTAGCAGCCGGCGGCCCAGGCTGCCGCCCGGATGGGAGAAAGCAAAATCCTCGGCACTGAAGCCGCGGGCCTCGAGCAGGGCAACCGCAAGAGCGTCGCCCATGACCAGGGTGGCCGTTGTAGAAGAAGTGGGTGCCAGGCCCAGCGGGCAGGCTTCAACCATGACGCTCACGTCCAGGTTGGCGACGGCTTCCCGGGCCAGGGTGGACCCGGCATTGCCGGTCATGCTGATCAGCGGCGCGCCCATGCGTTTGATCAGCGGCAGAATCGTAACCACCTCGCTGGTGTTGCCACTGTTGGAAATGGCGATAACCACATCCTGAGGCGTGATCATGCCCATGTCGCCGTGGCTTGCCTCACCCGGATGAACGAAAAACGAGGGTGTGCCGGTGCTGGCCAGGGTTGCTGCGATCTTGTTGCCGATGTGGCCGGATTTTCCCATGCCGGTCACAACCACGCGGCCCTTGCAGCCCATGATAACCTCGCAGGCCCGGGTGAACTGGTCGTCAATCCGGCTCTCCAGGGCGTCAATGGCGTCGCGCTCGATGCGAATGGCGCGGATGGCGGAGGTTCTGAAGTCGCTGGGAGTCTGTTCGGTCATCGGGCTTTGGGCCTGGCTGTCTGGACATTGAAAATGTGGGGCAGAGTATACCATTTTCATCCGGCAACGATGCCCGGTTAACGAAAGTTCAGTCAAACTGATCATTGCTATCAGTACATTTTGCGCTCTTTGGATTGAGCTCGGGCGCTCCATGGCATAATGTAGCGCCTCTTTGAAAGGTAGGGACTATGGATTCACCGGCTTACATATCGCTCAAGGATGTCGTGTTCTCCCGCTCTGGGCGCCGTATCTTCGATGGTGTCAGCCTGGATATTCCCCGCGGGAAAATTACCGCCATCATGGGCCCCAGCGGGACCGGGAAAACCACGCTTCTGCGTCTTATTGGTGGTCAGCTCAAGCCGGATTCCGGCAGCGTTGTGGTGGACGGCCACGAAGTGCCAAAGCTCAAGCGCAAGGCCCTCTACAGCCTTCGGGAAAAGATGGGCATGCTGTTCCAGAGCGGAGCTCTGTTCACCGATCTGAGCGTGTTCGAGAACGTCGCCTTCCCGCTTCGGGTACATACAAAGCTGCCGGAAGACATGATTCGCGACATTGTTCTGATGAAGCTTGAAGCGGTCGGTTTGCGTGGTGCACGCCACCTGATGCCCTCGGAACTGTCAGGAGGCATGACCCGCCGGGTTGCTCTTGCCCGCAGTATTGCGCTAGACCCGGAGCTGATCATGTACGACGAGCCATTCGCCGGCCAGGACCCCATTGCCATGGGCGTGCTCGTCAAACTGATCCGGGATCTGAACAGCTCCATGGGCCTGACCAGTGTTCTTGTTTCCCACGATGTGCCTGAATCCCTCAGCATCTGCCATTACGCCTGCATCATTTCGGACGGAAAAGTGATCGGCGCAGGCACACCCGAAGAGCTTCGGGAGCACCCCTCGCAGCAGGTGCAGCAATTCCTGCAGGGGCAGCCGGACGGCCCGGTACCCTTTCACTATCCGGCCGAAGGCGCTGCCCAGGATTTCGGGCTTCCCGGGGGTGCGTCTTGATCGACAGAATCGCAGCGTTCGGGCGTCTCTGGCTCAACATTATCTCATCATTTGGCCGCTCAGGCCGGTTTCTTGCGGGCGTTCTGGGTGGCGTGCCCAGGCCGGCAACCGGATTCCCCCTCCTGATCAAACAGCTTTACGCCGTTGGCGTTCTTTCCCTGGCCATTATTGTGGTCTCGGGCCTGTTTATCGGCATGGTTCTGGGGCTGCAGGGTTACACGATTCTCAGTGATTACGGTTCTGAAGCTGCCATAGGCCAGATGATTGCCCTCACTCTGGTGCGCGAGCTCGGCCCGGTTGTGACTGCATTGCTGTTCGCGGGTCGTGCGGGTTCCGCGCTGACGGCGGAAATCGGCCTGATGAAAGCCACCGAGCAGCTATCCAGTATGGAAATGATGGGCGTGGACCCGCTGCGACGGGTGATTGCCCCGCGCCTCTGGGCCGGGTTTATCGCCATGCCGGTGCTTGCGGTCATCTTCTCGGTGGTCGGCATCTGGGGCGGCATGTTGGTGGGTGTAGACTGGCTGGGCGTGTTTGAGGGCTCCTTCTGGGGCAACATGCAATCGTCGGTGGATTTTGTCGATGATGTCCTCAACGGGGTCATCAAAAGCGTCGTTTTCGGCTTCGTCTGCGCCTGGATTGCGGTTTATCAGGGCTATGACTGTGTGCCGACATCAGCAGGTATCAGTTCGGCGACCACAAAGACTGTGGTGTATTCATCGCTGGCGGTGCTGGGGCTGGATTTTGTACTGACCGCTGTCATGTTTGGCGATTTCTGATTCATTGATCAACGAGATAATACCGGAGCCGGAAATGGCACAGAGAACCACTGAAATCATTGTTGGCCTGTTCATGATCGCAGGCTGCGCAGCCTTGTTGGTCCTGGCATTGCAGGTAAGCGGCCTGTCGCCGAAATCGGCCGAGAGCACCTACACTATTTACGCCAATTTCAACGATACCGGCGGGCTCACGCCACGCGGTCGGGTCTCGATGGCCGGGGTGACTGTTGGCACCATTGAAACCATCAGTCTGAACAAAGAGACGTTCCAGGCTCGGGTGGAAATGTCGATTCATTCGGACGTCGACAACATCCCTTCGGACAGTTCCGCAGTTATACGTACATCCGGCCTGCTCGGTGAGCAGTACATTGATATATCGATTGGGGCCGAGATGGATTCGCTGAAAGAAGGCGATACCTTCTATTCAACACAGTCGGCCATGAACCTGGAGCGACTGATAAGCAACTTTGCATCGGGCCGTTGATTCGGGCCGGAAAGATTCAACAGGAGATCCTGATGTTTGCACTGAAACACCACATTCTGCTTGGCCTTATGATGGCCCTGGTTCTGGTTGCGCCGGTACAGGCGAGCGAAGCGGAGGAACTCCGCAAGTATGTGGATGAGAATACCCAACGGTTGGTTGAAAAGCTCAACGAAGAGCGCGGCCTTTACGAGCGCGACCCGGAAGCTTTTTATGAGAGCATGGATCAGACCCTGACGGACTTCGTGGACTTCCGCCGTATTGCTGCGCGGGTGATGGGGCGTTACGCCCGCCAGACGACGCCCGAACAGCGGGACGAGTTTGTGGTGAAGTTCAAGCGCAGCCTGTTTGACAGCTACGCCCAGGCTCTGGTGAGTGCGGAAAATTTTGAGATCCAGGTCAAGGAGGCAACCATCAATCCACAGAGTGAGGAACGCGCCTCTGTCCAGATGGAAGTGATCAGTGCATCCGGTACCCGCTACCCGGTAACTTATTCGATGTACAAGAACTCCGACGGCAAATGGTTGATGGAAAATGTCATCGTTGAGGGCGTGAACATCGGTCTGGCCTTTCGGGATCGGTTCAGTCAGGAAATGGAAGAAAGCCGCGGACAGATTCAGGCGGTGATCGACGGCTGGAGCGACGCTGTTGAATCCCTGAATCTGGACCAGGAAGTGGACAAATCATGACCACAGCGGTGCCCAGGGTCCAGCTTTCTGACGGAGCTCTTATGGTTTCAGGTGAGGTGACCACAGATACTGTCATCAGCCTGAGAAACGAGGGTGAGAAGCTGATCCGTTCGGTATCCGCCGATCTGGTGGTCGACCTGGATGGTCTGGTCACCGCTCACAGCGTGGTGCTTTCCATGCTGCTCTGTTGGCAACGCCTGGCACATCAGACAGGTATTTCTTTGTCATTCCGGGGTGTCAGTGGTCGCCTGGCCTCTCTGGCGGCCCTGAGCAACCTCGATGACCAGCTCGCGGGGTTTGGTCCGGAATCGGCCCATCCCGCCCACTGACTTTCCCGGCCCCGGTCCCTTTGTTTGCCGGACGGTAAAGCTGACCCGAGCGCCGGAATTGGTTACAATCTCGCCCCTGATTTCAAAACACCCGAGGATTTTTTATGGATGCCGCCCAAGTCACCGAGTTGGTCAAAGAAGCATTGCCCGACTGCGAAGTTCAGGTACAGGTTGATGGTACCCATTATCTGGTCGTCGTGGTGGGTGATGTCTTCGAAGGCCTGCCGACCATCAAGCGCCAGCAGCTGATTAACAAGGCGCTGTTCCAACAGATCATGGATGGCTCGATTCACGCACTGCATCCGAAAGCCTTTACTCCGGCTGAATGGGCCGAGCGCCAGGGCTGAGCGGCCCGGACAAAACAGGATATTTATTGTGGATAAACTTCTGATCAGGGGTCGCAAGCCTCTGGATGGCGAAATCCGGATTTCCGGTGCCAAGAACGCAGCACTGCCAATCCTGGCAGCAACCCTGCTGGCGGACGAGCCGGTGACCGTAGGCAACCTGCCGCACCTGCACGACGTAACCACCATGATCGAGCTTCTCGGGCGCATGGGTGTTGAAGTGATTATTGATGAGAAAATGAGCGTGGAAATTCACGCCAATACCATCGAGCATTTCCACGCGCCGTACGAGCTGGTGAAAACCATGCGCGCCTCTATCCTGGTGTTGGGTCCGCTGGTGGCTCACTTCGGCGAAGCAGAAGTATCCCTGCCAGGCGGCTGTGCAATCGGCAGTCGTCCGGTGAACCTGCATATCCACGGCCTGGAAATGATGGGTGCGGATATCAAGGTCGAGAATGGCTATATCAAGGCCAAGACCAACGGTCGACTGAAGGGCGCCCACATCTTCCTGGATACCGTCACCGTAACTGGCACCGAGAACCTGATGATGGCCGCTGCCCTGGCAGACGGAAAAACCATCCTGGAAAACGCGGCCCGCGAGCCGGAGGTTGTTGACCTTGCCGAGTGTCTGATCGCCATGGGCGCGGACATCAAAGGCCACGGTACTGCCACCATCGAAATCAACGGTGTTGAGCGCCTGCACGGTTGCCATTACAACGTGCTGCCAGACCGTGTTGAAACCGGTACCTATCTGGTGGCTGCGGCTGCAACCGGCGGTAGGGTCAAGCTGAAGGATACCCGGGAAGACCTGCTGGAAGCCGTTGTCCTCAAGCTCGAAGAGGCCGGCGCCCACATCAACACCGGCCCGGATTGGATTGAGCTGGACATGAAGGGCAATCGCCCGAAAGCGGTGGGTCTTCGCACAGCACCTTACCCGGCCTTCCCGACGGACATGCAGGCTCAGTTCGCCGCCATGAACGCCGTGGCCGAAGGCACCGGAACCATCGTGGAAACCGTGTTCGAGAACCGGTTCATGCACCTGCAGGAGCTGATCCGCATGGGTGCGGATATCACGCTTGAGGGTAACGCCGCCATCATCAAGGGCGTAGACCACCTTACCGGTGCCCCGGTCATGGCCACGGACCTGAGGGCTTCGGCCAGCCTGGTGATTGCAGGGCTCATGGCTGACGGCGATACCATTGTAGACCGCATCTATCACATTGATCGCGGTTACGAATGTATTGAAGAGAAACTGCAGTTGCTGGGTGCCACCATCCGCCGCCTGCCAGCGTGAAAGACATCCATCCAGACAATACGGGAAACCGGAAGAATCCATGACAGATTCCATAACCATCGCCTTGTCGAAGGGGCGAATTCTGGAAGAAACCCTGCCGCTGTTGGCGGAAGCGGGAATTGAACTGGTCGACGACGTCAAGAAGTCGCGCAAACTGGTGTTTCCGACAACGGATCCCAATGTCCGGGTGTTGATCATCCGGGCCACAGACGTGCCGACCTATGTTCAGTATGGCGGGGCGGACCTTGGCGTCACCGGCAAGGATGTTCTGATGGAGCACGGTGGGGAAGGGCTTTACGAGCCACTGGATCTGAATATTTCCCGTTGCCGCCTGATGACCGCCGGCCCGAAAGATCAGACTCCGCCACCCGGTCGTATCAAGGTGGCAACAAAATTCGTGAATCTGGCCCGCCGATACTACTCGGCCCAGGGACGCCAGGCAGACATCATCAAGCTCTACGGCGCGATGGAACTGGCACCTATTCTGGGTCTGGCTGATGAGATCGTCGACATTGTTGATACCGGCAATACACTGAAGGCGAATGGCCTTGAAGCCCGTGAGCTGATTGAGAACATCAGCAGCCGGTTGGTGGTTAATCGCGCGTCCATGAAGATGAAACACGAGCGTATTAACCCCATAATTGAAAAGATGTCCGCTGCCGTGGACAAGCGCCGGCTCTGAGTCAGAGCCGGTCTTCAGTGAAGTAGGGGGCAGAAGAAAGTGTTCTTCTGCCCCCGGTAACCTAGAGCAGGATATGAGTTATGACCGCCAAGATCACCAGATTGAACGCTTCCCAAAGTAACTTTTATGATGCGTTGGCCAAACTGCTGGCCTGGGACGACAGCGTTGATCATCAGGTGAACGAGTCGGTGCGTCATATCCTGCATGAGGTGAAAACCCGTGGTGACCAGGCGGTTCTGGAGTTTACCGAGAAGTTCGATCGCCTGAAGGTTGGCTCTGTCGCCGAGCTGGAAATGGATCAAGGCCGTTTGCAACAGGCTCTGGACGCGATTCCCGAGGACCAGCGTGTTGCCCTTGAAAAAGCGGCTGAGCGGATCCGCGATTACCACGAGCGTCAGAACCAGAAGTCCTGGCAGTATGAGGACGAAGACGGAACCGTGCTTGGCCAGAAAGTAACGCCTCTGGACCGTGCGGGCTTGTACGTGCCCGGCGGCAAAGCCGCTTACCCGTCATCCGTGCTCATGAACGCGATTCCCGCGAAAGTTGCCGGTGTCAGCGAAGTGGTGATGGTCGTCCCGACACCGGATGGTGTGGTGAATGACATGGTTTTGGCCTCCGCGGCGATTGCGGGCGTCGACCGTGTATTTACCGTTGGCGGCGCGCAGGCCGTAGGGGCATTGGCCTATGGCACAGAAACCATTCCGGCTGTCGATAAAATCGTCGGGCCCGGCAATATTTTTGTTGCCACCGCCAAGCGGGAAGTCTTTGGTGTGGTCGGCATCGACATGATCGCCGGCCCCTCGGAAATCCTCGTGATCAGTGATGGCCAAACTGATCCCGACTGGATTGCCATGGACCTTTTCTCCCAGGCAGAACACGACGAACAGGCCCAGTCCATCCTGGTCAGCCCCGATGCCGAATTCCTGGATGCCGTTGAGGCCAGTATCAACAAACTGCTGCCAACCATGGAGCGTGCTGACATCATCCGCACCTCCATGACCGACCGCGCCGCATTGATCCAGGTCGCCGATCTTAAACAAGCCGCCGAAGTGTCCAACCGCATCGCACCGGAACACCTGGAGCTGTCGGTCGAAGACCCGGAGGCCATGCTCGAAGACATCCGCCACGCTGGTGCCATCTTCATGGGCCGCTACACCGCGGAAGCCCTCGGCGACTACTGCGCCGGCCCGAACCACGTGCTGCCCACCAGTGGCACCGCACGGTTCTCCTCACCGCTGGGTGTTTACGACTTCCAGAAACGGTCCTCCATCATCGGCTTCAGCGCTGCCGGTGCTGACCGCATGGGGCGAGTGGCATCGGTTCTTGCTCGTGGCGAGGGCTTAACCGCCCATGCTCGGTCGGCGGAATATCGGATTAAGGACTGATCTATGAGCAAATTCTGGAGTCCTTTGGTAAACGACCTGGTTCCATATGTCCCGGGCGAACAACCAAAAATGGCCAACCTGGTGAAGCTGAACACCAACGAAAACCCCTTCGGCCCCTCACCAAAAGTCATCGAAGCCATCCAGGCCGAACTGAACGACGGCTTGCGTCTCTATCCAGATCCGGAAGGCGAAGGCCTGCGCCAGACCATCGCCGCCTACCACAAGGTAAAGCCGGAACAGATCTTCCTCGGCAACGGCTCCGATGAAGTCCTGGCCCACATCTTCTTTGGCCTGTTCCAGCACGGCGAACCGATCCTGTTTCCGGACATCACCTACAGCTTCTACCCGGTGTACTGCGGTCTCTACAACATCGAGAGCAGAAAAGTACCGCTGACAGAAAGCTTTGAAATCAACCCGGATGACTTCAAGCAACCCAACGGCGGCGTCATCTTCCCGAATCCGAATGCGCCAACCGGTCGGTACCTCGAGTTGCAGCATGTGGAAGAAATCCTGGCTGCCAACCCGGATCGCGTTGTTGTGGTGGATGAAGCCTACATCGATTTTGGTGGCGAGTCGGCGATTACCCTGGTCGACAAGTACCCCAACCTGCTGGTTTCCCAGACGCTCTCCAAAGCGCGGTCACTAGCCGGTTTGCGAGTAGGTTTCGCCGTTGGTCATCCGGACCTTATCGAGGCCCTGAACCGAGTCAAGAACAGCTTCAACAGCTACCCGCTGGACCGCCTGGCCCTGGCCGGTGCGAAGGCGGCCTATGAAGATGAGGCCTGGTTCCGGAAGTGCTGCGATGGCGTGATCTCCGAGCGGGAGCGCGTAACGGCTGCTCTCGAGCGGCTGGGTTTTGAAGTGTTACCCTCAAAGGCAAACTTTATCTTTGCCCGTCATAAAGGCCAGCCGGGTGAGGCTTTGGCAAAGGGCCTGAGGGAACAGGGAATTATCGTCCGGCACTTTAACAAGCCCCGGATTAGCGACTTCCTTCGAATTACGATTGGTACTGTCGATCAGAATGATGCGTTGATTGCTGGACTCGAATCACTCTAGCCTTTGGAGCTAGCGGGCAGCGCAAGGCAGGCACCCCTTCCCGGGAACCGCTACGAGCACCCGCAGGCGGGTCCAGCCAGCAATCGCAGATTGCTGTCGTTCGGCTGTCGCATGAAGCTTAGCTTCATAAACGCTCGGCCTCACCCATCTGCGCTTGACGTCGGCCATCCTTGGCCGCCGACATTCCCGGAAAGGGGTGCCTGCCTCGCTCGTCGAACTTCTCAGAAATAGTCCGGAGCGATTACTGATGGCTGAACGAAACGACATCTTGAAGAAAATCAATGAGTGGCTCCAGCCTGGAGATTTCCAGGACTATTGCCCAAATGGCCTACAGGTTGAAGGCAAATCCGAAATTAATACTGTCATCTCCGGCGTAACTGCCTCAAAAGCGCTCATCGAAGCCGCCATTGAAGCAAACGCCGATATGATCCTGGTCCACCATGGCTACTTTTGGAAAGGTGAGGACCAGCGCATTCAGGGGATGAAACGAGAACGCTTGAAACAGCTTCTCGACAACGATATCAATCTGGTCGCCTATCACCTTCCCCTGGATGACCACCCCGAATACGGCAACAATCGTCAGCTGGCGGACGTTCTCGATATCAGGAATCCACGCCCGCTCGGCGGTCTGGTCTGGGAAGGCGAGCTTGAAGAAGCAATGTCTCCCGAGGATTTCGGTCTTCACATCGCCAGACAGCTACATCGCGAGCCGCTCTGGGTCGGCGACGGTCCGACTGCGATCAAACGGGTAGGGTGGTGTACCGGTGCTGCACAGGGGTTTATTAACACGGCTCTGGATGCCGGCCTCGATGCCTACATAAGCGGTGAAATCTCCGAGCCGACGACACACACGGCAAGGGAGTGCGGCATTCATTACTACGCTGCCGGACATCACGCGACCGAACGCTACGGCGTTCAGGCTCTCGGAAAGGCGCTAGTGAAGGAGTTTGGGGTAACCCACAAGTTTATTGACTGTGATAACCCGGTTTAAAGGTTAGTACGGACTGAGATTGAAGCCTTCATCTGAGCGGTGATTCATTCTCGAAGCGAATTGCACAGAATCTGACTGGGCGGGGTGTCCGCCCCGCCCGTTCACCGAAACTAGAAGTCTTAAAATGGCCCGAGCGCCAGAGTAAGGTCAGGCCTTCAATAAATCAGGCCTGTTGAGCCTTATCACCCTTCTTGAGCCCAAAGTCCTCAGCAAGCGTCCCAGAGTCCTTGGGATCCGTCTTCGGCGCATAGTCCCGCGGCGGCTCGGAAGCGTCCTCGCGAACCTCCTCCAGGCGCTTCTTCGAAGTCTCCTGCGCCAATTCCTCCATCCAGTCTTCGTCATTGCAAAGACGGTTGGCTCCGCGGGCCATGTGCTGGTTCACATCGCGGTAGGCATCGTTGAAGCGGCGTAGCAAATGGGCCGATTCCATGAAATGTTCATTCACCTGGGCCTGGTAGCGGGTATATTCGCTTCTCAGTTCCTCAATCTGCTGTTCCGCCCGACGCTGCCGAAGCGACGTTCCCTGACCGGAACGGCCAACAATTACCCCGATGACAATGCCAACAACCAATGCGGCAATCGCTGCCAGAATCAGGTTTGTCATATGCTGTGTCGTCCTTATTACCTAGAAGTGAGCCAAGCCCCTGTAAGAAGAGTATAACGCCCCAGGCTCCATCATCCCATGATTGTGGCCTGAGCCAATCGTCGTATTGCTGCCGAGGCGGCCAACGTGGCGAAAAATCGCCAAATGCGAGACAATATGGCGCCCAAATTTACGATCAACTTCCGGGAATACCTTGATGACAGCTGCGATGTCCTCCGAAACCAGTGCGACCATGACCCCTTGGCAACGTTACCAGAAGGATCTTGAACGCCCGGATTTCCAGAAGGACTCGGCCCAGGAAGATGCGGTCAAGCGCCTTCAATCACTGTACGACAAACTGGTGGAAGCCGAAAGGGATCGCAGCAAGCCCAAGGTCAAACTTTTGCGTAAGCTCAAGAAAGGCAAGGAGGAGCCGGTCAAAGGTCTGTATTTCTGGGGCGGGGTAGGTCGCGGTAAAACCTACCTGATGGATACGTTCTACGAGTCCTTGCCCTTTGATCGCAAGATGCGGGTTCACTTTCACCGCTTTATGCAGCGTGTCCACAGCGAACTCAAATCCCTCAAGGGCGAGAAAAACCCGCTGGAACTGGTCTCCAGGAAGTTTGCCGATGAAACCCGGGTTATATGTTTCGACGAGTTTTTCGTGTCTGACATTGGCGACGCCATGATCCTCGCAACCCTCATGGACGGTTTGTTCAGCCGCGGCGTCACCCTGGTGTGCACCTCCAATATCGTTCCGGATGGTCTTTACAAGGATGGTCTCCAGCGCGCCCGGTTTCTGCCGGCTATCGAATTGGTCAAGAAGCACACCGATGTGGTCAACGTGGATGGCGGCGTGGACTACCGGTTGAGAACCCTGGAGCAGGCGGAGCTCTTTCACTCGCCATTGGATGAAGACGCGGATGTCAGCCTTCGCAAAAGCTTCGATGCCCTCGCGGTTGAGGCCGGTAAACACAGCAAAACCATGGAAATCAACGGCCGTAAAATTCCGGCCCAGGCCCACGCAGACGACGTGGTCTGGTTTGATTTCAAAGACGTCTGCGACGGCCCCCGGAGCCAGAACGATTACATCGAAATGGCCCGGCAGTTTCACGCCATCATCGTCAGCAATGTGCCGGTTCTGGGTAAAGAGAAAGACGACCAGGCTCGCCGATTCATTAACATGATTGACGAATTCTACGACCGTAACGTCAAAGTCATTATCTCGGCATCTGCCCCGATTACCGAGCTCTATACCGGCGGTCGCCTTGGCTTCGAATTTGAGCGCACCGAGTCCCGCCTGCTCGAAATGCAGTCCCGGGAATATCTCGAAGCACCGCATAAACCGTAGGTGGCGTCGGATTACGCTTCGCTAATCCGACCTACAAGGTTTCACTCAAAGTAGGTCGGGTTAGCGAAGCGTAACCCGACAAAAAAACTACCAGACAACCAACAGAGAGATTCAGAAATGAGCACAGACAGCGTCGTAATCGTAAGCGGTGTCCGCACCCCCATGGGTGGATTTCAGGGTAGCCTGGCCAGTGTCAGCGCCACCGACCTGGGCGCACTCACCATCACCGAAGCCGTAAAACGCGCCGGCCTGCAGCCTGCGGATGTGCAGGAAGTCATCATGGGCAACGTCCTGCCTGCCGGCCTCAAACAAGGCCCGGCACGCCAGGCCATGCGCAAGGCGGGGCTGCCTGATAACACCGGCGCCACCACCATCAACAAACTCTGCGGCTCCGGCATGAAAGCCGCCATGTTTGCTCACGACCTCATCAAAGCGGGCAGCAACGACATCATGGTTGCCGGTGGCATGGAGAGCATGTCCAACGCACCCTATATCCTGCAGGGCGTCCGTAGCGGCTACCGCATGGGACCGGGCCAGGCACCCCAGGATCACATGTTCCTGGACGGCCTGGAAGACGCCGAAACCGGTCGCCTGATGGGTGCCTTTGCTCAGGAAATGGCTGACAAGAAAGGCTACACCCGGGAAGAAATGGACGAGTACGCCATCACTTCACTCACACGGGCCAAGAAAGCCATTGAAACGGGCCTGTTGAAAGACGAAATCGTCCCGGTAACCGTGAAAGGCCGCAAAGGCGACGTGGTCGTCGAGGACGACGAGCAGCCCCACAACGCTAACATCGAAAAGATCCCGAGCCTGCGCCCGGCCTTTGCCAAAGACGGCACCGTTACCGCTGCTAACGCGTCTTCAATCTCCGACGGCGCCTCCGCGCTGCTCCTGATGCGCGAATCCGAAGCCGAAAAACGCGGCCTCAAACCCCTGGCCCGCATCGTTGGCCATAGTACCCAATCCCAGCATCCGTCCGAGTTCACCTGCGCCCCGGTTGGCGCCATCGAAAAGCTGTTCGGCAAAACCGGATGGAGCAAAGACGACGTAGACCTCTTCGAGATTAACGAAGCCTTCGCCATGGTCGCCATGATGCCCATCCGCGAACTCGGCCTGAACCCCGAGAAAGTCAACATCCACGGCGGCGCCTGTGCCCAGGGTCACCCGGTCGGTTCCACCGGCTCCCGTCTGCTGGTAACCCTTATGTACGCTCTCCAGCGTTACGGCAAAAAGAAGGGCATTGCAGCCCTTTGCATTGGTGGTGGGGAAGCTACTGCCATGGCTATTGAGATGCTTTGAACTCGGGAGTTTGGAAGGGGTTGAAAGCGAACTCCAAAGCCCGATGCCAAGGTGGCGAGGGTTCCTCCGAGAATGTCGGCGGCCATGGATGGCCGACGCCAAGCGCACATGGATGTGCTAGTAGCGGTTCTCGGAGGAACCCTCACCACCTTGGCGCTCCCCGCAACTGACAGCCGCCGAAAAAAACCACCAAAACCAAAGTGGTTGCATCCAAATTTGTTGTCTATAGTGATTCTGTGCGAAGAAACCCGGCGGCAAACGGCGTTAACAGAGGGATGATAGCAAAATCATACTTTTGACTGATCAAAGCGCCTGAAGGCGTTAGCTATAGTGCCAACATCACGAGCACTGTGCTTGAAGCCTCCAATACATCGTGAACACCAATAATCAGAGCAGCGACTCAGAACAACAATGGAGTAGCCTTCCAATGACAAGAAAAACACATCAATGGCAGCGTTGGACCAAATTACCGCTGGCCGTGGCAGTTGCCGCCGGCGTATCCGGTCAGGCAACCGCCTATTCGTTCTATGTGGGTGATGTGGAAGCCCAGTTCAACACCACGCTGTCCGCAGGTGTGGGTTGGCGGGTAGAAGATCGGGACAGCCGCTTGATCGCTCAGGGCAATCTGGGCCCCGAATTTGTTAACACGACTGTTGGGTCATCCACCAACAACTATGATGACGGCAACCTCAATTTCGATAAGGGCGATACCTACTCAAAGATCGTCAAGGGTAACAGTGAGCTATATCTCAATTATTATGTCGATAACCCTTACCTGACGCGGGTTGGAGCTCTCGTCCGAGGTCGCTATTGGTATGACTTTGAGCTGAAGGACGAAAGTCGTGAGCATGTTGAGTTGAATGAAGAGGCCTCAGGCAATGCGTCAGGAGGCGAACTTCTTGATGCTTACGTATTCTCCGATTGGTACTTCGGCAATGTTCCCGTCAGCCTTCGTTACGGCAAGCAAGTGGTAAGTTGGGGGGAAAGTACTTTTATTCCGGGCGGTATCAATGTCATTAACCCAGTTGATGTCCCTGCCTTTCGGGCTCCTGGTTCGGAATTAAAAGACGCACTTCTGCCGGTTGAGATGTTCTACATGTCGGCGGGTGTGACTGAGAATATTACCCTGGAAACCTTTGTTCAGGCGGATTGGGAACCGATCCGGCCAGACGATTGTGGAACCTTCTTCTCGACAAACGACTTCGCGCCGGACGGTTGTGGACCAGTTTTGCTGGCGGGCCAGTTCCCTGATCAAGTTGCCTATGACCGCGAATTTATAGCTCCTCGGCTAGGGGATCGTGAAGCCGATTCCAAAGATCAGTTTGGTGTGGCCATGCGTTGGTATGTCCCGCAACTCAATGACTCTGAGATTGGGTTTTATTTCATCAAATACAATAGTCGCCTTCCATACGTTAGCGGTACGGTTCGAGATGACCGGGAGGGCGAGCGTTTCCCGAGCTACTTCATTGAGTACCCGGAAAACATCGATCTATACGGTGTGAGTATCAACACCACAACCCCTGGAGGTTGGTCGCTCGGTGCTGAATACAGCTATCGGGACGGAGTGCCGCTGCAGTGGAACGCCTTTGAATTGATCTATGGAGGCATTCAACAGATTAACGACGAGACTGGTGATCCAGCTAGTCTGCTCCAGCAGCAGCGTGAGGCTGAGAATCCTGGCGTAGACCTTCGCGGAAGCGAAGTTGATGGCTATGACCGATTCAACGTATCCCAGGCCCAGTTCACTTTGATCAAGTTCTTCGATCAGGTAATGGGTGCTTCACGGCTCTCTTTCATCAGTGAATTTGGTGCCACTTATATCCACGACTTTCCGGATACGGACGAGGCACGATACGGCCGCTCAGGTACATTCGGGATCGGTGAGCTTCCTGGTGGTGCCTGTGCAGGCACTGGGGCAACTGGCCAAAAACTTAATCTGAATGCCAGTTATTGTACTAACGATGGCTACACAACCGACTTCTCCTGGGGTTATCGTGCACGCCTCGTTTGGGATTACCCGAACGCGCTGGCCGGTGTTAACCTGTCACCGCAGCTGGCCTGGAGCCACGACGTGCAGGGTTACAGCCCGCAACCTGGCGGCGCTTTCAACGAGGGAAGCAAGGCCATCGGTCTGTCTCTGGAAGCGGTTTACCAGAACAAGATTACCGGCAACATCGGTTACACAAACTTTTTCGGCGGCAAGCCGTATAACGAGTTGACTGACCGCGATTTCGTGAGTGCTAGCGTTTCATACTCATTCTGAACCCGGAAAGAATTCGTTGAACGAGGGAATTTAAATGAAACTAAACAAGAAACTACTGGCCACAGGCGTTCTGGCAGCGAGCATGTTTGCCGGCCAGGCCTGGGGTGCGGTTTCTGCTGAAGAAGCGGCCAAACTGGGTGATACACTGACACCGATGGGTGCAGAAAAAGCCGGTAACGGTGGTGCGATTCCGGCCTGGACCGGCGGTCTGACGACTCCGCCGGCCGGTTATGAAGGCGATGGCATCTATGTGAATCCGTTCGCGGATGAGCAGCCCCAGTTCACCATCGATCAGAGTAACGTCGAGCAGTACAAAGACAATCTGTCCCCTGGACAGGTTGCTATGATTGAGCGCTACGATGACTACTTCATGCCGGTGTACGAAACCCATCGTACTGCCGCCTACCCCAAAGAGGTCATGGATAAGACCGTTGAGAACGCAACCTCGGTTGAGTTGATCAAAGATGGCAACGGGCTGGGTAACTATCAATCTGCCACTCCGTTCCCGATCCCTCAGAACGGTCTTGAAGCGATCTGGAATCACATCACCCGATATCGGGGTGGTTCAGTCCAACGGACAGTGGGACAGGTAACCCCGACCGAAGGTGGCGATTTCTCGGTGGTGAAGTTCCAGGATGAGCTCACCTGGCGGACCTATCTCGCTGATTACGACCCAGGAGAAGACGGGAACGTTCTGTTTTACTTCAAGCAGGCCATTACCGCACCGGCACGTCTGGCGGGTAACGTACTGCTGGTTCACGAAACCATTGATCAGGTAGCAGAGCCCCGTCGTGCGTGGGTTTACAACGCCGGTCAGCGTCGTGTGCGCCGTGCTCCCCAGGTTGCTTATGACGGACCGGGTACCGCGTCGGATGGCATGCGCACGTCTGACAACTTCGACATGTTCAACGGTGCTCCGGATCGTTACAACTGGGAATTGGTCGGCAAGAAGGAGATGTACATCCCGTACAACTCTTACAAGCTGGGCGATCGTAACCTGAGCTATGATCAGATCATCCAGGCTGGCCATATCAATCAGGAGTACACCCGTTATGAACTGCATCGCGTATGGCATGTTCGGGCAACCCTGAAAGAAGGCTCCCGCCACATCTATGCCCAGCGTGACTTCTACATTGATGAGGACTCCTGGCAGGCAGCCGTCATTGACCACTATGATGGTCGCGGTGAGCTCTGGCGGGTTGCTGAAGCCCACTTCATGCAGTTCTACGATCAGAACGTACCTTGGTACGCCATCGAAACTCTGTATGACTTGCTGTCTGGCCGCTACCTTGCGCTTGGCCTGACCAACGAAGAAGAAAACCCGTATGAGTTTGGCGTTGAGCGTCGCTCAAGGGATTACACGCCTTCTGCTCTGCGCCGTGCCGGTACCCGGTAAGCGCTGATCTGCAGACCTGAAAACGGCGGGCCTTCGGGCCCGCCGTTTTTTTTACACCTGAGAAAATCCTTTCACGTCAAAATTTTGCAGCCCACCCCTCAATTGGTTTAACCTTCCTGTCATACTAAAGGCGTACCCATTGACGGTCGCCACTCAAAAGTCAGTGCAAGATCCACTTTTCCGGCGGTGCAAGGCAGCTCAGGCCGGAGTTAAATGGGGCAGTGCGTGAAACCATTCAATGATGGCTGTGCAGCCAACGATGAATTTCAGTCGGCGAATAGTGGTCTTCAGCGAGGTGAGCTGGTCAGGGACCTGCTCAGGCAGCGGGTTCAAATCCCCCCGGTTCCGTCTGACTCACTGGCCCGGCCCAGGCTCGATGGCAAAATTTCTGAAGCTCTGACTTCCAGAAGCGTTCTTTTTATAGAGGCGCCCTGTGGCTACGGAAAATCCCATGCCATAGTCAATGCTCTGGGCAGCGCAGAACTGGACGCTGATCAGGTTCGCTGGGTTGCACTGAACTCCCAGGACAATGCGCCCTCCCGTTTTCTGACGTTGCTTGCCATCGCCCTGGATCTGCCCGAAACCCCTGAGCAGGGTTTGCAGAGTGGCGCGACCTTCGCGGATACCCTTTCGATGATGCAGGTAGCGCTGGCCCGCAAAAATTCAGGTCAGCCACGGGTTCTGGTGCTGGATAACCTCCAGAATCTCAGCAACCCTGCCGTTGTAGATCTGCTTCAGCAACTGGTAGTGGATTTTCCGTCCGGTTCATCCATTGTTCTGATTTCGCGAAAGGCACTGCCTTTCGAAACACATAGCCTCGAGCTGGAAAACCGGTTTACACGCCTGGGGTCCGAAGCGCTTGAGTTCTCTCGTTCAGAAACCTTCGAGTTTTTCCGGTCCGCCACGGCGAACAGCGAACTCACCAGTGTTGCTGTCGACAATCTGTATTATATGACTGAGGGCTGGGCGACGCCGTTAGCGCTGTATCGCCGAGAGGTTCTCCAGAATATTGAGCGAAAACCGATTCAGGAAACACCAAGCGTTGAGCGGTTCCTGAAGGAATCGGTTCTTGGCAACCTGACACCGGGTCAGATACGCTCCATGCGCGGCATTGCCGAACTAGAGCTGTGTTCCGATGAACTGTTCCTGGCGCTTGAGCCCCTCTTGCCAGAAACCGGTTTCGTTCCCTCCCAGACTGTTGATCGGGGGCTGCCGCTGAAGCCCATGCCGGGTCGTGGGCGCTGGTACCGCATTAATCCCTTGTTGCAGGAATGGCTGAAGTCGCCGGTAATGGCTGGTTATTCGGAGCGAATGCTGCAGGCGAGTCGGTGGTTTGGCGTGCGTGACCAATTCCCGGAAGCGCTCAAGTACGCGCTGCTGGCTGGCGATGCCGAGGAGGTTATCCGCATTGCCTCTGAAGGGTCAGAGGCCCTGTTGCTGGGGCAGGATACCGCTTCACTTCTTCGTCTTCGCAAGAGCTTGCCGGCACAGCTACTGGAGCGGAGCGTGCGGCTCAGGATTGTCTATAGCTGGGTTCATGCGATCGGGGGCCAATTTCGTCACGCGCGAGCCCTGATTGACGGTCTGGCCGAGCCTGACCAGAAAGAACAGGCTGCACGTATCTGTGCTCTGAAAGCCTTTATTTTGCGGGGTGAGGGCAGCGTTGGCCCGGCCCTGGAAATGGCAGACCGGGCCCTGGGCGAGGGCGAGCTCAGTACGCAGGGGCAGTTGGTTACCCAGATGGTACGCTCCAGTGCCCTGTGCGCAGCGGGTCGGTTCCCGGAAGCGCGGGAAGCCAATCGGGCTGCGTCGAGACTTGCCAGGGAAGCTGGCGATTCCGGTTCAGAAGCCCTGGCGGTCTACGCCCATGCCCGGATTGAGCTTGGCAAGGGCGCCCTCAAACACGCAGAGCAGCTGTTACGTACCGGTCTGGATACCGCGATGCAGGAACTCTCCCGTCCCGCCCGAATCGGTGAAACCCGGCTTCAGTTGAACCTGGTGCTGGTGCTCTGGCATCAGGGCAGGGAAGCAGAGGCAGACCGCTTGCTGGTTACTTGCGGGCGCCATGCCGAACAGACCCGGGATCTGGGGCTGTTGCTTGCGATGACGATCCGCGTACTGATGTGCCGCGCCCAGGGCCGGCTCGAGGATGCCTTTGTCTGGATTGGCCGGGCGGAACGCACCATGCACTCGTGGCAAGTCGACGAATCACTGTTCGTGCCCGTTCTTGAGGCCCTGAAAGCCAATTGCTGGCTATCCCAGAACCAGATCGATAGTGCCGATCAGGCGGTCCGGAAGCTGGCCCCCTATCGGGAAGCCGGCTGTGTACCGGAGCTCTTCCCCATGATGCCGGGCCTGCTGGATTGCCTTCAGGTACGGGTTGATCTGGCCCGTGGTGACCTGATAAAGGCGCGAGAAACACTCCAGGGCATCCGCGAGCGCTATGAGGGTGCTATTCCCTGGGGCGTCGAAATGCATATGCGCTTGCTGGAGGCAGTGATCGTTCTGGATGAAAAGGGGCCGGTGGTTGCCCAGAAGATTTTGTCCACGGTTGTTGCTGAAGCGTCCGAGGAGCACTTTATCAGCCCCTTCAGGGAGCTTCGGAGCGAACTCCAGGTTTTGATGGTGAAAGGCTTTGGTCAGCTTCCTGAAAGTGCGTTCAAAGAGGCGCTGGGTGAGCTGTTCGAGCTGCAGGAGGTGGCAGGTGTTGTAGATGCCCTGGCCGAACCCATTAGTGAGCGGGAGCAGGGCGTGCTTGAATTGATCGCCAAAGGGCTGTCGAACCAGGAAATTGCCGACAAACTGCACATTTCCCTGCACACGGTGAAAACCCACGCCCGCCGAATCAATGCCAAACTGGAAGTAAAATCCCGGACTCAGGCTATTGTGCGCGCCAGAGAACTCGGTTTGCTCTGAAGACGGGGTCTGACCCCAAGGGGGTCAGACCCCAATTTCAGCTTTTCCCTCGGTCTTCAACTCCTCAATTCTCCCATCCTTCTCGGCCCAGATCTCACTCACCCAGCGCTGAAACGCGACTCGGGTTTCCCGGTTGTTTTCGTAATCCATCCCCAGAAACTCGCCGGGAATTTCCCGCGTCCGCACCTCAATAATAATCCTGCGGATCCGCCCGCACAGGTAATCCCAGAAGCCGGCGCGGCCGTCCGGATACACGATGGTGACATCCAACATGGTATGGATCATCTCACCCATAGCGCCGAGCACAGACGCGGTACCACCGGCTCTTGGTTTTAAAAGGTGCCTGTACGGCGAATTCTGCCGGTCATGCTTCTCTGGTGTAAACCGGGTGCCTTCCATAAAGTTGAAAATCGTCACCGGAGTGTAGCGGAACTTCTCGCAGGCGGCCTGGGTGGCGGCCACATCCTTTCCCTTCAGCTCAGGGCGTTTGGCGATCTGTTCCTTGGTATGGCGGTGCATAAAAGGAAAGTCCAGCGCCCACCAGGCAATCCCCAGAAACGGCACCCAGATCAGCTGCTTCTTCAGGAAGAACTTCAGCAGTGGAATCCGGCTGTTGAGCACATACTGAATGGCCGGAATGTCGGCCCAGCTTTGGTGGTTGCAGGTGACAAAATACCAGTGCTCCCGGCTGAGATTCTCTACGCCCCGCACATCCCAGTGGACCTTGTGCAGAAGATCCATCAGCAGGTTGTTGAAACCGATCCAGACCCACGCGATGTTGTTCAGAATCACCGTGCAGCCCTTGCGAACGGCGGTAATCGGCAGCACCAGTTTAAGCAGGGCGAATACCAGAAGAACCGGAAACAGCACAAATGTGTTACACAGGATAAGCAGGGCCGCCAAAGTCCCCTTTAGCGGCGCGGGGAGAAAATCGAGCATGGGGTAGGGTCTCTAACCTTCAGCCGGGTTGTTGTTCAGGGATGATTGGCGGGGTAACAACCCGGTTTCCGCTTCTGTGGAGGCCAGTTGCTCCAGGCTGCCAGGTTCAAGGTTGCGAACCACGCTACGGAAATCGTCATCATAGAATTCCAGGTTGTTGTAATGAATCATTGCCCGGATCTCTTCTATATAGTCTTCGCCCCGTTCGGAATAGCCGAGCAGGCCTTCGGCGAGCTCCAGGCCCGACAGGGGGGCATTGTTGCGGCGGTCTTTAAGCCGAACATCCCGCAACAGCTGGTAGGTGGGGTGGCGATTCAGGTTCTGGATGTAGGCCCGAACCGACCGGTAGGGTGAAGAGAACTTCGCCACTTCATGGCTCGCGCCTTCGGCACGACTAAGGGGAACCAGACCGCAGCCTTTGGAAAAACACCACTGCCCGAACAGGTTGTTGCCCTTGGTGGCAAACCGCGAGGTGCCCCAGGCAGATTCGTTGGCGGCCTGGGCCAGGATCAGGGACGGGGGAATCACGTCCAGGCGCTTGCGCAGCAGGGCAAATTGCTCGTCGCTGCCGGGCTCGGCATCTACCCTTAACCGTTCGGATTGCTGAGCCAGCCAGTTGTACTCCTTGCTGGTGAGGGTTCCCTTGTCGGCGAGGCTATCCAGGTAATTCCGTTCGATCAGAATCCGGGAATTGGCCAGAACAATCCTTGGGTAGAGAAACGAAAAGAATGCGGCCTTTTTCTCGGTGGTGTCCCGGTACTGTGAGAAATCCGGGAGGTCGTCATTGGCCCAACGTGGCAGAGGAGGCAGGGAGGACAGCGCAGGCTCGGAACCCGAGTTATCAGAATTGCCCCGGTCAACGTTCGCCTGTGGCATATAGAAGCCACCCCCGATCGCAAACGCGATCAAGGGAACCATCAGCATGATCGCCCGTTTACCCGCACACATAAAACCTCTCGTTTAAATCGATATACCAATGATTATAACAGGTTATACGAGAGCGTCTGCCTGTTGGGTTTCGTTGGCTGTTTCTGCGGTCAGGGCAAGCGGGTCGCAATCACCAGGCCAATCTGTTCCTCGTTGCCCTCCGAGGTTCGGAAACGCAGGTAGAACTGGTCCTGGCTGGCGGTGTGAAAGCCTTCGAGTACGAGGTTTCCGGCAGTGAACTGCACCTGACCGTCGCCGGACTGACTGTAAGTCAGGGCAATGTCTGGAAGGCTGTCAAGAGCGGGTTTTGTCACCGACTCGTTGTCGACGGAATGGGTGCTGGTCAACGAGACCGGCGAGAGTGTCGCGGCGCTGGTGGAATCGATGGTCAGCAGTGCATTGTCAAAATGCCGGAGCCGGTTGGTGTCCGTTGTCAGGGCAAGGGCGACGCCCTGAAGCCGGAACTGACCCATGGCTGGTGCGCCGTTGGCGGTTTGCTCGGCCGCGATCAAAATGCCGTCACCGAGGGGGCTGTCGTCCAGATTGAACGCCATCAGGCTGCCATCGGGGGCGCTGGCACCGACTCCGATATCCGGCTCCCGGAAATCACCGGAGGCGGTGGAGATGTCCAGATTCAATCGGCCGATATCCACATCGCCCTTGCTGAGCCGTGAGGTTCGGTTGCTCAGGGTCCAGGATTCTGTTCGGGTGCCGGTGGGGTCAGTGGTGACAGTGCCCGAGTTACCGCGCTCTACCGTTGTAAAGCTCTGGGATTGGCTGACAGTGCCGCCACTGATCTGCCACTGGCCAATGCCTGTTTCAATGGCCAGGGGCGTTGTCTCATCGCTGAACCGGGTTCCCAGATAAACCACGTTGTATGCGCGGCCATTCAGGGTGTCGGCGTCGAAGCCTTCCTTTCGGAGCAGGTTGACTTCAAGAACCGACAGATAGTGATCTTCCAGAGTACCCAGCCGCCTCAACTGATCACCATCAGCCTCCAGTCCGATCGCCTTGCCAGCACTGAAATAGCCGCTGATAACCCGGTCTGGGCCGGTTGTCTCATCCACGGGAGCGCTGGTGAAGGCATCCAGGTAGTAGGGATTGCGAGTCCAACCAATGATCTTGGAGCTGCCCCGGCCGGTAATGCTCTGGAACAGCGCCCGACCGGCCATCAGACGAGTATCTTCCAGCAGGGTGGCTGCACCGGGTGATGAGGAGTGGGTGTTCCGCTCCCATTGCTCTGAGCCGCGCACAAAGAAGTCATTGCCTCTCTGATGGATCAACGTTTCCCGGTCATAGGGAATGTCATTGGCAAGCGAGGTGACGCGAATATTGAATGCATCGAAACTCGTGAGCGTGAGGGCTGGGTAAACGTAACCGGTGCCGTTCTCATCCGTCAGCACCTCCTCCTGTGCGGTACGCACACCCCATTGTCCCGATCCGCTGACGGAAGGCTCCAGAAACGTCTGCCCCAGCTCAATGCCCAGGAACACCGAATTGTAGTCTGCGGAACTGGCGCTGATTTTGCCCGAGGAAGCCTCACCCAGCACGGCATAGCCGGCCATGGCGCTCACGTAACGGGCAAAGTCTCCCCGATTCTCCAGCACATCCATTGCACCGCTCAGACCAACATTGGAGGGAATATCAATTTCAAAGTCGTGCACCTGATCGGCCAGGGTAGACCATACATACTTGTTCAGGCACAGCTCACCACCCTCATCGGCAACGCAATCCATAATGGTCTGGAACTCACCAGCCGTGTAGCGGCTGAGGGTATTGCGCACCAGGTACTCGGAGAAAGGATTCACCTTTACATCCCGGTCGGCATCGGCGGCCAGGGCGCGCATACGAGTATTGCCGTAACTGGCATCGATAATTACATCCGGCCCCAGGGGCAGGCCGTTGGTGAATTCGATGATGGTGAAGCCGTCACTGTCGGTTCGGGTGGAAACCGCGGGTTCACCCAGCACCGACAGGGCCTGATTCGTGTAGTAAACGCTCACCCTGTCCGGCTTTACGATTCTCAGGTTTCGCCGGGTAGGCTCGCCCTCGCTGGTGACGCCACCCGGTACCTCCATGGTTACCCGAACTTCGTTGCTGGCAAGGCCGCCGGCGTTGGTGGAATCGCCCGTGCTGCCGGAGCTGAAATCGTCAACGGGGTTTTTGTTACCGGCGAAGTCATTGGGCTCACTGGCTGCCCCCTCAATGGCATCTTCGCCGCTTCCGCATCCCGCGGTGAGCAGCAGAGTCGAAGAGAGCAGTAAACCGAGAGTAAATCGCATGCCTGGCTATCCGTGCAGAAAAAACAGGCAAACAGTCTAACAGTCGGATTCTCGGTAAAGCGTGAGGGAAAGCACGAAAGAGTTATGGAAGGGGTGCGGAACGGGCTCCGCCAGGAGGGAGCCCGTTCCGGAAAAAGCAGCAATCAGAAGAAAATCTTCATGCCCGCCATAATGCCTTCATCGAGGTTGACGTCTCGCGAGGAGTTCTCGATATCGGTGTTCAGGTAACGATAGCCGGCGAAGAGCTCAGCGTTGCGGATCACGCGATAGCTGCCCCGCAGCTCCAGGCTGGTCATGTCATCGGAATCGCCGAATGAGAGAATGCTGGGCGCGTAATGCAGGCCGCCTGTGAACGACAGGCCGGGAACATTCGGGATGTTCACGGTCGCGAAACCGCCGAGACCCAGAGCTCCGCCATCTGCGCGGTTCTGATCCCAGAAGATACCGCGCATACCGATGCCGGCGGTGGTGGGCAGGTTACCGATAGCGGTGCGGCCCTGGGCGTGGAAATCCGCGTTGAAGATGTCGCGGCCACCCTCGTGATAGGTGTAACCAGTGCCAAGCTGGACGTCATTGTTTGTATCGAAGAAATTCACCTGGCCTTTCACCGAATCATTGGTGAGGCTGAGGTCGACATCCCCTGCAAAGGCAGGCGCGGCAGCCAGTGAGAGAACCATCAGGGAAATCCGGGACGCTTTCATATGTGTGCACCTTCGTTACGTGATTAGCAGGATTGGCGGTATGTTAACGGGGTGTTCGGGACCACTCAACTTAAATGCCAGTAAGTACCCGTTAACTTTCGGTTTTCGCAGATCAGTGCCGGGTGGTCTCGCCGCCCTGGTCCAGATCCTCCGGTGATGCGTTCTCTGCCGGTACCCGGTATTCCTCGTTGGCCCAGGCCCCCAGATCAATCAGTTTGCAGCGCTCGGAACAGAAGGGGCGCCAGGGGTTGGTCTCGGTCCATTCCACGGACTTTTTACAGGTTGGGCATTCAACGTTCATGGTTGCCTTCGGGTATTGGAAACGTGTCTGGATGTCTGTGCCCCGATTTAAGAAAACAGCTTTCAGGAGGCAGCAGACGCCTGACAGTATTGTTCCAGCACTGCCCGCAACATTTCAATATTGACAGGCTTGGCAACAAAAGAATCCATACCGCTCCGGCGGCAGCGTTCTTCGTCTTCTTCCATGGCACTGGCGGTCAGGGCGACCACGGGTATGTGGGCCCGGTTGTGGGTTTTCTCCCATTCACGGAGGCGTCGGGTGGCTTCAAAACCATCCACGCGGGGCATCACGCAATCCATGAACACCAGGTCGAAGGGATGCCACTGCCATAGGCTGGCAGCAGCCTCGCCGTCATTGGCGGTCATCACGTCGCAACCGAGTTTCTCGAGCAGCCGACGGGTCAGGGTACGGTTAACCGGGTTGTCTTCCACCAGCAACACTTTCATGCGGCCACAGGGCAGCTCGCGGCGCCGGGCGGTGTCGGTGACTGCCTGCAGGGAAAACCGGGTAAGGAAACGTCGTTCCTGTTTGGCGGCATCGGCAAACAACTGGTTAAGAATCGGGGTCAGGCAGGATTCCCGTAGCGATTTACTGAGGAAAGCGTCGGCGCCAGCCTGACGGAAGTGTTCGGCATCGCCCCGTTGAGGGTTGGATGAAAGAATCAGCAGGCGCATATCCGACCACAGCGGATTGCTGCGGATCTGCCGGCACAGCAGGTCGCTGTCCATATCCGGCACAAAGCCATCCAGAATGATAGCGTCGAAGGGCTGCTGACCATCAAACGCGGTGCGCAGGGACGTCAGCGCCTCGCCGGCGGATTTCACCGCTTCAATGTGTACCTCGTGGCGGGACAGCATTTCCAGGGTGATCTTGCGGGACAGCTCGTAGGAATCCACCACCAGAATCCGGCGGTTTTTCACCATTCGGGTATCCGGCCTTACCCGGGCTGCGTTCTCCGGGGCCACCGGCAGGGTGAGTTCGATCCAGAAGGTCGAGCCCTCACCGGGGCGGCTTTCCAGGTCCATGGAGCCGTCCATCAGGCCCACCAATTGGCGGCAGATGGTCAGGCCCAGGCCGGCCCCGGGTAACTGGCGCTGGAACTGCTGGCCAAGCTGTACGTAGGGCTCGTAAACCAGGGGAACATCCTCCGGGTTGATACCCACGCCGGTATCTTCCACGGCAATGCGGATACGTGCCCTGTCGTCCCGGCGGCCCAGCACCTCGATACTGATCAGCACATGGCCGGAATCGGTAAACTTGATGGCGTTGGAGGTAAGGTTCAGCAGGATCTGGCGAATTCGAACCGGGTCGCCCTTCAGTGCCCAGGGCAGGTTCTCGTCAATCCGAAGCTCCAGCGCTAACCCTTTCTCCCGAGCACGGGCACCGAGCATGTGCACCAGATCATTGAGGGTTTCCCGAAGATCAAATGGAATGTCATCCAGCACCAGCTTGCCGGCTTCCATGCTGGAGATGTCCAGCAGATCATTGATGATGGCAGAGAGGCTCTCGGAGGCGCTCAGCAGTGTCTGAACATATTCCCGCTGCTCCTGATCCAGGGGCGTGTCTGTTAACAGGTTGGCGTAGCCCAGTACAGACTGCAGCGGAATGCGCAGCTCGTGACTGACATTGGCCAGGAACTGGTTCTTGGCATGGTTGGCCCGCACCGCCTCGTCCCGCTCGCCCTGGGACTGGATCGTGGTCTGGCGCAGGGAGCGGGTGTCTTCCAGAATTTGAAGGCGCATCTTGTTCAAAGCCTGTTCCAGCTCTGAAAGCTCATCCGGCGTTTTCCGGGCTTTGCGTTTGAGTTTCAGTGGATCCACCAAGGCGTCCAGGTTCAGCCGGGCGGCGTAATCGGCCATGGATTCCAGGTGCCGGGACAGCGTCAGACGCACGATCACCAGCAGCCCCAGGGTGCCCAGCATGACCACAATGGATTGGAACAGCAGGTTCACCAGGGCCCGATTGCGCAGGTCTGTGTATATCTGGTCGATGGAAGAGGTAATCGTCAGTGTGCCCACGTTCTCTGGAGTGCGGGTGCTGGAGCGGTCAAAAACCAGTGGAAAGGTCTGTGAGATTACCCGACCCTCGGGGTAAGTGCCGGTACTGAAGGTTTCACCGGTGCTGGTCACCACCCGCCCGTACTGGACAGCGGGCACCGCCTTCATATCATCCAGACTGTTGGCCACCTCGCTGAAATTCATCAGCCAGACGTTGTTGCTCATACTGCCAGAGACCAGCTCTGCGGCTCGAGTCTGGTCGTTCAGAAGATCGTTCTTGCGTCGCTCGAATTCTCCAATCAGCTGAACACCCGTTGCCACCAGAGACAGAAAAATGCTGAACAGCAATACGTAGGCGAGCAACCTTGCCGCCAATGGTCGTATTCCCAATCGTTTGAAGAACCGCTTTGAAGGCAAGGCACATATTCCCTGTGTCGACTACAAAATCACCAAAAGCAGTTTAACAGACCGTCAGCACTTCGACACGTTTCCGTGAATGATCATTCACGAATCGGAATCGCACATTCAGATCGTATAGATGCGCGCCGTAAATGCGTTCTTCCTCCCGCCCTCGACGAAAGGATGGGCGTGGATCGTAGGCCACCACATCCTCAATCAGTGGGCGCAGTTCCGGGTAATCTTCGGGTGAAAGCCCACTGATCTGGGCCTCTGCTTCAGGCAGAAAAACCACCTCCAGTCTTTCCGTGGGCGGGGAGTCTGCCCAGCCCAGGGTGGCTTCCGGAACGGAATCGGCGAAGGGCAGGTAGGGTTTGATATCGAGTATCGGTGTGCCCTCGATGAGGTCATGGTCGCTGATGCGCAGGATAAGCTCGCCGTCTCTGCGAATCAGCCCTTCATTGCGAACCACTGACAGGCCGAGACTGTTGGGGCGAAACGGTGAACGGCTTGCAAACACACCCATCTTACGGTTGCCGCCCAGGCGGGGAGGACGAACCACTGGCCGCCATTCTGCCCGCACCGCCTCGTGAAACTGAAAGGTCAGCCAGAGGTGGCTGGCGGTTTCCAGCCCGCGGAACGCGTCCTCCCGGTCAAACGGTGGCTGGATGATCAGGTCGGCCCGGGCATGACGGGTCAGCCCCGGCTGGCGCGGCACCCCGAATTTGTCCTGGAAGCAGGACCGGGTAATGGCGATAGGCGTGAGAGTGAGGGCCTCGGTCGCGGGTTTCGAGGGGTGTCTTGGCATTACAAACGATCATCCTCAATGATGCCGGAGAAAAACATTTCCACCCGAAACACCACAGAAGCACGGTCTTTAAAGCTCTCCTCCCGGGGGAATTCCAGTGCTGGAATCAGCTCCGCATAGAGCCAGTTGCTGTGTAGACGGTAGCGAAACGTGAGATCCCCGAACGCTGATGTGGTGCGCCAGGAAGGTTTGCTTTCCCCGAGTACGCCCAGCCGGGGCGTTACAATCAAGCGGTTATTCATGCGCTTACGCATGCTGAATATCTGAGCCGCAACAAATTCCTTGTTGTTGTGCACCCACTCCAGTTCCGAAGACGAGCGGAAATACCAGTCATTGCCCACCGGGCGCCCAACGCCAATCCAGGTCCGCTCGCCCCAACCGTCCTGATGAAAATAATAGAACCGTTGCTGGGCGTTCAGAATCCACTTATCGTCCAGGCGCCAGCGTTTCTCCGCTGTTGCCCGCCAGAAGGCGTCTGGAGGAAGCCGCAGGCGCACACCCACATCGTTGGAGAAATTGATGGCGTCGCCAATTTGTGTCAGATAGCGCAGTGCACCTGTGGCTTGCGTGTCGGAACGTTCCGGCTCGGTAAGCTGGCGGTCCCGTTGACGTTCGCCCAGCGGAATCAGGTCTTCGCTTTCGCTTTCGATAACCAGGCGCAGCTTGCGCCGGGTGGTGGGAATGTCCAGCCGGAATCGCGCCTCTGGTTCAAACTGTGCAGGATCCCCGTACTCGGATTCCGTCGCAAAGCCGACTCGGAGATAGCTCTCGTTGTTTGGCAGGCTCTGGGAGCTGCCAGAAAGCGTGCGGTCTGCCCATTGGCCAACAGACTGGATCTTCTGCCCATGAAGACGTTCCTGGCGGAGCACCCAGTTACTGAATTTAAGCCAGTAGGAGTCCCGAGGATCGGCCCAGTATTCGTCCGGCTCGAACGTGTAGAAGCCGATCGGGAGGTCGGCCGGAGACAGAATCTCAGCCACAGAGCGCTCCCGAACCTCAAACACCGGCTCGATACTGTGGCTTGGGGGAGAAAGGGTTAGAGCAAGCGCAGCCGCAAGACCTGCAAAACGATACCGGAAAAAACAGTCAGCCAAAGTCCACCAGCAACCTTTCATGCAGCTCCCGCACCTGACGCATTACATCATCCAGAGGTCGGTTATTATCAACCACCTCATCCGCCCGCGCCAGCCGATCCTCACGCGACATCTGAGCCGCAATAATCCGCTCCACCTGTTCCCGGGAATTGGTATCCCGGGCCATGGTGCGTTCAAGTTGAACGTCCTTGGGTACGTCGATCACAATAATGCGATCAACCAGCTCATGCTGGTCGGTCTCCAGGAGGAGAGGGGAGACCAGAAGCACATAGGGAAGCTGGTAATTTTCCGGGTTCAATTGCCGAATCAATTCTTCACGAATGATGGGATGTAACAGCGACTCCAGCCAAACACGCTCTTCCGGCTCCTGAAAGACTATTCCGCGAAGCCGGGCGCGATCCAGGGTGCCGTCAGAAGTAAGAATCTCATGCCCGAAATGCTCCGCAATCCTTGCCAGCGCAGGCGTCCCCGGCTCAACCACCTCCCGGGCAACATCATCCGCATCCACCCAGTGCACGCCAAGGTCACCGAATAAGCGAGCAACAGTGGATTTTCCGGAACCTATCCCGCCGGTAAGGCCGATTACTGCCATTGAATCTCCGAATTAGAATTATGTTTTACAAGTTCGGCGTAGGTCGGATTAGCGAAGCGTAATCCGACAAATTACTTAGACCCCCAAAAACCCAAACCAAAACTCCTGAATCTCACTGCCAAACCACAAACAAATCAACCCCGCCGTCGCCAGGTAAGGCCCAAACGGAATTGGCACCTCGCGCCCATGCTTCCTGAACACCATCAAACTGATACCGACAACCGCACCAACCACCGAAGAAAGCAGAATCACCGCCGGCAACAACTGCCATCCCAGCCAGGCGCCCAGCGCGGCCAGCAACTTGAAGTCCCCGTGCCCCATGCCTTCCTTGCCGGTGACCAGCTTGAACAGCCAATAAACCGACCAAAGCGAGAGATAACCGGCTACCGCCCCCCAAAAGGCACTGTTGAAGTCCGTCAATGCGCCGAAATAATTCAGCACCAGACCCAGCCACATCAGGGGCAGGGTAATACTGTCTGGCAGAAGCTGAGTGTCGAAATCAATAACCGTCAGGGCTACCAAAGACCAAACCAGCAGCAGAGCCCAGAGCGCCGACTCGTTCGGTCCGATCACGACAATGGTCGCTACCGAGAAAATCGCGGTAACGGCCTCAATAATCGGATAGCGGGGCGAGATGGGGGCTTTGCAGGAAGCGCATTTGCCCCGCAGGACCAGCCAGCTGACCACGGGAATATTCTCCCAGGCGCGAATGCCATGGTCGCAGGAAGGGCAGGTGGACGCTGGCTTGGAGAGCGTAATCCTATCTTCCTGCTTGCGCTGCTTCTCCGGCAGCTCCAGAAACTCCTCGCATTGGCAGCGCCAGTCCTGATGCATCATTTTCGGCAGCCTGAGAATGAGAACATTCAGGAAGCTGCCGATGCAGAGGGAAACGAGCGTGACAGAGAGGAAAAGAAGCCAGGGAGTGGCGAGAAAGGCGTCCAGAGTAATCATCAATTATCCGAGAATCAGGCGGGCGAACTCGGGGTCAGCAGAAACTTTCTTCTGACCCCGCCTTAATGCTGAGGGGCGTAAGAGAAGGCTGTTTAACCAACAACCTGGCCCATCTGGAAGATTGGCAGATACATGGCAATGATCAAGCCGCCTACGAGCACACCCAGCACCGCCATGATCATCGGCTCCATGAGTGCTGTGAGGTTATCGACCATGTCGTCGACCACAGCTTCATAGTGCTCGGCAACTTTTGCCAGCATTTCATCCAGGTTACCGGATTCTTCGCCTATTGCCGTTAGCTGGACCGCCATCACGGGGAATACGTCTTGTTGGCGCATTGAGGCCTGCAATTGAGTACCGCTGGATACATCGTTTTTGATGCGGTCGATAGCATCTCGATAGACAGCGTTGCCGGTAGCTCCGGCAACAGAATCGAGGGCGTCGACCAGCGGAACACCAGCAGCGAACGTAGTCGATAGAACACGACCGAATTTTGCGACGGCCGACTTATCCAATATTTCGCCTACTACAGGAAGTTTGAGTGTGTATTTATCAACAAAGTCAGAAAACTTCCGAGAGCGGCGCTTCCCTTCTTTGAACAAGAAAATTGTTCCTACAATTCCTAAAAGAACCACGAACCACCAACTTTGCAGCCATTCAGACAGATTTACTACCATTTGAGTAAACACGGGAAGCTCTGCTCCAAAGCCCTTGAATAAACTCTCGAACTGCGGAACTACTTTTACAAGCAGAATTGCCGTCACGATGATAGCCACAACAATTACTGCTATCGGATATGTCATCGCTTTTTTTACTTTTTTCTTGAGAGTTTCAGTTTTCTCAAGGTAGGTTGCAATGCGATCAAGCATCGCTTCAAGTGCCCCCGCCTTCTCACCGGAATCGACCAAATTACAATAGAGATCATCGAAGTATTTGGGATGCTTGCGTAGGGCGCCGGCAAAACTTGTGCCTGATGAGATATCATTTCGGATACTCATAACCAATTCCTGAAGCCCCTTGTTCTCCAAACCATCCGCAACAATATCAAAGCTCTGCACCAGAGGTACGCCCGCCTTCATCATGGTCGCAAGCTGACGAGTCAGCATGGCAATGTCGAAGGGGGTAATCTTCTTGCTGCCACCGAAAAGCGGCTTGGGCTTTTTCTTGACTTTATCTGGAATGATGCCCTGCTTGCGTAACTGCGCTTTGACCAGGGCAAGGTTCGAGCCCGTGAGTTCCCCCTTGGACCTATTACCTTTTCGGTCCTTCCCTTCCCAAACGTACGCTTCCAGTTTCTGTGCTTTCTCTGCCATGCTTAGTCCTTCGTCACGCGATTGGCTTCCTCAAGGCTTGTCACGCCCTCAATCACCTTCATAAGTGCGGATTGACGCAAATTACGGAAGCCTTCTGCCTGAGCCTGTTTTGCAATTTTAATGGAACTGGCCTCTTCCATAATCATGCTCGCCAGCTCGTCGGTAATCTTGACCACCTCGTAAATCCCGACGCGGCCCTTGTATCCTCCATTGCATTTATCACAGCCCTTGGGACGGTACAACGTGAAGCCTGTATCAATTTGTTCCTGTGTGAACCCTTCCTCCAAAAGCACGTCTTTCGGGACTTCAAAGGGCTGCTTGCATGCACTGCAAAGTCTCCGGCCCAGGCGCTGGGCAATAATCAGGCTTACGGAGGTAGCGATGTTGAAAGATGGCACGCCCATGTTCATCATCCGCGTGAGAGTCTCTGCGGCACTGTTGGTGTGGAGCGTCGATAGAACCAGGTGTCCCGTTTGTGCCGCCTTGATCGCGATATTTGCCGTTTCCAGATCCCGGATCTCACCCACCATGATTACGTCAGGGTCCTGACGCAGGAAGGCTCGCAATGCTTCTGCAAAGCCAAGCCCTACGCGGTTGTTTACGTTGACCTGGTTTATGCCCTCCAGGTTGATTTCTGCCGGGTCTTCCGCAGTGGAGATGTTGATGTCTGGTGTGTTAAGAATATTCAGCCCGGTATACAAAGAAACGGTTTTACCCGAGCCGGTGGGGCCAGTCACAAGAATCATGCCCTGTGGCTGTTTTAGGGCATCCATGTACATCTCTTTCTGGTCCGCCTCATAACCGAGCACATCAATGCCCAGTTTTGCCTGACTCGGGTCAAGAATCCGCAGAACGATCTTCTCGCCCCAAAGGGTGGGTAGTGTGTTTACCCGGAAATCGATAGCCTTGGTTTTTGACAGCTTCATCTTTATTCGGCCGTCCTGGGGTACCCGCCGCTCAGAGATGTCGAGCTGGGCCATGATCTTCACTCGAGCTGAGATCTTGGGCGCGAGCTTGATAGAGGGCCTAGACACCTCTTTCAGAATGCCATCTGTCCGGTATCGTACCCGATAGACTTTTTCATAGGGCTCGAAGTGAATATCCGACGCCCCGCCGCGAATCGCATCGAGAAGCATCTTGTTGACGTACTTTACAATCGGGGCGTCGTCCACCTCACTGGCAACAACAGCGCCATCGTCCTCTTGCTCACCGCCTTCAGTCTCAACCCCCTCAAGATCGGAGTCATCCAGATCACCCATAGTGGTGTCCTGGGATTCCAGATACTTGTCAATGGCTTCCCGAAGTTTGGCATCATCCACCAATATCGCATCGGTGCTTAAGCCTGTGTTGAACTTAATTTCATCCAAGGCCTGGATGTTAGTCGGATCGGAAACAGCAATGAACAGCCTATTGCCTCTCTTGTATAGAGGGAGCGCGTTGTGCTTCCGCACTAGTTTCTCGTCTACCACCTTTTCCGGCATCATCTCCGGCAGAAAGGATGATAGATCCAATACTGAAACCCCAAATTCCATCGCCGCTGAGAATGCCAGTCTCGAGCTGTCAGCAAGATTGTTTTGCGTAAGATAGGTAATGAGTGGAATGCGGTTCTGGGAGGCTTGCAGAAAAGCATCTTTGGCAGTTGTCTCGTCAAGGAGTCCATCGTCAACGAAACGTCTCGCCAAACCAGTAAGCGTGATGTTGCTCTTGTTGGTAGACATAAATTAATTAAAAAACTCTGCCTAAGTTACTGAAACGGATGTTTTGTCAATTGGGAAGAGTTTAGATGGGTGGCTGCCTTTTGGAAAGTTTCTTTCCATAGGAGGTCATGGATGCCTGCTGCAAGAAAAACACTAGAGGATGGCTGTTAACACCAACCGTTTGAAGTTGGCCGTATTTAAAGTCGGGTGACGCAAATTGTCACCCACTGACGTTTGAAGGCAGGGTTTGCAGAACATTTTTAGCTGATCCGTTATAAGGAGAATCTTTAACTATCTGGAATAAAAAGATAAAAATAAATTTCTGGGTCTTGGCACGGGTAGTGCATACTGGGGTTAGGCTCTCAATTCCGGTCGCGGGGCAATGCTCCACCGGGCCCGGGCCAGAAAGCGTTGATCAACGACAAACACAGAGGTCAAGAATGAAGAACATCCAAATCAACCATGCTCAGAAGGGTTTTACCCTGATTGAACTGATGATCGTGGTCGCGATCATTGGTATTCTCGCTGCAATCGCCATTCCTCAGTACCAAGATTACGTTGCTCGTTCACAGGTAAACCGGGTTTTAGGTGAAATATCCGCTGCAAAAACAGCCGCTGAAGAACAGCTCAACCGTGGCTCATTCCCTGCAGATGCGCAAGACCTTGGTATGACTTCGTCCAACCTGATGGTCGGCGACGTTCCGAGCACCATCACCTTCAACTCAGCGGACAATGGCGCTGGCGTTATCATCGCAACATTTGGCCAGGATGCGAGCGCTATCCTTAACGGTAGTGTTATCGGTATCCAGCGCACCACCGGCGGAAGCTGGGAATGCGTAACTGACGTAAACGCAGACTACCGTCCGTCAAGCTGCTCGAATGGTACGCCTGCAGTGCCGTAAGCATTTTGCAAGCTTTCAGAGCTTTGTGATTGAAGGGAGGGGTTCGCCCCTCCCTTTTTAATGTCAGCGAATCTGTACTCGGAGGGGTGATGGTGCTTGAGTCGAAGCTGAGATGGCCACAACTTATGGTTTTTGCTTTTTTAGCCGGCCTGGTTGGTTTTCAGTCTATCCCTTCCGATGGTGTTTGGGTCGCCATCTTCTGGTTGACCTCAGTTTGCTGCTTGTTATGGCTTAAAAAAGGAAAAAGCATCCAGCGGATTGAAGTATGGGCCCTGATTTTTTTGTTTGTTATTTTCCTATCTGTTGTTTTCAGTCAATGGATGTGGGTGTCGTTCTGGGTTGCCTGTTCGCTTAGCTTGCTTGCTGTCGGATTTATGCTTTTTCTGAACCAAGACGGGGAGGATGCAAAAAAGTACTTTCAAATATCCATCGTAACCATTGCTCTTTTTAATGGTCTATATGCGATGGTAATGTTGTATAATTTTGATGGGCGTAATGGGGGGCTGTTTGCCGATGCTAATATAGCGGCAAACCTATCGGTAGTTGCGATCCTGACTCTTTCGAACTCTGTTGTTAAGACTCAAAAGTTCAACCTTTTGTGTTGGGCCTCGTTGCTGCTGTTAAGTGTTGCAATGTTTTCAATGCAATCAAGGGCCGCGATACTGCTTTTAAGTCTATCTTTATTTGCAATTCTGGTTTTTTCTGAAAAGAAATACAAAAAGGCTATTTGTAGTGTTTTTGGGCTGATTCTTTTAAGCTATTTGGTGTCATTTTTCATTTTTTCTGGTGGGATCTCAGAAGGTGTCAATCCTCTGAGTCGGCCGGAATCACTTTCATACCGCTTTGATATGTGGTTGTCGAGTTTAAAGCTTTTCTCTGATTCTCCCTGGGTGGGGTCAGGGTTAGGAACTTTCTCTCTGCTTTATCCGGCTGTTCGCGAGCCCAGTGAGGTTGGCAGTGTCGGTTTTTTTGCTCACAACGATTATTTACAGCTTCTCTTAGAGCTAGGTTTTCTGGTTTTTTTGGTTTGTCTGATTTTACCGATTCTCGCTTTTGCAAGGACACTTTCAGGAGTTATAAAAGCGAATGATGATCGTAGAATCGACGGATTATTCGTCGTAGCTATTCTGTTTACTGTCGCATCTCATTCTTTTGTAAATTTTATTATTTATCAACCACTTCTCGCATTTATTTTTGGCAGCTTCCTTGGCTTAGGCGTAGCTGAATTTGCTGTTGAAAAAAAGGCTTTCCTTGCCCCGTCTAAAAGTTCGAAAGTTTTGAAGTGGGCGGCATTGACTATGTTTTTATCGATCGGATTTTTCGGGCTTGTTTCATCAATAGTGGATCAGTTTGCAAAAAGAGAAATTGCGCGTGCAGGTTCGTCGGAACTCTCACCCTCTTTATCAAGGGATGCCTATTACAAGCTGCTGGCTTTCTCCTACCTCTCTCCGCTGAATACCTCGGTATCGAATTATTTAATCCAAGCTGAGGCTAACACCGCTATTTCAATGGCGGATATGGATCTTGGGCTAGAGCTCGCGAGAAAGACCATACATCGAATCGAGTTTCAATCGTTACTAAAAGCGCCAAACTGTAGTCAGTTCACAACGGAAGCCCGCCTTTATTGGATGCTTGGCGAGAAAGATAAGGCCATAGAAGTGCTTGAAAATAATCTAGAGAAGGCGCCAGATTGCGTTGAGGCACGGGTTGTGCTGGCAGATGCTCTTACAAGGGAAGGTTATGCGAATCGGGCTATTGATATTCTGAATGCGGGTGTGGATCGAATTAGATTTAGGGAAGTCCTGCAAGAGGAGGGTAGGGCGATTTTTGAAGCGCTGGAAAGAGCATTGCGAAACGCCGGAAGAGTAAATGAAGCGGATGCTATCCAGCTTTACTTGAAGTTTGGTATCTGATGCGCTCGTTGAAATTGATTAATTCTATTCGACAATCAATGATAAGTATTAAGCCTCTAACGTCGGATTTTTGGCCGAGGTTTTGCTTGTTTGTTAGGAAACTGACAAAGAAACGTGGTAATGAGTTGATTATGAAAGAGCAGCATTTTGGCTTCACTTTGATAGAGGTAATGATTGTAGTGGCAATCATTGGGATTTTGGCTGCAGTGGCCATTCCGCTCTATCAAGGTAATATCATGAAAACACAGGTAAATAGGGTGGTGGGCGAGTTGGCTGCATACAAGTCGGCCTTTGAGGTTCAGGTGGCCAATGGGGGTGCTGTCGCCAATACGGATCTCGGCTATGTTCCATCGCGGCTCACAAATGGAAGCGCTGCTACCGACATTGGTTCTGTCAATGCTGACGGTTCAGGTCACATTCAGGTGACCTTGGGGGACAATGCTCACCCAAATCTTGCAGGGGTTGTTGTTCGGTTTGAGCGAAGTAGTGCGGGTTCTTGGCAATGCGTGATTGACCCTTCCGGTGCATCAAGATGGAGCGACGAGTTTAGCCCCGGGTCTTGTACAGTGGTTTGAATCATGCTCAGACTTCGACTTCCTCAAACAACTCCGGTACCTCAGCATCCCAGCCAAACTTCTCCCGAATCCGTTTCCGCATAACGTCACTCGCAACCATCTCCCCGTGAGTGACGTAAACCTTCTCGGGTTTCAGTGAGCCTTGCTCCAGCCAAGCCAGAATCTCATTGTAATCGCCATGCGCCGAGAGCGAATCCAGGTTGTGAATTTCGGCCTTCACCGGCCAATATTCGCCATGAATCTTCACCGATTCCGCACCGTTAACCAACGCATCCCCACGAGTTCCCGGTGCCTGGAAGCCAGCAAAAACGATGCTGTTCCGAGGATTTGGCAATAGGGTTTTAAGATGGTGCAGAACCCGTCCACCACTGGCCATGCCACTGGCGGAAATAATCACGCAGGGGTAACGCACCGCATCCAGTTCGATCGATTCTTCCACCTTGCGCACAAAATTGGTTTTGTCATCAATCCGCTCACATTGAGCGGAATTGAGTTTGTGTTCTTTATGGTGCTTGCAGAAGATCTCTGTGGCTTTGATAGCCATCGGGCTGTTCAAAAACACCGGCAGTTTCGGAATCTTCCCATCACCCATAATCTTGTGAATCACATAGAGCAGCATTTGCGCCCGCCCAACCGCAAACGCGGGTAAAAGCACAATGCCGCCGCGGCCAGCCGTTTTGGTGATGATCTCGGTCAGTTCCGCTTCCGGGTCGGTTTCGCCGTGGGCACGATCCCCGTAGGTGGATTCACACACCAGTACATCCGCCTTTTGAAGGGGCTCGGGTGGGCGCATGATGATGTCGTTCTGTCGCCCCACGTCACCGCTGAACACAACCGTTCGGTCGGCAGTTTTGTGATGAACGTGCACGCAAGAAGAGCCAAGTATGTGACCGGCCGGGGTAAACGTTACCTCGAAACCTTTTACCGGCTCGAACGTCTCGTGATAATGCAGGGATTCAAAATGTTTGAGGGCTTCCCAAGCGTCTTTCTCGGTAAACAACGGTTCCGGGTGCTCGTGCTTGGAAAACTTTTTGCGGAAGGCATACTTGGCGTCTTCCTCCTGCAGAAAGCCGGCATCTGGCAGCAGAACCTTGCACAATTCGTGGGTCGCTTTGGTGCAATACACCTTACCCTTAAAGCCGTTCTTCACCAGGGCCGGCAGGTACCCGGAATGGTCAATGTGTGCGTGGGTAAGCACCACGGCATCAATGGTAGAAGGATCTACCGGGAATTTCGCCCAGTTTCGCCGGCGCAGCGTTTTCACGCCCTGATACATGCCGCAGTCCACCAGTACCCGGTGCTTGTCGTCCGAGAGCAGGTAGCGGGAGCCGGTGACCGTGCCCGTGCCGCCAAGGAAGCGAAGTTTCATAGAGGCGTCCTTCTGGTTCTTTGTTAAGAGAATGTTACTATTACCTATCATAGTTCATAACGTTTTGATCTGAAGCAGGAATCGCATCGCATGCATTACAGCTCCATCCTTCCGGATGTCATCAAGGTAGCAGACGAGGCCAGCGAGAAAGTGCTGCATATCTATCAGTCAGACTTCAAAGTGAACTACAAAGCAGACGATTCGCCCATCACAGCTGCAGACACCGCCGCCCACGACATCATCACCCGTGGGCTGCGCAGAATTAGCCGGGATATCCCTATCCTTTCGGAGGAGGGCAACGATATCCCTTGGGAAGAGCGCAAGCACTGGCGCCGGTTCTGGCTGGTGGACCCCGTCGACGGTACCAAGGACTTCACACAGCGCACAGGGGAGTTCACTGTGAACATCGCCATGATTGAGGACGGTGAGCCAGTTATGGGTGTGGTCATTGCTCCTGCTTTGAAGGAAGCCTACTGGGGTGTGGTCGGTGAGGGCGCCCATATGCGTGATCGCACAGGCAAAGTTCACAGAATTCGGGTGGCGGAGCCCAAAGACGTAAAGCGTGTTGTGGCCAGCAAAAATCACCTTAACCCGGAAACCAGAGCGTTTATCGATAAGCTCGGAGAGCACGAACTTGTGCAGGCTGGCAGCTCGTTAAAGTTTTGTCGCATAGCCGAGGGGCACGCAGATATATACCCACGTATGGGACCCACCTGTGAGTGGGACACAGGCGCAGCACAGGCTGTGCTGGCGGCGGCCGGTGGGAAAGTTCAAACGGTGGATGGCAAACCTCTGAAATACGGTAAACAAGATGTGTTAAATCCGTATTTCGTTGCGGCAGGAAGCTGGTACCTTCCGCAGCCATGACATGGTTCGCACTTCAGCACAAGCCCGCCCAGGGCGACCGAGCCCTTACACATCTCCAGAATCAGGATATCGCCTGCTTCTACCCGAAAATTACAGTGGAGAAAATCAAGGCCGGCAAGCGTACAAAGAAGCTTGAGCCGCTATTTCCCGGTTACTTGTTCGTGAACCTGGAACAATCGGATCCTGTTTGGGCAAAGCTGCGCTCTACTCGCGGTGTGCTCAGGATTGTGGGTTTTGCCAACAAGCCTGCAGCTATAAGTGATGATGTAATCATGCACATAAAGAAAAGCTTGGATTCAGTTGCAGAGCAGGGCGGCATCAAACCCGGCCAGGCTGTGCAATTGAACGACGGGCCATTTGAAGGTATCAATGCCATTTTTCAGGCATACGACGGTGAGGCGCGTGCAATAGTGCTGATCAACTTCATGCAGAAGCAGCAGAGGGTAAAGGTTCCGGTCTCGGCTTTAAAAAACTGAAGATACTATCGCGCGCGGAACTGACTCGCAGCTCCAATCTCAGGCTGTAGTCGGTGTGCAGCCACAATAATTAGAGGAAAGATGAATTAATATGGAAGAACGACAGCGCTCCGTTAAACACGCCCATGACGATGAAATCAGCCTTGTAGACCTGGCTTCAACTTTTTTGAAGCGCCGTCGAATTTTCTACGTTGTTTTTCTGGTTACCCTTGCGGCGGGTGTCCTGTACGCGACTCTAATGCCAGAGAAGTATGATTACGTTAGCTTGTTAAAGCTGGCGGAGAAGGAAACAGGGAGCTTCATCGAGAAGCCGGCCTCTGTGATAGCCACACTCGAGAATCGCTGGTTTCCTGAGATTGAGGCCGCTTACCTCGCCGAGCACGATCAGCCGCTTCCTTTCGAAGTGAGCTTTTCGAATCCCGAGAATACGGGACTCATTCGCATTGTCTCTGAAGCCAAGCCGGCAGGGTCTGAGGGCGTTAAGCAGATTCACGCTGCACTCATTGAGAATCTGGAGCAGACCCAATCGATTGCGGTATCTACCCTTAAAAGTAACCTGGAAAGACAAATCGAATCTTTGACCTCAACCATTGACAGGTTGGAAGGCTCTCAGGACGTGGGAGCGGCGATAGCTGACGCAGTGAATAAGCGGCTGTCCCTTGAAGTGCTTCTCCTTTCAATTCAACCGGCAGAACTTCTGGTGCTCAACCGCCAAATGGCAGAAAGGAAGGGCCCCGCGAGGAGCCTGATTGTTGTTTTGGCTGCCATGCTGGGTTTAATGGGCGGTATATTTATTTCGTTTTTAGCTGAATTTGTAAGCTTGGTAAGAGCCAACCTGAATGAAATATAGGCGATAAGGTTGAGGTTCCGAACCTTTAACAAATCTTTACCTCCATAACCCTCTGATAACCAATGTGGCAGACTTTTTGTCACTTGCTTGTCATAGGCATTGCCGTAAAATCTTCACGCTTCTGAAACAGTTCATTCATCTACCGACAAGGATGCAGTTGGGAGTCAGTTGTCCCCTTCCTTTTGTCTGTTTCCTGTCATTTGTCAGATAATCCAATCTTATGACCTTAAAACACTGGGCCCTGGTCGGTGGGGCGGTAGCGTGTCTGACAAGTTTGTCTGTCTCGGCGGCCCCCTGGCTGGAGCCGGGTGATTCGAGGGCGAGATTTGCGGCCCAGAAACTGGCAGACCGCGGCCATATGGACCGCACTATCAGCACCTGGCCAATAATGTGGAATACGGTCCACAGTGGGCTGGAGGACAGCGTCAGTTTCGATCAGACCTCGGTGGGCTCCGCTGCCGCCTACCTGCGCTTTGAGAAGGAACAGCAGGCTCAACAGGGCAGGCGGGGCGAGTACAGCCTGTATGGCAGCAGCGAGATTCCCGGAGTGCGCGGTTTTGATCAGAATCCACTTGCGAAAGCCGGAACGGCAATCAATCTCCAGTGGCAAGGGGAAGTCTGGGCTCTAGGACTTAAGCCTTCATACGCCCATCAGAGCGATGACGACGAAGAGCTTCGCCTGGATGGCAGCTACTTGGCAGCGGCCGCAGGAAACTGGGTGTTGGGCGCTGGAGCTATTGACCGTTGGTGGGGGCCCGGCTGGCAGTCCAGCCTCATTCTCTCCAACAACGCCCGCCCAATGCCGGCGCTTTGGATTAATCGGAAAAACACCCACGCCTTTGAAACCCCATGGTTAAACTGGATCGGCCCGTGGCAGTTCACAGCACTTGCCGGCCAGTATGAAAGTGATCGTGCGGTACCCGATGCCAAAATGGTCGGAATGCGTTTTACGTTCCGCCCAATGAATGGCTTGGATATAGGTCTTTCCCGCGCGATCATGTTTGGCGGAGCAGGGCGGCCGGAAGGCTCATCCACCATCTGGAACGCCCTGATCGGCCGCGATAACGGACAGCTCGAAGAGAACGACCCGGGCAACCAGCTCGCCAGCATCGATGCCCGTTATGGATTTGCAATTGGCCAGCAGTCCATGGGTCTTTACGTCCAGATGATGGGCGAAGACGAAGCCGGAGCCTTCCCAGCCCGCAAATCCTGGCTCTTCGGTACGGACTGGACCACGCAGCTCTTTGCCGCAGACCAGCAGTGGTTTATTGAATACACCAACACCTTGGCGGATGACTTTCTGGGCGATGCCATACCTAACATTACCTATGACCATTTCCGTTACCGCTCTGGCTACCGCTATTACGGGCGTAGTATGGCAGCCAGCTTCGACGGCGACGCAGAAGCCGTTACCATTGGCGCCCTGAACTTCTTCGACAACGGCGCCAATCTGACTGCAAAGGTGACATACGCCAGGCTGAACAAAGATGGTGCAAGCCGCACGGTTGTGACTGATGAGGACATCTTTTATAACGTACCCGAGGGTGACCAAAACGTCGCTATTCTTGATTTCGGATACGGCAGTCGCTTCTTGAATGGCTGGCTGGATTTGAACTTCCAGGCAACCGAAAAGAAAATCCAGTACTTGGGTGGCGAGAAAGAGCAATGGTCTGTGGGAGCCACCTGGATCTACCGATTCTAAATTTTACCGAACCAAACCGCCGGATTTATACCTGTGAAGCTTAAGAACCTATTGCTCCCATTGGCTCTTCTGCTGCCAATGGCCGCGACTGCCCAGTCCATCAGTCCTGCCCAGATTGAGCAGTTCAAGAACCTGCCCAAAGCCCAGCAAGAGGCCCTGGCCCGGCAGTACGGTATAGACCTTGATGGCTTACAGGGTCGCAGTCAGAGCCAGCAGCGCCCTGAAAATGTTGATGTTGTTGAACCTCAACAAGGCAGTGGGGGTGACAACCAACGGAGGATGCAACAAGAACAGGAAGAGCTACAAAAAGAGGAAGAACAGGCCCGTAAAAACGGGGGCCTGAAACCCTTCGGATATGACCTTTTTGCGGGTAGCCCCACCACCTTTGCTCCGGTAACGGAAATTCCGGTTCCCAACAACTACACCCTTGGTCCCGGTGATGTGCTTCGCGTCCAATTGTGGGGCAAAGAGAATCGACAGCTTGAGCTGCCAGTCAGCCGCGATGGCTCTATCAGCTTCCCGAATTCCGGCCCTCTCAGCGTTGCAGGCCTGAGCTTCGATGAAGCCCGGCAACAGATTCGCAAACGGGTCTCCGAGCAATACATCGGCGTGGAGGCCAGTGTTTCTCTCGGCGAATTGCGCAGCATGCGAGTCTTCGTTCTCGGCGAAGCCCGAAATCCAGGCTCTTACACCGTGAGCTCTCTGTCCACTATAACCAACGCCCTGTATGTTTCAGGCGGCGTAAAACAGTCCGGATCTTTGCGTGCCGTTCAGCATAAGCGCAACGGCAAGCTTATCGCTACTCTGGATCTGTATGACCTGCTTCTCAAGGGTGACAGCTCTGGCGACAACCGCCTTCAGCCCGGGGATGTTATTTTCATTCCACCGATTGGCAACCGGGCAGGCATTGATGGCGAAGTATACCGGCCCGCCCTTTACGAACTGGAAGACAAAACCAGCCTCAAAGAACTGGTACGCCTGGCTGGGGGACTTACACCCCAGGCTTACCCGGAGCGTGTAAAAATTGAGCGCACCAACGAAGACTTTCTGAGAATCATCGCCGAAGCGGACTACACGGAGCAGAAGGGGCGGCGTGCTCGGGTTTTGCCGGGGGACCGCATTACCATAGCCTCTATTGCCAACATCACCGGTCAGTATGTAGAAATCCGTGGCGCAGCCACCCGCCCTGGGCGCTATGCGTTCATAGCCGGCATGAGGGTGTCATCGGTTCTCAAGAACCTGCGCAACGACCTACTGCCTGCGGCAGATCGCGATGTAGCTCTTCTCGTAAGAGAGTCCGCGGATGATCAGCTGAGCACTCAGGTGATTGATCTGCGCAGTGCCCTTCGTAACCCTGGCAGTTCAGCGGACCTCATCTTTGAGGAGAGGGACCAACTATTGGTGTTTTCTGATCTCGAGAAAACAGAGCTCGATGAAAGGGCTCTGAGATACGAGGAATATCAAGATTTGCGGGAGCGCCTGGCGAAAGGTGAGCGGATTTCGAAACCGTCCGAGCGCCAGCTGGCGGATCTGCGCCCCCAACAACGGGAAGAACTCCAGCAAAACTATGAGGAGCGCCGTTGGCTTGCCATGCTGGAGCGAGAGCAACTAACTGAAAGTGAACAGGACGAGCTCCGGCAGCTGCAGGACGCAAAGCGAGAGAAACTACTGCCAGGGCTGCTGAAGCAGTTGCGCATTCAGGCAACGCCTCTTGAACCTGCCTCTTTTGTCACCATATCCGGCGAGGTTCGCTACCCGGGTGAATACCCTATCCCGGAAAACGGCGGGCTTGCCGATGTGATTGCTCTTGCTGGAGGGCTGAAAGATTCAGCATCTCTACTTACGGCGGAGTTGGCCAGATCGGAGCTCACAGAAGAGGGCGACCGCAGAGTGATCACCCGCCAGATTGCGTTAGCGGAAGCAATGACAGGCGAGACCCGGCAATTGCTCCAGAGCCGTGATGCCATCTTGATCCAGCCAACGCCGGATTTTGACAAACAATACCGAATCACGCTTTCCGGTGAAGTGCGCTACCCCGGAGAGTACACCTTCGGTGAAGGCGAAACTCTGAGGGACGTTATTGTTCGTGCTGGTGGTCTGACCGAAAACGCTTTCCCCAAAGGGGCGGTATTTACCCGCCAGAAACTTCGACAGTTGGAGGCCCAGCGCCTGCAGGAGGCAGAGGAGCGCCTCCAAGGGGATCTTCTAGGGGTGCAGCTTCAAGGTGACAGCTTCGGTGGTCAGAATGCTCAGCGGGTCCAACAGGTTCAGGGCTTACTGGAAGACGTCCAGAACAGCCGACCTGTAGGCCGCATGGTGATCGACCTTGCTGCCGTCATGCAGGATCAAGATTATCAGAGCATTCGCTTGCAGGATGGCGATACCTTGAACGTTCCCAACATACCGCAGTCGGTTTCCGTGTTCGGGGAGGTACAGTTCCCGACCAGTCATTTGCACCAAGCAGGCCTGACCGTGGATGACTACCTTGAGCGCTCTGGGGGCCCGACTCGCCAGGCGGATGACAGCAGAGTGTACGTTGTGAAGGCGGACGGCTCTGTGATGCTGCCGGAGCAAAGCCGTTGGTTTGGTGGCCGTAGCCAGCAACTGGAACCGGGGGACACGATCATCATGCCGATTGATGTGGACCGCCTGAATCAGTTGGAGTTGTGGAGCAACGTCAGCCAGATTGTTTACCAGATGGCGCTGGGTGCAGCAGCAGTGGGGAATTTGTGATGACCAAGTTTGAATCGGCAAGTCAGCCTGGGATAGGACAACACTACGGTCCAGATGATGAAATTGACTTGCGGGAGTTGTTCACAACTCTTTGGCGCGGCAAATGGATCATGATTGTCGCCACCATTGCCTTCACAGTTGGGGCGGGGGTTTATGTCCTCTGTAAACCTAATATCTATCAGGCCAGCGTGTTGCTGGCCCCCTCTCAAGAAGACAGCCGCGCTGTCGGTGTGGGTGGCCAATTGGGTGGCTTGGCCAGCTTGGCCGGCATCAACTTGAGCGGTGGAGATTCCAATAAAACCGTGATGGCCAAACAGGTATTGCAGTCCCGTGCCTTTCTTACCGATTTCATGCATCGGCATAATCTCAGTGTGCCACTCATGGCGACCAAAGGTTGGGATATGGAGAGTCAGGAGTGGCTAGTCAATGGGGAGGTGTATGACCCCCGAGCCCGAGAGTGGCTGCAGGGCAAGGACGGGAAGAGCCAAAAGCCTACGGACTGGGATATGGTGAAGAAATTCAAGGAAGAGCACCTCAGCATTTCTGAAAATAAAGACACTGGCATGGTTACGGTGAGCATTAAAAGCCAGTCCCCGATAGCCGCCCAGCAGTGGGCTGAAAAGCTGGTGCAAGACATAAACGAACACATGCGCCAGCAAGATGTAGAAGATGCAGAAGCTCGAATTGCATACCTCGAAGAGAAGCTCAGCGAAACAAATATAGCTGGAATGCAGCAGGTGTTCTACCAGTTGATAGAAAGTGAAACTCGTACTGTCATGTTGGCCAATGCTCAGAATGAATACATTTTCAAAACCGTAGATCCGGCCGTGGTTCCTCAGGAAAAAAGCGAGCCTAATCGCGCGCTAATTGTAGTTCTGGCAGTTGTATTAGGAGGAATGCTTGGAGTTTTTGTTGTTTTCGTTCGGGTTTTTCTGAGCGGGCGAAGCGCCGGTAATGCTTCCAATGCAAACATCAGTGCAGGCTTTGATGAAAGAGCATAATGCTCGTGTAAAGCTCTTGAATATATCGATCCGAGCAATAACGCTGGGGTGTCGGTTTTTATTCATTTTTTTTCTGGCCAAGCTGCTTACACCCGCTGAAGTGGGCCTATATGGGTTGGTGACAGCAACCGTCGCCTATTCCCTATATTTTGTTGGTTTGGATTTTTACACTTACACAACACGTGAACTGGCATCGCATCCGCGCTTTGTGTGGGGCGGGCTACTGAAAAACCAGATCGTACTGTCGCTCGTGCTTTACGCAGTGGTATTGCCGGCTCTTTTGCTAGTATTCGTGAGTGAAATGCTGCCGTGGGAACTGGCCAAATGGTTTTTCATGCTCATTGTGTTGGAACACATCTGCCAGGAATTAACTCGACTGTTCATTGCTGTATCAGAGCAATTATCCGCAAGCATCGTATTGTTCCTGCGGCAAGGGACGTGGGCGATCGTAATAGTTTTAGCAATGCTTTATGAGGAGAGCTTGCGAAATCTGGACGCTGTGTTCGCAACCTGGGTAATGGCCTGTGGTATCGCAATAGCTTTTTCAGTTCGAAAACTTCGCTCAATGGAGGTCAAGGGTTGGTCTGCCAGAATAGACAGAGAGTGGATCTGGCGTGGTATCAGAATTGCGCTACCTCTTCTGATAGCCACCCTGGCCATACGCGGCATATTCACCATTGATCGTTATTGGGTACAGTGGCTTGCGGGCTTGGAGATTGTTGGCGCCTATGTTTTGTTTATCGGGCTAGCAAGCACTTTAATGTCGTTTTTGGATGCTGGCGTTTTCTCTTTTGCCTATCCAGCGATGATTGCTGCATACCAGCGAAATGAGCCGCAACGTTACCGCAAAAAAATGCGCGAAATGCTGTTACTAACTTTACTGTTTTCGTTCGGATTTGCCGTTGTCAGCGTCGTGGTCTTGCCTTATTTGCTTGATTGGTTGGGTAAAGATATATACTTGCAGAACCAAGTACTGTTTTATTGGCTGCTGCTGGCAACTATTCTCAATGCGCTGGGTATGGTTCCTCACTACGCGGTGTACTCCCAAAAACGCGACCGGTCAATTATTCAATCCCATCTGGCTGCACTGCCGGTTTTTATTGCAGTGACGGCCCTGGTGGGCATCTGGAAGCCATTGTTCGCAGTGCCAATCGGTTTGTGTGCATCGCAGTTGTTTATAATCTTCTGGAAGGCTCGCGCCTACCTACAGTGTACGCCGCGCCCTTTCCTCGGCATCGCCAAGGCCTGATGAATTCCCTAGAATTAGTCTGTCTAACGTTACCTCAAGTCAAGAGCCCTTTATGATTCCCTACGGTCGGCAAGACATCACTGAAGAAGATATCAAGGCGGTTGTGGAAGTGCTGACTTCCACACACCTGACCCAAGGCCCCGCCGTTCCCAAGTTTGAGCAAGCCGTTATCAGGCACTGTAATGCCAAACACGCTGTCGCAACCAATAGCGCCACTTCAGCACTTCACATAGCCTGCCTTGCGCTTGGTTTGGGGCCTGGTGACTGGTTATGGACAAGCCCGAATACCTTTGTGGCTTCGGCGAATTGTGGCCTTTACTGTGGAGCGAAGGTCGATTTTGTGGATATAGACCCCCGGACCTACAACCTTTGCCCGAAGGCGCTGGAAGACAAACTACAGGTCGCGGAGAGGAACGGAAACCTGCCCAAAGTAGTTGTTCCCGTCCATTTTAGCGGTCAGCCTTGCGATATGAGGTCGGTCCACGAGCTTTCAAAAAAATACGGGTTTAGAATCATCGAAGATGCCTCCCATGCGATTGGGGGGAAATATCTGAATGAGCCCATAGGCAATTGTCGTTACAGTGACATTACGGTGTTCAGTTTCCACCCAGTCAAAATTGTCACCTCTGCAGAGGGCGGCATGGCAGTTACGAACAACGATAAGCTTGCCGAGAAGGTAGCACTGTTACGAAGCCATGGAATCACCCGCACCCCCAGTTTGATGACAAAGCCCATGGAAGGCTCCTGGTATTATCAGCAGGTTGACCTGGGGTTCAATTACCGCATGACGGACCTTCAAGGGGCTCTTGGCGCCAGCCAGATGGGGCGGCTTGTGCATTACGTTGCGCGCAGGCATGAGCTGGCGAAACGATACGACAAACTCCTGAAAGACTTGCCAGTCGTTACTCCCTGGCAGGATAAAAATGGCTATTCTGCTTTCCATCTGTACGTGATCCGTTTGAAGCTTGGCGAGATTAACACCTCTCACGTGGATGTATTTGAAGCTCTGCGCGCAAAGGAGATTATCGTCAATCTCCATTATATTCCGGTGCACACCCAACCCTATTACCGGGAAATGGGTTTCAGTGATGGCGACTTCCCGGAATCCGAAAAGTATTACTCTGAAGCCATCAGTATTCCCCTTTTCCCGGCGCTGACATACGACGAACAGGACTTCGTGGTAGAGTCGCTTAAGGAAGCTATGGGCTTATGATCGTTGCGGTTATTCCAGCACGAGGTGGCAGCAAGCGCATACCTCGTAAAAACATCAAAGAGTTTTGTGGCAAACCGATGATCGCTTGGTCTATAGAGGCCGCAAAGGAGAGTGGGTGTTTTAACAGGATAGTTGTATCCACAGACGATGAAGAGATTGCAGAAGTTGCGAGAGCCTGGGGCGCATGGGTTCCTTTTATGCGACCGCACGAGTTATCAGATGACTACACTGGAACTTTGCCAGTAATTCGAAATGCCGTGGACTGGATTAATCAGAACGACTCGCAGGTAAAATATGCATGCTGTCTTTATGCAACCGCGCCTTTCGTTTCACCTGAGGACCTCCAACGCGGCTACAGCCTGCTCAAGCAAGAATCTGCAAGCTTTGCTTTTTCGGTGACCAACTACGCCTTTCCAATCCAAAGAGCCATTCGGATCACGGAGAGTGGACGGGTGGCCATGTTCAATCCTGAGCACTTTAATTCTCGTTCCCAAGATCTGGAAGAGGCATGGCATGATGCGGGCCAGTTCTATTGGGGAACCAAAGAGGCGTGGATGGAAGAGCAGACGTTGTTTAACGAAAGAGCTGTCCCAGTAAAGCTCCCAAGACATCGGGTTCAGGACATCGATACCCATGAGGACTGGGTGCGAGCTGAGTGGATGTTCCGTGCCATGAAGAGTAAAGAATAACGAATGAGAATTGTCTTCCGGGCAGATGCCTCAATTCAGATGGGAACTGGCCACGTGATGCGCTGTATAGCGTTGGCTGACGAATTGAAACGCCAAGGGCATGAGTGTCGTTTCATTTGCCGTGAGCACCCTGGGCACTTGGGCAAGTTCATCGCGGAAAAAGGTTTTGAGCTTAGTCTACTGCAGAGTGAACATTCGCCTCCCCTCAAGATTGATGCTAACCGGCACGCTGAATGGCTTGGTGTTAGCTGGGAGGTGGATGCTATGCAAAGTCAGGCTATCCTGGGCATGATAGATGCTGACTGGCTAGTTGTAGATCACTATGCACTGGATGACTTGTGGGAGAGGCAGGTAAGCCCTTTGGTTGGCAAAGTTATGGCTATTGATGACTTAGCTGACCGAAAACACCATGTGGACGTGCTTCTTGATCAGAACTTGGGTAGATCTAACATTGACTACGAAGGGCTGCTCCCCAAGTACTGTATTCGATTGATCGGTCCTCGTTACGCGCTACTCAGGCCAGAGTTTTCTGGTGCCAGAGAATGCAGCTTACATCGTAGGAGGAAGGCAGGGTTGGGCCGAATTCTCATATCGATGGGTGGAATGGATACCCCCAATACAACATCTTCGATTTTGAAGAGTCTACAGCATTCAGATTTACCATCTGAGCTCAATCTTGATGTAATAATGGGCTCTGCCGCACCAGGGCTGGATGAAGTTCGTTATTTATCGGAAATATCCCGTTTCAATACCAGTGTGAGTACAGACGTTCGCAATATGGCTGAGCGTATGTGCCTGGCTGATTTATCCATCGGTGCTGCAGGGAGCACATCCTGGGAGCGCTGCGTTCTCGGGCTTCCATCAATTGCAGTTGCCCTGGCGCATAACCAGTCAGCAATACTGGAAGCCCTACATAGTGCAGGGGCTGCTGAAAAACTTGGCTACCCGTTCGATGAGTTGGACCTGATTGATGCTGTGAACCGTTTTCACAAAGAACCCGAAACTCTGGAGGCAATGACGGAGAGAGCGTCAAGAGTGTGTGATGGGAAGGGTGTAGATAGAGTGTTGGAGTGGTTAAATGTTAAGAAGTGATGACAAGTCCGCAACTGTTCTCGTGGATAACGACTCCTGGATAATGCCTTACGCCGAGCGGTTGGTAGATAGTATTCACCAAATGGGCCTTAGTGCTGAACTGGTTCGGAGTGCGGATGAAATTAGAAATGGCTGGGTCTGTTTCCTGTTGGGGTGTGTCAAAATCGTGCAACCCAGCCATCTTAATAGGAACAACCATAATCTGGTGGTTCATGAGAGTGGCCTTCCCAAAGGGCGGGGGTTTGCCCCGATGGCCTGGCAAATTATTGAGGGTGCTAACTCTATCCCGGTTTGTTTGTTGGAGGCTTCCGCGGGCGAACCAGACGCTGGAGATATATGGCTGCGGGATTCAATCGAACTCGATGGCAGTGAGATGCTCCCAGTGTGGCGCCATCTTCAGGGAGAAAAGACAATCGAGCTTTGCCTCAGATTCCTTAAAGAATACGATTCGTTGCGTCCAATAAAGCAGACCGGAGAGCCCTCCTGGTACCGTCGTCGAAGGCCCGCTGATAGCGAGCTTGATCCTCATTTATCCATCATGGAACAGTTCAATCTGATCAGGACCGTCGACAATGAGAGATACCCAGCTTTTGCAAGGCTTAGTAATAGGAAACTTGTTTTCAAAGTCGATTATGAAGACAGCAACTAGTCAAATCAGATCGTTGACGAACCCACGCATGAAATCGAACCTGGAATAATCTTTTGCAAGAACAAACCTGCGTCCTCGCGACCTCCAAACCTTGGCATGAGCCACTCGCTGCTAAATATCCGGTTGCAGGGTGTAGATTCGTGTGGGCTCACAATCCAAGACAGCTGGAAGAATTAATTGGCCAGGAAGATAGTATCCGATACATTTTTTTTCTGCATTGGAACTGGCTTGTTCCGGAAGACATCTGGAAGAATCATGAGAGCGTCTGTTTTCACATGACAGACGTTCCGTACGGTAGGGGTGGCAGCCCATTGCAGAATCTGATTGTTCGTGGCCACAAAGACACCAAGCTCACAGCGCTCAGGATGGTGAGAGAAATGGATGCAGGGCCGGTGTATGTGAAACGAGACCTTTCATTGAAAGGAACAGCGGCGGAAATCTACCAGAGAGCTGGGGAGCTGAGTTTCGAAATCATACAATGGATAGTCGGTAACCAGCCCGAGCCGGAACCGCAATCCGGCGAACCGGTTGTTTTTAAACGCAGAAAACCAGAGCAGAGCATCCTGCCAGGCACCGGAAGTTTGGAAGGCCTTTATGATCATATCAGGATGCTGGATGCGCCTACCTATCCCCTTGCGTTCATCGAGTATGGGGAGTTTGTTATCGAATTCTCTGATGCTCGTGTCGAGGGTCAAGAGCTAAATGCATCGGTAAAAATCCGGAAGAAACAAAATCAGGGGCAGTCATGAAAGACGTTACTATTGATGGGGCCAAGATCGGACCGAAACATCCTCCTTATATTATTGCTGAACTATCGGCTAACCATAATGGTTCCCTTGAAAGAGCCTTAGAGACAATAGACGAAGCCAAGCGGCGTGGTGCCTCTGCCATAAAGTTGCAGACTTACACGGCAGATACCATGACGATTGACAGCGATCGTCCGGAGTTTCTGATCCAGGGTGGCCCTTGGGATGGATTTAAGCTTTATGACCTCTACAAGTGGGCAGAAACACCCTTCGAGTGGCATAAAGCCATGTTCGAGCATGCTCGTAAAATAGGCCTTACTGTGTTCTCAACGCCTTTTGACGAAACAGCCGTTGATTTATTGGAGCAGCTGGATGCACCCGCCTACAAGATCGCTTCTTTTGAAGTGACCGACTTGCCACTCATCGAATATGTGGCGAAAACTGGCAAGCCAATGATTATGTCGACGGGGCTGGCCACCGAATCGGAGATTGAGGAGGCTGTCGCTACTGCTAAAAATGCTGGTTGCGAAGAACTGGTCCTGTTGCATTGTATTAGTAGTTACCCTGCACCCATGGACCAGGCAAACATTGCACAACTGGTTGAGCTAGGCCAAAGGTTTGATGCTGTTCCAGGGTTGTCGGACCATACACTGGGCACCGCAGCGTCCGTTGCTGCGGTTGCGCTTGGCGCTTGCCTGATTGAAAAGCACTTTATTCTGAGCAGGAATGATGGTGGGCCTGACAGTGGCTTCTCGATTGAACCTGATGAGCTGGAACGTTTGTGTAAAGACACTCGAGATGCCTGGGAGGCTGTCGGGGAGAAAGGATACGTAAGACAGAAGGCGGAGGAATCGAACCGCATTTTCCGTCGATCAATATATTTTGTGCGAGATATGAAAGCCGGAGAGGTAGTTGAGGAAAAAGATATCCGACGCATCCGCCCCGGCGTAGCCTTGGAACCGAAGTATTTCAAGTCTCTGATCGGCAGAACCCTGGCGACTGACGTAAGCCATGGAACGCCGACAAGTTGGGAGCATTTTGATGGGTAAGACGGTTCTTGTTGTTGCTGCCCACACTGATGATGAAGCCCTTGGCTGTGGTGGAACGATTGCCAGGCACGTCGCAGAGGGTAACTCTGTCTACGCTGTCTTCCTTGCTGATGGAGTAACATCACGACCTGATTCAACCCAGGAAGAATCGAAAAAGCGCAATAATGCGGCTGCCAAGGCTCACGAAATACTCGGAATCAGGAAGTCTTATCTGCTGGGTTTTCCCGATAATAAGATGGATGGGGTAGCACTGTTAGAAATTGTTCAGAAACTCGAGGCGGTCCTTGACGAAATTAAGCCCCAAATAATTTACACTCATCATCACGGTGACCTAAATGTAGACCACGAGATAACGCATAAAGCTGTAATCACAGCGTGCCGCCCAGTACCAAAATCTCCGATACAAGAAATCTACTCTTTTGAAGTACTCTCCGCTACAGAGTGGAATACTCCAGGAGTTGATCCATTCATCCCCAATGTTTTTGTAGATATTTCATCATATATTGAAAAAAAAATAGAAGCTCTTACCGCTTATCACATGGAAATGCGGTCCGCCCCGCACTCTCGATCGATTGCGAATTCGGAGCGTCAGGCAATTCTGCGAGGAAGTACAGTAGGAGTATCTGCCGCCGAGGGCTTTAGCTTAGTTCGGTTAATTCGTTAATACGCCCCCCGCACCCGGCTTGTGCTTTCTATGGCACGTTAAAGCCGAGTATCAAGCGAAAAGCCAGTTTTTCTAGTGACAATTATTTATCGATCAGGTTCGTAAAATGAAGCAGAGTATCGTACTCCACGCCGTAGATTCACCACGTAGAGATATGGAGTGGCGTTTATTTCTGGCTGCAAAGTTAGCTGAGCGGGGAATAACGAGCATAATAGGATCTAAATCAGCTATCCGAGCTATTCACGCAAGATCGAAAAACTGTGTATTTCTTGGGCGCCTGGACAGTAATACCGGCCGAACAAAACCAGATCGTGAATATGTCTCGGAAATGGAGAAAAGGGGAACCTCCCTCCTTTTTTTGCATGATGAAGGTGCTTTGTACTTTAAAGGTGAGTATGAAGATTGGGTAAGAAAAATCTATCCAGAAGAGTATTTTGGTAGTAAAGCTGTCAAAAAGGTGTTGTTTTGGGGAGAGGCTCAAAGAAACATCTTTAAGTATTCTCGTTATAAAGACAAATTCGAAGTCTCCGGGTTTCCACGCTTTGACCTCTGTAAGCCAGGCTTGAGTAAAATTGATGAGTCATCGGTTTCGAACCTCCAGAAACGATATGGCGATTTTATTTTAATATGTGGCAGATTTGCTGCAGTGAATACGGTGGCTGATGATCCATCAGCGCTTGGAAAAAGAAGTTATGATATAAGAGTAGAGGGAGGGGCACTTAAAACAAAACAAAAAGATGAGATATTGAAGTCGATGTTTGGAGCATGGGAAAAAGTATCTCTGGAGTTTTCTCAGTTCGTGCCCGCAGTTGCAAGGTTGGCTCTAGACTTCCCAGAACTAAATTTTGTTCTTCGGCCCCACCCAGCAGAAAAAGAGTCTTTCTACACTGACGCATTCGGACATTTTGACAATATTTTTATCAATAAAACTGGGGACGTAAGGCCATTCATCAGAGCATCGAAAGCATTGGTTCATAGTGAATGTACGACTGGCCTTGAGGCTGAGCTCAGCCGAAAGCCTAGTATTAATTTTAGGCCCTGTGCCGATCACCCAATGGCCCGTGATTATGAGGTTGCAGGTGCTTCGGATATTGGTGTTACCGTAAAGAATTATGAACAACTAAGGGAAGCACTGTCGCGTATTATAAAACCGAATTTTATTTTTCATGAATCTGAGTATGATGCAAGCCACTTAACGATAAACTTAAAGAGCGATTTTTCAAGTTCAGAAAAAATATGTAATTTAGTTGAAATTTGCGCAGCCGAAAATGAACCTTCGAAAATATATGATAAGTATCAGTCGTCAGATTATATAGGATACGCAGGTCTCTGGTTTTTCAAAGTTCTTGCAAAGAAAGCTCTAGGGTATTTGGGTGTTGAAAGGTTCAAAAAGGTGGTTGTTGGTGAAGGAGATTTAAAGTTTTACAGATATAGTGATAATGAAGTTGAGGAATTATGGGGTGCTGTAAGATCTAAAAAGGCAGTGTTGATAAAAGGTTCCAATTTATATTTTGTTTCTCCCAAGGGTTCTCAGGTAAATTTTGACAAATATTAAGGATGCTTTCTGAAAAACAGAATTCAAAGTATCTATTTATTATATAAATTTTTTCATAACGAATGAAGATTCCCGGCTACTTTGCGAGAACTAGAGGTTTTTCTTTTTAGGTTTGTTAAATATCTTTTTATCAGGCACTCTCATGCTTCAGTATTGACTGCTCACGTTGTCGCTTGTTCTTGCCTGGTTATTCTATAGAGTAGCGCCATTTTAAATGCTAATCATCAGTCTTTATTTTCTGTTTTATGTAATTGTATTCCGGTTGCGATATCCTATCGTAACATTCATTTGTTTTATGTTTTCTTTGTCGTTTATTTCTGCTTGGTTGATAGGGCGAAATCTACAAATTAAAAATTGGTCTGATCTTGCTAACTTGAGCTTCAGCCTTTTAGTTTTGTCATGTTTTGCTCTTTCATTTTGCAGTTGCGCCAAAAAACCAACATTTACAATTTCTAACAAAAATTTTTTTAGGTTTTTTGCTGTAATACTTGCGGTGTTGTTAGCTCCTGCTATTGTTATTAATGTTTATATAGTTATTGGCTCCCTAGATTATGTTTTATCCGGCAATGTAAGTATTACACAGTTCAAAAATCAAGGGGAAGCGGCTGAGTTAATTCGAAGTTGGATCGACCCCAATTTGGTATTTTATGCAAATTTAGTGTCGGGTCTTGGGGTTATTTCAATTTTTTATCACTTTTATTATTTAAATCAAAAAAGGGGTTTTCTTACCGTTTTTTACTTCATTGTCAGTCTAAATCTTCCATTGGTTGGTTTGCATGGTCTATCAAGGGCTTCAATCGTTCATTTCATTCTAATGTATTCTTGTCTTTATCTTTATGTTTATCAAGCCCTTGATCGAGGTGTTCGGCGTAAATTCAACGTTTTGCTTGCATTGATAGGCTTTGTTGTTCTGATTGCATTTTTATTAATTACCTATTACAGGTTCTCAGATTCTACCTTTTATCAAATATCAGAGGGCGCGATAGTTCAAAACAAAGTTATTTACTCAATTTTTGATTATTTTTCCCAATGGATAAATAATGGATTAATAGTAATGAACAGATTTTCACTTAATGATTTATGGCTTGGGAAATCGTCGATATCTCTTTTTGACTATGTTTTGGAAAGGCTGGGATTTCACGTCCAGTCTTACGTTGAGCTCCGGTCGGATACATTGGGAATCTATGGAAGTCGCTTTAATGGACTCGTAGCGACATTAGTGTATGATTATTCATATGTTGGTGTTCTTGTTTTTTTGGCCGCTTTTTCCATGGTGGTTAAAATGGCGTCGTCTTCTGGTGCGTTTTTAAACGGTTACTCACTACCACTGATCGGCTTCCTTTTGTCGATTCCAGCCTTGTTTTTCTCAAATAACTATCTATCCAATGAGATTTTTTCACTTAGTGGGCTGTATGCTGCAGTGTTTCTCGTTTTGTCAAAAGTAAGATTTCCTTTTAGCTTAACGCCAAGATCAACTTTTACCTGATATTATAATGTTTAGATTTATGTTGAAAGTTGCGCTAGATTTTCTCTTACGACAATAGGTATATTTTATGGATCCCAAGCTCGTATTTTTAGATTGTACTCTTAGAGATGGTGGTTATTATAACTCTTGGGACTTTTCGGAAAAGCTTGTCTCAGAATACTTGAGCGCTATTAGTGAAAGTGGCGTTGATGTAGTCGAGCTGGGGCTTCGTTCTAGAAAGGCGGGAGGGTTCAAAGGCATGTTCGCCTTTTGTCCTGAGGAGTACCTGTCCGCTTTGCCCATTCCTAAAAATTTGCAAGTAGGAGTGATGGTTAATGCCTCCGAGCTTCTGGAATCGGACGATGTCAGTTCAACACTCGAAGATCTTTTTCCTGTGCCCGCAGCCCAGTCCTGTATTGATCTTGTGAGAGTCGCGTGTCATCTCCACGAGGTGCCGAGTGTTCTTGTCGGGACTTCTTGGCTGAAGAATAAGGGCTATCAAGTAGGTATCAATTTAATGCAGATAGCAGGGCGCCCTAAAGAGGACATCGTGGAACTGGCCCGCATGGTCGCAACAACACCGGCGGACGTTCTCTATTTTGCCGATTCATTGGGTAGCATGGATCCTGAAGCGGTTGCTGATACCATCAGATCCCTCAGAGAGGCGTGGAGTGGCCCCATAGGTATTCATACCCATGACAATATGGGAATGGCTCTCCAGAACTCGCTTCGCGCAATTGGCGAGGGTGCAACGTGGCTCGACGCCACCGTTACGGGAATGGGACGAGGGCCGGGTAACGCAAAAACAGAGGAGCTTGCGATTGAAATAGCTGAACGACGCTCCGATCCGAGGGCGCTCGTGCCTATTTTTCATCTTGCTTCCGAGATTTTCATACCTTTACAGCGAAAGTATGGCTGGGGCACTAATCCTTTCTATTATTTGGCTGGTAAGTATGGGATCCACCCGACATACATTCAGGAGATGCTGAGCGACTCACGATATGATGAGGCGGATGTTCTAGCCGTTATTGACCATTTGCGGCGCGTAGGCGGGAGGAAGTTCAGCGCAAGTACACTGGGCACTGCTCGAAGTTTCTATCAGGGTGAAGCAAAGGGCGAATGGCGTCCTGCAGAGAGTTTCTTTGGGCGAGAGGTTCTCCTCCTGGGGTCAGGCCCAGGAGTGCGAGAACATTCTTCAGCTCTGGAGACATTTATCCACAGACATCGCCCTGTTGTTATGGCGCTGAACACACAGTCAGCTGTGTCTGAGGAGCTGATTGACTTCCGTGTTGCATGTCATCCTGTGAGGCTGATGGCGGATGCCAGAAAGCACAGTCAGTACCAGCAGCCTCTCATCATGCCTTATTCGATGTTACCCGCGGACGTGCAGAACTCCTATGGCCCCGAGAGAGTGCTTGATTTTGGTTTAAGTGTAGAATCGACGCTGTTCACGTTTGGAGAGACCAGCTGCGTAGTACCGGCACCATTGGTTGCAGCTTACGCGTTGGCTTTGGCCAGCAGCGGGGGGGCAAGTCGGCTGCTAATGGCTGGCTTCGATGGATACGGAGCCGATGACCCGCGCAGTGAGGAAATGGAAAATCTCTTGAGATGTTACGAGAATTCCTCCGGAGCCTGCCCTATTCTGGCTGTGACTCCCACACGCTACAAAATACCACTGACATCAATTTATCTGTTGTGAGTTCACTATGAGGACAGTTGTAATCATTCCAGCAAGGTTTTCATCTAGTCGTTATCCGGGAAAACCATTGGTGCCTTTACTGGGTAAGCCAATGATTCTTTGGGTTTCAGAATTGGCAGCGAAAGCGGTAGGCAATCAGAATGTATACGTTGCAACAGATGACGATCGTATTGCGAGAGTGGTAGAGCAAGCTGGGTTCAGATTCGTTATGACAGGCGAGGCGCAAACAGGAACCGACCGTATCGCGGACGCTGCACTTGCGATAGACGGAGACATTTTCATCAATGTACAAGGAGACGAGCCGCTTGTTGACCCCCAGGACATTCTGAATATTCGTGATGCGAAGCTTCGTAATCCTGAGAAAGTTATCAATGGCTATGCCTGGCTATCGGATTCCGAGGATCCATCTAATGTGAATATTCCCAAGGTGATCACGAACGAGAGCGATGATTTGGTTTATATGTCTAGGCTCCCGATACCTGGATTTAAAGAAGAAAAGAATGTTCCTGATCGTTACAAAAAGCAGGTCTGTATTTATGCTTTTTCTAAAAATGAGCTGAAAAAATATCGGGAGTTTGGCAGAAAGAGCACACTGGAACAGTGTGAAGATATTGAGATTTTGCGCTTCTTTGAGCTTGGTGTGCCAGTGCTCATGGTAAAGACAAGGCCGGGAAGTCTTGCTGTGGATGTCCCTGACGATGTGGGGAAAGTGGAGTCAGCATTGCGAGCGCTACAGTCATGAAACGGTCAATTGAATCATATTCAACCCTAATTTTTGACTGTGACGGTGTTGTTCTGGACTCAAATGCAGTCAAAACCCGTGCATTTTATGAAACTGCACTAGAGTTTGGACAGGATGCTGCCGAACAACTGGTTGCTTACCATAAGGCCAATGGTGGTGTTTCACGGTTTAAAAAGTTCGATTACTTTCTAGCAAATATCGTTAAAAACGTGGATCCTTTGCCATCACGTGAGGAGTTGGTTGAAAAGTATGCGAGGAAAGTAAGGGAGGGTCTGGTAGAGAGCCGCGTGGAGCCAAATATTGATGTTATGAAGCGCCTTACTCCTGATTCGAACTGGTTGATAGTATCTGGCGGTGCGCAGGACGAATTAAGGTGGGTTTTCAGTGAAAAAGGAATTGACGTATTGTTTGAGGGCGGAATATTCGGATCGCCGGACTCAAAGGAAGAAATCTTGGATCGCGAGATCACCAAAGGGAATATAGTCGAACCAGCACTTTTCATCGGTGATAGTAAGTATGATTATTTGGCGGCCAAGAAATATAACATCGACTTTTTATTTATTAAGCAATGGACAGAATTTGCTGGTTGGTCCGAATTTTGTTGCTCTCATAACATTATTGTCTGTGAGGAGCTAAGCGATATTTTAAAACTAGAATTTGATTAATATGTCCAGAATTTTGAAGCTTTCCGGGAATACCTGGTGGGTCAAAAGTGATGCCGGGTGGCAAGAGTTGAACCTTGAGAACGCCTACAACAATGAGTTTATTGAAGATCTTAATTCCTGCAGTCGTCATGCCCCTTTTTCTGACTACATAAACGAACTGTATTTATACTATTTTGTAAGAAGTAAGGAGTTAGAGCAGGTTGTAGGTGAGGTGGATGAATCGTCATACTCTTGTAAAGCTAGGCTGGCAGATAAAAGCCTTCTTTTTAATATAAGAAAAAAGATTGGTTTTAAGGTCGGCTTATTACAATCTGTATTTTTTTATCTGCAGGCATTAATTGCTTTCTCTGCATCAATATTTCTTAGTGTTTTTGTTTCGGTTATTTTGCCGTTTATTCTTTTGATCAAGTGTAGAAGCCGATATTCATCTCCAAAAAATAGTTTGAGGTCAAGAAAAAACGTATTCTTTGTCAGAAGTAAGTCTGGCTACTCTCGAGCAAAACGTTTTATTGAGGAGAGCTCTAATTGTATTTTATTTGTTGATGATTTTTCCAAGATTAATGTTCCGGGCGAATCGATATATGTTGTGCTTTGGTCGTCGAGCTTTCTTAGGATCTACCTGAGAACATTGAGATATCTTTTCCGAGATTTATCGCTATTTTACAAAGACGCAAGCGCGCTCTTGGGAAGTTGGGTGGCACTGTCTGTATTTTGGGACTACTGGAAACGAATACCTCAGAAGGTACTTTATGAAGCTTGTTTTGAGGAGGTTTTGCAACTTTCGTCAAAGAAGTCTGAGTTGTTTTCAGGTGAGAAAGAAGACCGTTTTGCCATGCTGCAAACACGATGCTGTTATCGGAGTGGTCACAGACTAAACTGCCTTCCTCATGGGCTGGAATACGGTTTCAGATTTCCTGGTGGGTTGTGTGGTAGTGCGTTTTATTGTTTTAGTAGGAGGGCCAAGGAGTTTCTTGAATCCATATACTCTTCCAATAAGTTTTTATACTCGGAGGATGTCGTCAATAGAATGCTTGGGATAGGTATGGATTATCGAAGAAGTACTATCGATAGAGTTTGTTTCTTCACGGAGCCCAGGGATCAAGGTGTTAATTTTGAAATAATAAATCAACTAGTCGCAGAGAATATCAAGTTCTCAGTCAAACTACACCCTTTAGAAAACCAAGAAATATATAAAGATCGATATCCGAACATCGACATGATTTCTGACTTAGAAGATGCGTTGAGCTCCTCTTTCTGCCTGTCCAGAAAATCAACGGTACTTATCGAAGCATCGCAGCGTGGTAGTCAAGCGATAGCCATACTCATAAACCAAAAAGATAGATTTTATGTTGAGCATTTATTCCCTTCTCTATCTTCAGAAAAAATAGCGAAGGCATATAATTTCAACGATTTAACTCGAGCTCTGGCAATAAACAATGATGGGTGAATTCTGTGGTATTTAAAGGTAAGACTCTTTTGATTACGGGTGGTACTGGTTCGTTCGGTAATGCCGTTCTGCGTCGTTTTCTTGACTCTGATGTTGGCGAAATTCGTATCCTCAGTCGCGACGAAAAGAAACAAGACGACATGCGCAAGCGTTACGACAACCCTAAGATAAAGTTTTATATTGGGGATGTGCGGGATTATCAGTCTGTTCTGAATGCCGTTCGCGGTGCCGATTTCATCTTCCACGCAGCAGCGCTGAAGCAGGTACCGTCTTGCGAGTTTCACCCGTTGGAAGCGGTCAAGACCAACGTCCTTGGTACCGAGAACGTACTTGAAGCGGCGATCAGTACTGGTGTTCAGCGAGTAATCTGTCTCTCAACGGATAAAGCTGTTTATCCAATTAATGCCATGGGCATATCCAAAGCCATGATGGAGAAGGTAGCGGTTGCCAAATCTCGCAGCGCGAACGATACCGTCATTTGTGCCACCCGGTATGGAAATGTGATGGCGTCCCGTGGCTCTGTTATCCCGCTGTTCGTGGACCAGATTCGCGCTGGCAAAGAAATCACCATTACTGATCCGAACATGACCCGGTTCATGATGACACTCGATGATGCTGTGGATCTTGTTTTGTATGCCTTCGAACACGGTAATCCCGGAGATATTTTTGTCCAGAAGGCGCCAGCTGCAACGATTGAGACTCTCGCGTACGCTCTGACTGATCTGCTTAAGCAGCCCGAACATAAGGTCCATGAGATCGGCACCCGCCACGGTGAGAAGCTGTTCGAGGTGTTGCTTAGCCGTGAAGAGATGGCTGCAGCGGCAGACCTTGGTGATTATTTCCGTGTGCCGCCCGATCTGCGTGACCTGAACTACGGGAAGTTTGTTGAAGAGGGTGAAAGAAAGATTTCGGAAGCGGTAGACTACAACTCCCACAATACCACTCGCCTTGATAAAGCGGGAATGCAGGAGCTGCTGATGAAATTGGATTTCGTTCAGGCCATTGTGCGCGGCGAGAACGCAGAACCTCAGGATTGAATCTATGCGTGTACTGATTACTGGTGCAAATGGGTTTATAGGCAGGAACTTGCGGCAGCACTTGGCGGAGAGAGCAGATGTAGAGGTTTTGCCCATTACCCGGGATGCCTCTGATGAAGATCTGGCAACGTCCGTCTCACGGGCCGATTTCGTGTTTCACCTGGCCGGCGTAAATCGCCCTAAAGATCCTGCAGAATTTCATGAGGGGAACGCCGGGTTTACCGGGCGACTGTGCGAGCTTCTCGCGCAAAAGAGCGGTGATCCGGGAGTGGGTGTGCCGGTGGTGTTTTCTTCCTCCATTCAGGCTGTTCAGGATAATCCCTACGGGCAGAGCAAACGAGATGCCGAGGCGGCCGTTTTCTCTCTTGGAACCGGTTGTTCTTTGCCCGTCCACGTGTTTCGGCTGCCCAATGTCTTTGGCAAATGGTCTCGCCCTAACTACAACTCTGTTGTTGCAACCTTTTGCCACAACATTGCCCGAGGGCTTCCGGTTCAGATAAACGATTCTGCTGCGCCGATGAACCTTGTCTATGTGGATGATGTGGTTCGCCGGTTTATCGAGTTGTTGGACGGTGCGGCGCCAAACCCGGATTCAGAAGGCTTCGAACAGGTTCAACCGGTGTATCACACGACCGTAGGTGAATTGGCCGAATCGATTCGCGCGTTTCGCGATACCCGGGAGACGTTGGTAACGGAACGGGTAGGGAGGGGGTTAACTCGTGCTTTGCACTCCACTTATCTGAGTTTTCTGAGGCCCGAGCAGTTTTCCTATACGGTGCCTCAACACGGTGACTCGCGTGGGGTATTTGTAGAAATGTTAAAAACGCCAGATTGCGGCCAGTTCTCGTACTTTACGGCACATCCTGGAATTACCCGCGGTGGACATTACCATCACACGAAAACAGAAAAGTTTCTCGTGATCAAAGGTACAGCCCGGTTCAAGTTCCGCCATATGCAAACGGGTGAAGAGTATGCATTGATAACTCGGGGAGAGAAAGCCGAAATCGTCGAAACAGTGCCGGGATGGACCCATGACATCACGAACATCGGCGAAAGCGAGTTGGTCTGTATGCTCTGGGCCAACGAGATTTTCGATCGGGAGAACCCGGATACTTACGCTTGCCCACTCTGATTAAATACTTCTGATTCCTGAGAACCTCGATGAAAAAACTGAGAGTAGTGACGGTGGTTGGCACCCGGCCTGAGATTATACGGCTATCAAGGGTTCTGGCACGGCTCGATGAGCACTGCGAACATATCCTGGTGCATACCGGACAGAACTATGACTACGAGCTTAACCAAGTGTTTTTCGATGACCTGGATATTCGTAAGCCGGACCACTTTCTAAACAGCGCGACGGGGAGTAAAGGTGCGGCCAACACCATTGGCAACCTGATATCTGCCGTTGATGAGGTTCTGGCGCGGGTTCAGCCTGAAGCTTTACTAGTGCTGGGTGATACCAACAGTTGTCTCTCTGTGATTCCGGCCAAGCGTCGACAGATCCCGATTTTCCATATGGAAGCGGGCAACCGGTGCTTCGACCAGCGAGTACCCGAGGAGACCAATCGGCGAATTGTGGACCATACGGCCGACATCAACCTGACATATAGCAGCATTGCGCGGGAGTATCTGCTGCGAGAGGGCTTGGCTCCGGACCAAGTGATCAAAACCGGTAGCCCGATGTTCGAGGTGCTGAATCACTATCGGCAACGCATTGAGGCCTCTGATGTGTTGGATCGGCTTTCGTTGAAGGCTGACCAGTATTTCGTCGTGAGCGCTCATCGGGAGGAGAATATAGAATCCGAGCGCTCGTTTACCCGCCTTGTGGAAACGCTGAATGGCGTTGCCGAGGACTTCGATTTGCCAGTAATTGTGTCCACGCACCCGAGAACGCAGAACCGTATCAACGCCACGGGGTCGATCTTCCACGATAAGGTCAGGCTTCTGAAACCGCTGGGTTTCCATGATTACGTGAAGCTTCAGCTCTCTGCCCGGGCGGTGTTATCAGACAGCGGCACCATCAACGAGGAGTCATCAATTCTCAATTTCCCCGCTTTGAACCTTCGTGAGGCCCACGAACGGCCGGAAGGAATGGAAGAAGCGGCCGTTATGATGGTGGGGCTCGATGTGGAAAGAGTCCGGCAGGGACTATCGATTCTTGAAACCCAGCCACGGGGCGATGAGCGAGGCCTTCGGTTGGTAGGGGATTACAGCATGCCCAATGTCTCGGACAAGGTGGTGAGAATCATTCATAGCTATACCGATTACGTGAATCGAGTGGTATGGAAAAAGTATTGACTCCGGGGCGTTAATGAAGATTGCACTGATTGCGGATACCTTTCCTCCGCTGAGAACCTCTGGCGCAGTTCAGCTTCGGGACTTATCCCGGGAGTTTGTCAGGCAGGGGCATTCCCTGACAGTCATGTTGCCCGCGCCAGGTATGAAGGAGCCCTGGGCAATCGAAGATTTTGATGGTGTGCAGTTGTTGCGGCTGCGTGCTCCCAGGACGAAAGACATCAATTATGTCCAGCGCACTTTGGGCGAGTTTGTTATGCCCTATGCCATGTTGCGCAACCTCAGCAAAAGCCCTCTTGCCGAGGACGGCTGGGACGGTGTGGTTTGGTATGCACCGAGTATTTTCTTTGGGCCTATTGCGAAGGCTTTGAAGAGCGCGAGTGGTTGCCGGAGCTACCTGATAATCCGCGATATCTTCCCGGAGTGGGCCGTAGATATGGGCCTGATGGGCCGCGGCCTTCCGTATCGGTTTTTCCGTGCCGTGGCCAATTATCAGTATTCCGTTGCCGATATCATTGGGATTCAGACCCCTGGCAATGCAGTTTACTTTGATGACTGGCGAAAAGATGAAAGCCGGAAATTGGAAGTGCTGCAAAACTGGCTGGCCGATGCACCGGCAGAGCACTGTTCCATTGATGTCGCCAAAACCTCCCTGGCGGGGCGCAAGGTGTTTGTCTATGCCGGGAATATGGGCGTTGCGCAGGGCATGGATATTTTGCTGGATCTTGCAGAAGCGCTGCAATGCAGGGAAGACATTGGCTTCCTGTTTGTGGGGCGTGGAAGTGAAGCTCGAAAGCTGGCAGAGGATGCAGAGCGTCGAAATCTCGACAATGTGCTCTTCCACGATGAGATTGATCCAGATGAAATACCCGGCTTGTACGCCCAATGTGATGTCGGCCTGGTTGCGCTGCACCCAAGCCATAAGACGCATAACATTCCAGGCAAGTTTCTGACCTACATGCAGAGCGGATTGCCTGTTTTGGCAAAGGTCAATGAAGGAAATGACCTCGTGAATCTAATTCGGGAGGAGCGGGTTGGGGCGGCTGTTACTGATAACTCTGTAGGTGCGCTGAAGAGAATGGCGGAGTCCCTGATAGAGCGATGTAACCTGGACGAAGAATTACCCTCGCGCTGCCGGGCTGTTTATAAACGGCTTTTCTCGCCGAAAACCGCAGTTGAACAGATTGTGAATGCACTGAAAAGGTGACCGTTTTGTATGTCGTTTAAAGTCATTTCGAGAAATCTGTTGGACGAATTGGGAGAGAAAGCCCAGCAATCCTCACGATGTCGTCAGCATCACAATATCCATGGCTCATATGAAGACCCCTGCCAAAAACTATTGAACGCAATAGGAATCGATAGCTACATTCGGCCTCACCGTCATGCACTTGACCCCAAGGATGAATGCTTAATTGCTGCCAAAGGCCTGTTCGCGTTGGTCGTCTTTAATGAAGAGGGTGATATTCGGCATGTGGAGCAGTTTGGTACCGAGACCTATTACCGTAATGATCCCGCTATTTCATTCGGCGTAGAATTGCCAGCAGGTACTTGGCACACCGTTATCGCGCTGGAACCGGACTCGGTATTGCTTGAATTGAAGGCTGGCCCGTTTGATCCGGATGCCGCGAAGGAATTCGCACCTTGGGCACCGGAGGAAGGTTCGGCCGAGGCTGAGGAATACCTCTGTTGTCTGAGATCATTAGTGTGAAGAGGTCCGGCTATGAGATTGGCGATCGTATTGAGGGAAATTTTGTGTCTGGAGTCTTAAACTTTGGTAGGGCAATTGTGAAAGTGTGTGAAAGAGGTCACACTTGGTTTTTCGAAAAGAGTAAACTCTCGGTCGCTTTGACTGTCACGCCTTCCCTCAAAGCCTTCCACAGCCAGCGATGCCCGGGATGATTATGGAAACCGCAAGTTTTACAGGACTGATCGCCGTGGTTTCGGCTTTTATCGCGCTGCTCATTTTGCAACCGATTGCGGGTAGGTTTCGGCTCGTTGACATGCCCGATCACCGCAAATCCCATAAGGGCGCAGTTCCACTTATTGGGGGATTGAGTGCCTTCGCGGGACTTTTGGTGGCCTGGCTGATTTCCATGCCGCTCACGGAGGGTTTTGGAATCTATCTGTTCTGTGCACTGATGCTGGTTATTCTCGGTGCCATAGATGATGCCAGAGATATCCCGGCAAGGTATCGCCTCTGGGCGCAGGTTCTCCTCGGTGCGCTGCTTTCTTACGGTTCGGGAATCTATTTAACGACCTTTGGAAACCTGCTTGGGCTCGGTAATATTGAACTTTCCTGGCTGGGCCCAGTCGTTACTATTGCGGCCGTTATTGGGGCAACCAACGCTTACAACATGATTGATGGAATCGATGGCCTCGCCGGTACCATGAGTCTTGTGACTCTGGGCGCATTGGCGCTATTGTTTGCATTGGCAGACGGGTTCCACCTGGAACTCGCCCTGGCAATAACCATTGGGGCTGCCTTGCTGCCATACCTGGGTGCTAACCTTCAGCTGCGTCCGTTCCGAAAAAAAATCTTCATGGGCGATGCCGGATCTATGTTTATCGGTTTTTCAGTCGTGTGGTTGCTGGTGAACGGTGCCCAGACTGACAATGGCGCCTTCAGACCTGTCACTGCGCTTTGGGTGTGCGCATTGCCATTGATGGATATGGTTGCGATCATGATTCGGCGTGCCCGTAAAGGGCAGTCTGTAATGATGCCGGATAGGGACCACTTGCACCATATATGCCTGAGGGCCGGTTTCTCTGATAGGCAAGCCCTTCTTGTAATCACTGCGTTGGCAGTTGGCTGCGCACTTATTGGGGTGGGGGGCGAAATACTCCGCATCTCAGAGTGGGTAATGTTCGTTTTATTTATGGCCGGGTTTTTTGCTTACAACTGGGCAATTAGCCATGTTTGGCGATTGCTGGTGTTTTTTCGAAAAAACTACGAGGCAGCGGATCAGAAGTAATTCGTTCGTTTCACGTAAATTTTGCGAGGGTCAAGCTGGATGCTTGACCCTCTTGCTTTTTACAGCCTGTATCAGACTGAAAATTTACAAGGAGTGTTGACGATGCTTGAGATTTCCCACCACGGCGCCACCTCTGGCGTAACCGGCTCCTGCCACGAACTTACCCTTGGTCAAGAGGCCCAGAAGAGCGGCATCCTTATAGACTGCGGCCTGTTCCAGGGCCAGGATGAAGGTCGCGGGGCTTCTGCTTCTGATCTTTCCATTGATTTTCCCATTGATCATATCCGGGCCCTCGTGGTCACCCACGTGCATATCGACCACGTGGGGCGCATTCCCTATTTGCTAGCCGCGGGTTTTGAGGGGCCAATTATCTGTTCCGAACCCTCGGCCATAATGCTGCCGGAGATTCTGGAAGATGCCCTGAAGATTGGGTTTACCCGGGACAGGCGTTTGATTGAGCGGGTTTTGGGGCTGATTCGTTTCCGCTTGGTGCCGGTGCCTTATGGCCAGTGGCACTCGGTGTTTGCTGAGGGTGATTGCTCGCTGTCGATTCGGCTTCAGAGAGCAGGGCATATCCTTGGCTCGGCCTATGTGGAGTGCGATGCTCGTGCGGGAGATTCTGAAGAGCGGATTGTGTTCAGTGGCGATCTTGGGGCGCCCCATGCCCCGTTGCTCCCGGCACCCGAATCACCGGAGCGGGCGGATCGATTGGTGATTGAGAGTACTTATGGGGATAAAGACCATGAGGATCGGGAAACGCGGCGTTACCGATTGAAGGCGGTGCTGCAGCATGCGCTTGAAGATGGAGGCACGGTGCTGGTGCCGGCGTTCAGTATTGGGCGGACGCAGGAATTGCTTTATGAGATGGAGAGTCTGATCCACGAATTTGGGGATAGGGCTCTTGGTGGGGTGTCGGATTACGTGCCGCAGAGCGGCTCTAATCCGACCTACGAAGACGACTCCGAACCCGTAGGTCGGATTAGGCAGAGCCGTAATCCGACAAAGAAGCTAACGTGGAACGATCTGGAAATTGTCGTGGATTCGCCGCTGGCCGCCGAATTTACCCGAATCTACCGCGATCTGAAGCCCTACTGGGATGCCGAAGCCACGGAGCTGGTTTCTCAGGGCCGGCATCCGCTCTCTTTTGAGCAACTCACAGTCATCAATTCCCATGAAGACCACCTGAACGCGGTGGATTACCTGGCCCGCTCTCACCGCCCCTGTGTGGTTCTGGCCGGTTCCGGTATGTGTGCCGGTGGCAGGGTGGTGAATTACCTGAAGGCGATGCTGGGTGATAAACGGAACGATGTTCTGTTTGTGGGATACCAGGCAGCCGGTACACCTGGCAGGGATATTCTTACTTATGGCCCTCGCGGTGGCTGGGTAGAGCTGGATGATGAACGTTACGATATCCGGGCCCGGGTTCATCAGGTCGGGGGCTATTCAGCCCATGCCGGGCAATCGGATCTGGTGGGGTTTGTAAGAGGAATCCCTACACCACCCTGTGAGATTCGAATTGTCCATGGTGACCCGGACGCCAAGCGGGCATTGAAAAGATGTTTTCAATCCCTGTCTGGGACAGACATAATCATTCCATCAGAGTAGGGCGGATCGACGCCAAGGTTTTACTTCTTGGGAAGGGATTGCAAATGAAGAAAATTGCAGTTATTGGTCTTGGCTATGTGGGGCTGCCTCTGGCTGCTTCCTTTGGTGAAAAGCGTGAAATTGTTGGTTTTGATATCAACAGCAAACGTATTGCCGAGCTTAAGGACGGTGTTGATTTCACCCGCGAAGTTTCCCGGGAAGAGTTGGCTGCGGCATCGAGTTTGTCTTTTACCGATAATCTTGAAGGCATTCGCGACTGCCAGATTTTTATTGTCACAGTGCCCACCCCGATTGATGAGTTCAAAACCCCGGATTTAACCCCTCTGGTAAAAGCGAGCGAAACCGTAGGCAAGGTTTTGAAGCAAGGCGATATCGTGATTTACGAATCCACGGTATATCCCGGCGCCACGGAAGAAGTGTGCGTACCGGTATTGGAAAAAGTCTCCGGCCTTGCGTTTAACAAGGATTTCTTTGCCGGTTATAGCCCCGAGCGAATCAATCCGGGTGATAAAGAGCATCGGGTAGCCAGCATCATGAAAGTAACCTCTGGTTCCACTCCGGATATTGCCGATGAAGTGGACGCACTTTATGCCAGTGTTATTACCGCAGGCACCCATAAAGCCAGTTCCATTAAAGTGGCCGAAGCGGCGAAGGTTATCGAAAATACCCAGCGTGATCTGAATATCGCGCTGATGAATGAACTTTCGATGATTTTCTCGCGCCTGAAAATTGATACTCATGAAGTGCTGGCGGCAGCAGGCACTAAATGGAATTTCCTGCCATTTAAACCCGGTCTGGTGGGTGGTCACTGTATTGGTGTGGATCCGTATTACCTGACTCACAAAGCCCAGGCCATTGGCTACCACCCGGAAATTATTCTTTCCGGTCGTCGGGTAAATGACAATATGGGACCGTATGCAGCAGCCGAGCTTGTAAAGGCTATGATCAAAAGCGGGCATACTGTGGCGTCCTCAAAAGTCCTGGTAATGGGGCTTACCTTTAAGGAAAACTGTCCGGATTTACGGAACACCCGGGTGATTGATGTTATCCGTGAATTGGAGGATTTTGGCTGTTCCGTGGATGTGACGGACAGCTGGGCAAATAATGAAGAAGCTGAGCATGAATATGGTATTTCTTTGGTGGAATCTCCGAAAGCCGGTGATTATGACGCGTTGTTTTTGGCCGTGCCTCATCGTGAATATGCTGCGAAATCTTCGAAAGAACTGCGGGATTATTTGAAAGACAATGGTGTTTTGTTTGATCTGAAGGGTGTTTTGCCATTGGGCGAAGCGGATCTCAGATTGTAAGTACACAATTTTTACAGTGTGTGATTTAAAAGCCGGTCAAATCGACCGGCTTTTTTATTAAGGGCCCGTAAATAAATAATTTTGCCAGACTACATTTAATTGATTATTATCGTCACTGACTTTTGGTCAACTCCACTTGAGTTTTTTAAAACCCCTATTTGAATAAGGTTTTAATTCCATGGCAAAGATTAACGATTACTACCAGAAAAAACAGCTTATGGAAAAGCTTGCTGCAGAGCTGGAACAGCTTGAAAAAGACCAGGCTCTGAAAGGCGAACTGGAGTTTGAAAACAAAGTTCGCGCCTTGATGAAGGAGTATGACAAGTCACCGAAGGATGTTCTTCAGATTCTGTCTGCAATTGATCCCTCGGTGTCTGGTAGCAAGGCCGATTCAACCGCTGGCAGCCGCCCGAAGCGCCCGATGAAGACCTACAAGAATCCGCACACCGGGGAAGTAGTCAAAACCCGTGGTGGCAATCACAAGACGTTGAACGAATGGCGTCAGAAGCATGGTAAGGAAGCTGTGCAAAGCTGGCAGCAGGACTGATTCCAGCTGGCCCTTCTCCCTTCAGGGGGAGGGGCTGTTAACCCACCACAACCCGATTTCTACCCCCTTCCTTTGCGGCGTATAGCGCTTCGTCCGCCTTCTGCATCCACTGCATATAGTTTTCAGGCTCGTCGGTTAGCTGGGCAATGCCAATACTGATGGTATAGCGTATTGGTGCCACGCTGGTTTCCACCACACTCTGTTCAATGCTTTCCCGTATCCGTTCGCAGATAATGCGTGCGCCCTCGGCGTCGGTTTCCGGTAGTATGATGCCGAACTCCTCACCACCGTAACGGCCGGCGCTGTCGGATTGGCGGATGGCGTTACGGGTGATGCTGGCTGTGTGCTTGATCACTGCATCTCCAGCCAGATGGCCGTGGGTGTCGTTCACAGGCTTGAAGTTGTCTATGTCGAACATCACCAGGCTGGTGGTGTGGCCATAGCGGCGGAAGCGCTCGAACTCGGCGTCTACCAGGTTTTCCCAGGTGCCCCGGTTAAGCAGGCCGGTGAGGCGGTCTGTCATGCTCAGTTTTGCCAGCTGTTCGTTGGCTCGTTCCAGGGCCATTTTGCTGCTGGCGATGTCGGTAACGTCGTACACCATCAGGCACACTTTATTGACTTCGCCCGTGGTGCCGGAGAGTGGGCTGATAGTGAGGTTCTGGAACATGTACTCTTCGGTACCGGTGATAGGCCGGGTATTGCGGAACTGGAACAGGTAAGGGCGCTGCTCCCACGACGTAAATGCTTTGGTGTTTAGCAAGGCCACAGCATCGACTTTGCGCGTCAGCCAGGCTTGGGGGATATCCGGGAATACATCGAACAACACCTGGCCCTGGATCCTGCTCGCAGTGATACCGCTGTGGTTCTCCATGAAGCCGTTCCAGACTTCGACTCTGAAATCCAGGTCCAGGACCACCAGGCCCACTTCCACGGATTCCAGCATGTCCATCAGCCAGTGAAAGGAGTTGGCTTCAGATTCTTCTATGGCCATGAGTCAGTCCACCAGATATTGCAGGCGATCTTCGAGAAAAGGCACTGAATCCTCGGTTAGAAGGATCAGCATGTCGCATTCGATGTCGCGGTCTTCCAGGGTGTAGCAGATTTCGATGCACAACAGCTGTTCTTCCCTGGCGCTGTGGTGGTCAAGCAATTCGGTGATTTGTCGATGCTGGCCCAGCACCGTGGGATGACCCAGGCCCAGCTTCAGGTCTAGCTGGTCGCCGATTCCTTTGAGGAAGGCGCCGAACAGTATGCTGGACATGTCCATCAGTACCTCCACGTTCACCGCTTCGCCCTCAAGGGTGTCGTAGTGGAGCATCTCTGCCATTTCCCGGAAGCTGGCGTCTGCAAATAGCAGAAGTGCCTCACCCGCAATGCCAGCCCCGGTGAAACCCTGGCAAACGGCAGAATAGGTGTCGCTGTCGCTGACCGATGAAATCGCCATGTGCAGCTCGGAGTTGGCCAGGAAGGCGACCTTGGGAATCGGCTGCTTTACGAAGACCCGTAACAGTCGGGCCAGCAGATCCGAGGACCGGCCCATGGCGACGTTGGATATTTCCTGCAGGTAGTCGTTCAGGGAAACCGAGATTTCCGGAGAAGTGCTGCCTGTGTTTTTAAGGCTGGCATCCTGCAGCGCGGCATCTTCAAGGTCTCCGGGGCGATACACCCCGTATTCCACTAACAGATCAAGTACGATGCAGGTTTCGGTGGGCTTTTTGATGAAGTCGAGGGCACCGAGTTTCTTCACCCGCTCCCGTGCTTCGGGCTGGATATCGCCGGAAACCACGATGGTCATAACCGGCAGGTCTTCCTTGCGAACCTGTTCCAGCACCTGATAGCCGTCCATCTCCGGCATGTTCAGATCCAGGAACATCAGCTCTGCCTCGTGCCGGCGCAATTTCTCCAGCGCTTCCACGCCGTCTTTCGCGAAGCTGACATCCCCACGCAATCCTTCTGGCAGGGCTCGGGCGATTTGCTTTCTGGCAAGAGCAGAGTCGTCGCAGATCAGTATGCGGGTGGTCATTGATGGAGCCGTAGGGGGTTGGTCATAAGGTGCGAAAGTATACCAGTAGTCTTGGTTATGTACACGTTTGCTACAGCATTCGTAACAATTGGTAAGGTGCTGTAAGTAGTTTAAGCCAAAGGTTTTGTGACTGTATTCAAAGTTGGTTAAGTATTACTGAATTGTAAACGGCGAGTGTGACTCTGCGCACTCTATTGGCCGATCTGCCTTGGTTATAGTGTGCCTGCGGCAAATAAAATAATAATGGTTCTTCAGAGACACAAAGCTATGAGACAGCTGGCGTATGGATACGCTGCCGTCACCCTGTTCTGCCTGGGTATTGCGCCCATTGCCCAGGCCGAGCTGAAGCCCATTTCTGAGGAAATAATGGGCGAGGTGACCGGGCAGGCTTTTATGCAGATCGAGAACATTGACGGCGGTGTCGACGGTCATCAGTTCACCCGAATGACTTTGGGCATGGACGTCGAGACCCGGGTTAACATTGATGATGTGAAGGCCGGTGAAATTGACGGTGGCGTGGACTTTGCCGCCCAGCACGTGGCGCTGGGACATATTGCCCGAAATGATGGCGTTCAATATAACGGCCGCACTTACAATGAAGGCGATACGGTTCATTTCGAGGCGTTCAAGCCTTACATCGAGCTGGCAAATGACGCTAACGATGAGCTGGCCGGTTTCAGGATGGGCTTCGGGCAGGCGAGAGGTTCGGTTTCTTCGCTGACCAGCAGTTTCAGTGGCGATATTGGTCTGAAACTGGTAAGCGGCGATCAGGAGTATGATGCCACCCTTTTTGATGCGAACACCCAGGCCACCAAGTACCGGGCTAGCCATATCGGCATCGACGACCCTGCTGCCGCGCCTGCCGATTGTGCCTCGTCCAACCCTACCAACTGTGCGCCTTTGACGCATTTACAGTCGATTATTGTTGGTGAAGAAGGCGCTGACGGCGTTACCGATTTCACCGACGATTTCATCATTGGTTTTCAGCGTGAAGGTGTGGACTGGCAAAGCCCGGATGGCGCCAATGTGATCAACGCCGACAAAGGCGTTTTTATTAACCTGCCTACGAGCATGAAGCTCGAAATGGGCCAGTTGATTGGCCAGGGTGTGGAGCGACTTCAGACCCATAGGGAGGATATGGGTACCCAATTGTTTTAAATGCTAAACTCTTGCCAGTATTTAACTCATTCGGCAGGAGCTTAGTCCCTTGATCCGCTCGTTTTACTGGCACGATTACGAAACCTTCGGGGTAGACCCGGTTCACGACAGGCCTTCCCAGTTTGCCGGCGTGCGGACGGATGCGGATCTCAACATCATCGAAGATCCGCTGGTGATTTACTGCAAGCCGGCGGACGACTATCTGCCATCGCCGGAAGCCTGCCTGATTACCGGGATTACTCCACAAAAGGCCCTGGAAGATGGCTTTCCCGAGGCGGAGTTTATCGCTCAGATCAACGAAGCCTTCAGCCAGCCCGGCACCTGTGTGGTGGGCTACAACAGCCTGCGCTTTGACGATGAAGTGACCCGTCACACCCTCTACCGCAACCTGCGCGACCCCTACGCCCGGGAATGGCAGAACGGCAATTCCCGCTGGGACATCATTGATATGGTGCGCCTGACCTACGCCCTGCGACCGGAAGGCATCAATTGGCCCCGCAAGGAAGACGGTAGTCCCAGTTTCAAACTGGAGGAGCTGACGGTGGCCAACGGCATCGCCCACGAAGCCGCCCATGATGCCATGTCGGACGTTGAGGCGACCATTGAGGTGGCGAAACTGATCAAGAAAAAACAGCCAAAGCTCTTTGATTTTGTTCTGCAGAACAAAGACAAACACTCCGCCCGGGCCATGTTGGATACGGCCACCATGAAGCCGGTTTTCCACATTTCCGCCAAGTACCCGGCCAGCCGGGGTTGCTGCGCACTGGTTGCGCCGGTTGCCGAGCACCCCACCAACAAGAACCTGGTGATTGTCTTTGACCTTCGGGAAGATCCCAGCGAGTTGATCAATGCCAGTGCTGAGCAGATTCGTGAGCGGGTATTTACTTCTCAGGCGGAACTGGGGGAGGGCGTCAGCCGTTTTCCGCTGAAAGGTGTGCAACTGAACAAGTGTCCGGTGCTGGCGCCGGCGAACATGCTTTCCACGCTGTCGAAAGGGCGGCTGGAAGAGCTGGCGCTGGACGGCGATACCCTGCGCGCCAACCTGGCCATCCTGCGCAAGGCCCCGGACTTGCCGGCCCGGATTGCCGAGGCGTTTGACCAGCCTCACGAAAGCGACCTTACAGATCCGGATGAACAGCTTTATGCTGGCGGATTTATCAGTAAAACAGACCGCGAGAAGCTGAACTGGGTGCTGGAGCAGCCGGTGGAAACCCTGGGTGAGCTGGAGGTGACCTTCGAGGATGATCGTCTGCAGGAACTGCTGTTTCGCTTTCGGGCCAGGAACTACCCGGGCAGCCTAATGGGTGAGGAGCTGGAGCGTTGGGAAGAGTTTCGCAGCCAGAGGTTAATGCACCCGAAGAAGGGATGGCGGTCTTTGGAGGCTTATGCCAATGAATTGCAACGCCTGGCGGCGGATCCCGAATTGGCGCCGGAGAGGCGGCATATTCTGGAGGATTTGCATTTGTATGGGGAGTCTTTGATTCCTTATATCTGAGGACAAGGATGTTGGCCGTTCCGGCAGCCGCTTTCTTTATTGTCTGGGGGGCAAGGTTTAAACTCCAAACATATACCGGCAAACGACTGAGTAAAGTATGGCTGCATTTAATGCACTGGAAATGCTGAAAGAAAAACAGGACGAGATTCGCCTGCTTTGTGAAAAGCACCGGGTAATGTCGTTTGGTGTTTTTGGTTCTGCCGCCACAGGGCATTTTAAAGAGAATAGTGATCTGGATTTTCTTGTGGATTTTGATCCAACGCTAACCGCCTCACAAAAAGCTGCGGCGTTTTTCGGACTAAAAGAAGATCTGGAAGCAATGTTTTCTCGCCCGGTGGATTTGGTCACGCTGGCATCCTTGACCAATCCTTATTTCAGAGACTCGGTTCTCGAAGAGCGGCATTCCTTGTATGCAGCGTGAGGCTCTCAAGTACCTTTACGATATTCTTGCAGCTGCTGAGAAGGTTCAGCGTTTTGTTGCTGGTAGCAGTGAAGATGATTATCTGAATGATGAGTTGTTGCAGTCTGCCGTTGAGCGCCAGTTCGAAATTATCGGAGAGGCGATGGGTAAGTTACATAAGATTGCCCCGGATAAGGCTGAGCGATTTGTCGATTATAAAAAGATGATTGCTTTTCGGAACGTGCTGATTCACGGCTATGCGACTATCGATCCGATGATTGTTTGGGGTGTGGTGGAAAGCAATCTGGAGGACGTTTTGAGCCAGGCGCAGGCAGCGCTGAAGGCTGGTTGATAATTTACCGTTCACATTAAACAAAAACGCCCCGAACAAGGTCCGAGGCATTTAGGTGTTCTCCTTTTTTACCTCCTTCGCTGGAAGTAAACACTCAAACTCTGCCCCATCAGACTCTGCACCTCACTTCCCAGTGCCTCTGCCTGAATCTGCTTCTGAACCGGCCCGGTTGCCAGACTGTGGCCATCCACATCCCGCGCCTTCACCAGCTTCCATTCCACCTCATTGCTTACCATAGCCACCAGCTCTTTCAGCTGGGCGGTATCCTGGGGCCGGAACCATCTGTCGCGGCAGCCGCCGAGACTGAAGAAATCGGCGTCGGCGATCAGTTCCTGCCAGGCGACATCATTTCGATTGGCGAGAACCATCCGGCGTAACTGGCGCAGCGTCTGGCGGGTGGGTTGCAGCTTGTGCTCGGCAACCAGTTTGCGAATCTGTTTGTCGCCCGATGTTTGCTCTGCAACAGCCGTGTGCATGTGCACCACAGCGCCAGAACCGGTGGCCTGGTTAACCAGGGCGGCAAGCGAAAGGGTGGTCATGGCCGGTGAGGGCAGGCGACCGACTTCGATCCAGTGCACCTGATGGTCATCCGCCACGAATCGCTGGGCGATGGACCAGGGCCAGAACACGATGTTGTCCATACCCATCTCGTTCGCCATGCGTGTGGCTTTGGCGATGTTGGCCAGGGATTCATCCACCGCGATCACTTCCACATCGTCCAGATAGCCGGCCAGTTCCATCGCCCGCTGGCCAGACTGGGCACCGCACACCATGATGCGAAGGGTGGCCGGGAGATTTTCGGTGTCCAGCCCCAGTTCATTGGCCATCAGTGTCTTCAGGCTGCTTTCGGTACGATAGGCCAACTGGGACCAGGACGGCCATGCCTGAGGAACATCGGTCTTCTCCAGGCAGAGCTCCTCGGCCTTCTCATCGAAATTCTGCTTGATGGCTTCCTCTTCGGCCCGGTCGTAATAGCTGGCGGCCAGAACGGGCTGCAATGCCAGGGGCCAGTCCACCAGGTTCCATTGGCCAAGTTGTACCGCGAACGGCTGGTGGAAGAGGGCTCCGTACATCGCGCTGATCATCAGTGATCCGATGAGTCCGTCCTGTTCCTCGCCGAGGGCAAACTGGGCCTGGATGCTGTCGTTGATGGCAGAGACCAGTCGCTCTTCATCGTCTTCAGCAGCCAGAGCATAGCCGGTTTTGTCGGCGTATTGAGCGATGGCCAGCGTCAGGAGCTGCAGTTCATCCCGGAGTTCAACGGTTTGTGCCACTTCGGCAATGATCGCCCAACGCAGCAGGGTAACCAGTTCTTCCACCGCCGGATTGGGCATCAGGGTTTTCTGCAGGGCCAGGATCAGCAGTTCGTCTTCGCTGGCGGCCTCAAGGGAAATCTGTGCGTCCGGGTTATCAAGGCCATATTGGTGATGAATAATGGCGCTGACAAACCGGCCCAATTCCTGATGCGGCAAACCCTCCCTCTGGAGGAGGGTGACAGCATCGTGGGCCAGGGCGGAATCCGCCTTGTTAACTTCCAGATGTTGGGCGCAGGTCAGCATGCCGCTGTAGACGGAATCCCATTCGTTGCCGGTTTCCAGCAGCTTGCGGTAATGCAGGTAGGCCACATCGAACTGCCCCTGCAACCGCTTGGAATGGGCAGCGCCACAGAAAGCGGCGGCAGATTGCCGGTCGCAGTCCAGGGCCTGCAGGAAATATTGCTCTGCAAGCGCCGGTCGCTCGGTTTTCAGGGCCCAGTAACCCAGGTTGCAATACTGCTGCACCTGGCCCGGCTGATGGTCCAGGCTGGCGTTGAACAGGGTGTGTGCCTTCTCAAGCTGCCCATCGTCCATCTCCACGCGGCCAAGCAGTCCCAGCCCACCAGCGTTCTCCGGCTCCAGTGCCAGAGCCTCGTTCAGGTAGCCCCGACACTCCTGCCGGGCCTTCAGCCGCTGGATATGGCTGAGGCCGTTGCTGTTAGACTCCCCGTAGGCAAGATTGGCCTGCAGAAGCAGGCGGGCAACCTGGGCCTGTTGGGATTGGGAAACCTGAACTTGATGCTTGGCTTGCATGGGACACCTCGTGAATACAGCCGCAGTTGGGAGCGGCAAAGGTCTGCAGTTTTTGACGGTTTGCCGTGCTTTGGGTGAGGTGTTGCGAAAGGTGTGCCAGTTTAGTGAGGCGACGGGTGGCAATATTAAGGGAGGTGGAATTAGCTCGGTAGGTCGGATTAGGCAAAGCCGTAATCCGACAAATTCAGGAAGATATTTAAATCAACCGAACAGGCCCCGGATAGCGTGCAACCAACTCATCAGAGGTAAGTAGCAAAAAGCCCTCAATCTCTGCCTGGGCAACCAGAATCCGGTCAAAGGGATCCTTGTGTATATCCGGTAGGTGACTTACCGCCAGTGTGTGTTGCGAGGTGATCGGCAATTCCGAATAGCCGTTATCGACCAGGCCGCGCCTCAGCAAATGGGGATCAACCCGAAAATCCGGCCGGCCCAGGCCGTTCTTGATCACGACTTCCCACAGGCTGGCAGCACTGAAAAACAAGCGATTTTCTTCATTGCCAATCAGCTCTGTAGCCCGTGGGGATAACTTGGAGGGCTCAGCCGCCGCCCAGAGCAAAACGTGAGTGTCCAAAAGCAGGTTCACGTCAGACTCCGAACATGTCGACTATTTCATCCTGACCCATTCGGTCGAAATCGTCTGGCACGGTGAATTCACCTGCCATGAAGCCGATCCTCTTCTGCTGGCCTTCTTCCGGAGAATCGTAAGCGGTTACGCGGGCGACGGGTTTGCCAGCTTTTGCAATAATGAAGGCCTCGCCTTTGGCTGCACGGGCTACAAGCTGTGAAAGGCGGGTTTTTGCTTCGTGCATGTTAATCGATTCCATCGATCTTCACCTAAACTTAGTCTAAGGGCCTTAGTCTACCACTTGGCGTTTGTTCGAGCTACTTCGGTAATAAGTGCGATCCCAAACCAAAACAACCGGGCCATTAGCCCGGTTGTTTTGGATTCACTGTTAAGGCTTAACCCTGCAGCAACTGCAGTACCTGCTGCGGTCTGGCGTTGGCCTGGGCCAGAACCGAGAGGCCGGCCTGCTGCAGGACCTGGGTTCGGGCCAGTTCGGCGGATTCCGCCGCGAAGTCCGCATCGCGGATACGAGAGCGGGCTGCCGAGAGGTTCTCGGAGGTAGTGCTCAGGTTTGCGATTGTGGATTCGAGTCGGTTCTGAGCTGCACCAAGGTCGGCACGAATGCCGCTGATTGTCTCAAGGGCGGCATCGACGACGGCAAGAGCGCTGGTTGCCCCATCAACAGTGCTGATGTCGATTCCTGATACGGCTTCCGGTGTCGAGCCGTCCGCTATGTTTTGAGCACTATTCAGAACGCTGCCTGCAGCCAGAGTCGCGTCTGAGGTGGCTGCAAAGCTTACCGATGAATCGAGAGTCAGTTCGCCAGCGATTCGGGTAGCGTTGGTGCCTCCACTGGTCAACTCGATAGCGCTTGGGTCGCCACTACCCTGAACAGCAAGCTGCTGGGAACCAGACGCGGTAAAGTCTTCGATCGTGATGTCCTTGCCTTGGTCCTGAACCAGTGTGATGCTGCCGTTGTTTTCCACTTCGGCAGTAATACCGGTTTTGCCAGAGGCTGCGTTCACTTCGCGTGCTATGGCCGACAAATCGCTGGCATCAGTGATTTGTGCTGAAATGGTTGCCGAGCTGCTGCCGTTAGAAATGGTGAGGGATACAGTTTGTGGCACGGCAATCGGTGTTGTTGCCGTGTTGCTGAGTGTCGCTGAGGTTCGCGCTGTAGCGTTGACACCGGTTGTTGCTGCAATATCGTTGATTGAGGCAGCTATTTCTTCAGCTGTATCCCCGGCTCCAATTGGGACCACCTGACTATCCAGCGAGCTTGAGATAGTGAGGTTTTGGCTCGCTATTGTGTTTTGGGTCGGGAGAGTGGCGTTTGCTGCCGTGGTGGAACCGGTGCCCTGGTTCAGAGTTGCGTTTGTCGCTGACAGAGTATTGTTTGCCAGATCGTCAGTTCGAGCGCCCTCGATAGATACGGCAATGGTTTGGTTTTCGTTGGCGCCCGCCTGGAATTTCTGAGCCTGGAAAGTGCCATCCAACAGCTTGAGCCCGTTGAACTCGGTTGTGGTGGCAATCCGTTCGAGCTCTTCTTTCAACTGGTTAACTTCAGACTGTAGAGCCTTCCGGTCGGAAGCGGAGTTCGTGGCGTTGGCAGACTGAACCGCCAGTTCACGAATGCGCTGCAAAATGTTACCGGATTCGCCAAGAGCGCCTTCTGCCGTCTGGGCGAGGGATATGCCGTCATTGGCGTTCCTGATTGCTTGGTTGAGGCCTTTGATCTGAGATGTGAAGCGTTCGGAGATCGCAAGGCCTGCGGCATCATCTTTGGCAGAGTTAATTCTCAAACCCGAGGAAAGACGCTGAAGTGCAACGTTGGCATCCTCCTGCGAGGCATTGAGGTTTCGCTGTGCGTTGAGTGACGCAATGTTGGTATTGATGATCTGAGGCATGTCTCTTCTCCCTGCTCAGAGGTGCCGGCTGGTCGTCTTCCCGTAAAAAGGGCAACGAGTGACCGGCAGGTATTCGTTTGATTGCCGTTTTCCTCTGATTAAGCGAAGGGCGTGCCACTTTCGACAATATGACGCTAAGAAATTGAACATAAAGCTAAAAATTATATGGTTTGGGTGTTTTTTGACTCGCCGTTCCGTTTACGGATTCTTTTTTTCTGGCATGCGTTTGCCGCTTTTTAAGCGGTTTTACATTCCTTTACAAAATTTGGGCTTTTTTTTCTAAAGGATAGGAAGGGGGGGCCGTTAAGCGGTGTAACAGGGCGGCGCTCCCAAAGTGAAAAAAGGGCGCCAGACCTTTTTCATGAAATAACGACACCTGTCGAAGGAGAAGCATAATGGCTCTCGGTATTAACACTAACGTTGCGTCACTTTCCGCTCAGAACCAACTGGGCAAGTCTCAGAGCCTGTCTGATCAGGCCCTGCAGCGACTGTCCTCGGGTTTGAGAATTAACTCTGCCAAAGATGATGCGGCTGGTCTTGCAATTTCTACTCGCTTTCAATCCCAGATTTCGGGACTGAATGTTGCTCAGCGTAACGCCAATGACGGTATTTCTCTGGCTCAAACTGCGGAAGGTGCCCTGGAAGAAACCACTAACATTTTGCAGCGTATCCGCGATCTTTCTATTCAGTCAGCCAACTCCACAAACTCTTCGTCTGATCGTTCCGCCCTTCAGTCTGAGGTGAATCAACTGCAGCAGGAGATGCAGAGGATCGCGGAGACAACTCAGTTTAACGGCCTGAATCTTTTGGATGGTAGCTTTAGTGCTCAGAAATTCCAGGTAGGCGCTAACGCCAATCAAACCATTTCCGTTGATGTAGGCAGTGCAAAGACTACTGACCTCGCTAACTACTCGCTGACTGCAGGTAGTGAAGATGCGAATTTCGGTTTGGGTACAGCTGCAAACCCGGCAACTGCAATTCCGGCAACAAACACTGTTGCTGGTCAGGATGTGACCATAAATGGCCCTGTAGCCCAGGGTTCTTTCACCCTCACTGGTGGGGAGTCTGCAGAGCAGGTTGCCGGTCAGATTAATGATATCTCCGGATCCACAGGCGTGTCTGCGACGGCTTCGACCTCAGCGACTCTCTCGAATTTGAGTGCTGGTGGCTCGGTGAGCTTGACTATTGAAAGCGGTGGTCAGTCAGCCACAGCCACTGCAAGTGTAACTACAGGTGATCTCTCCGCGCTTGCTGATGCAATCAATGGCTTGGCTGGTACAACAGGTGTTTCCGCGGAGATCAACTCTAGTAACGAGATTGTACTTTCACAGTCCACTGGTAAGGACATTGGCCTGACTTTCTTGGGCGCAGCTGACGGTGATACGATTGATGTTGCAGGTGCTGGTGACGGGACAACCGCTCAAACAGCAATTGAGCTTGCTTCCGCAAACACTACTGCTGGCAACACAGACTCCACAGTTGTGACTGGTACAGTTGAACTGTCTGCCGATCAGGCGTTCTCAGCTAGCTCAAGTCTGGGAGATGACGCAGGTTCAATCTTTAACAGTGCTGCAAACACCGTTAACAATGGTTCTGCAAACACGGTTGCCCAGATTGATATCAGCAGTGAAGATGGCGCTGCATCTGCAATCGCAGTTGTAGATTCTGCTCTTTCCCGGGTCAATTCAATCCGTGCGGACCTTGGTGCGATCCAGAACCGCTTCGAAAGCACAATTGCCAACCTGGCGACTACTTCTGAAAACCTGAGTGCGGCAAACAGCCGGATCCTGGATGCAGACTTCGCAGCGGAAACTGCGAAACTGTCCAAGTCCCAGGTTCTGCAGCAGGCCGGTATCTCTGTACTGGCGCAGGCGAACGCCCGCCCGCAGCAGGTTTTGTCCCTCCTGCAGTAATTGGGGCATAACGGGAATAGCCGGAACCTTCGGGTTCCGGCTTAGCGCCGTTCCAGGATAGCGAGGTAAGCTATGAATGACGTTAACCTGAATAGCCCGGATCTGAAGCTGGTTCGTACCAGTGACCAACCACCGGCTCGGGCAATTTCGTCATCTCAGGCCGAAGGCAGGAATGCCTCCGACCTTGCCCTTTCGAATGCGGGACGCGTTGCGCCCACATCTACAGTTCCTCAAACGCAGGATGTTTCCAGAACGGAACAGCTTCAGAAGCAGAATGAGGCCCAGCGGGAAGAGCTTGATGATGCGGTTTCGCAGCTGAACAGATACGTTCAGAATGTCCAGCGGGATCTGCAGTTTGAAGTGAATAACGAATTGGGTCAGACGGTTGTTCGTGTAGTAGACCAGCAAACCCAGGAAGTCATTCGCCAGATTCCAGATGAGGTGGCAATGAGGTTGGCAGAAAACTTGCAGCAGGATGAGCCGCTGACGTTGTTTAACATCAAAGTGTAAGCGATTGCCGCTTTTGCGCTAATGTGAACATCGGTATTTCAGCACCGCCGCACCCGAGAGGGCCCGGCGGTGCTCTGCGTTAAGAGTCAAGCTTGTTTTTTACAAGCCGTTACAAATCGGGGAAAGAAAAAGGCAAAGTTTTGCCGCATTTTGCCGATAACTTGAACAATGAGTGGATTGGCCCCCTTGAGGAGGCATGGTTATGGCAAGTATTTCATCTTTGGGTATCGGTTCCGGCGTCTTGACGTCAGACCTGGTTGATCAGTTGGTTCAGGCCGAACGAGCGCCGACTGAAAACCGTCTTGCCCGAAAAACGGAACAAACTCAAGCGCTTATCTCGGCCTACGGGAAGTTGCGCAGTGCCATCACCGAACTACGCCTTCCTATGAGGCAGTTGAGTGCGCCAGATAACATGAAGGCGTTCTCTGCGAACTCTTCGAATGAAGATATTGCTGTATCCGTTGACAGTGCTAGAGCTAGCCGCGGTACGTATAGCGTGGAAGTGACCAGTTTGGCTAGTGCCCAGGCACTTGCGTCTCGAGACGTTTTTGCGGACCGGGACTCAACAAGTGTCGGCCAGGGAACGCTCACTCTCTCCGCTGGAAACAACACCACGAATATCACGATTGATAACAGCAATGACACGCTTCAGGGACTGGCCAACGCCATTAACGAGGCGGATGCTGGCGTATCAGCTGGCGTCATCGACACAGGTAACGGTTTCCAGCTGGTTCTGTCTGCTGATGACACGGGCACAGATAACGCTGTGAGTATTTCTGTTTCGGGGGATTCAGGCGGTACCGATACAGATAACCAGGGCCTTTCGCGGTTTGCCTTCAACCCCGGGATGGATGTGGATTCGGGTTTGAATGAAACGATCGCAGCCTCTGACGCCGTCATGAAGATAAATGGAGTCGAAGTCACTCGTTCTACCAATAACTTCGAAAATGTGATTGATGGTCTTACTTTCGATATCGCAGCGACTGGAACTTCCATTGTTAAGGTCCAGCAAGACTATGGTGCTGTAGCTGATCGTGTTGCGGGGTTCGTGGACAAATTTAATTCCCTCCAGGGGACGATTGATAGCCTTGCCGGCTTCAACGCTGAAGCTGGCGTTGGGGGGCTTCTCACCGGTGATAGTACAGTTCGGGGTATCCAGAACCAGCTGCGCCAAATATTGACTCGGGTTGTTCCGGGGCTTGAAGGTGCAAGTGTTCGAAGCCTGGCCGACGTTGGCATTACCACCAATTTTGAGACTGGCGGCCTTGAGTTTGACCGAGCGAAGTTCGAAGAGCAGCTTAAAAACAATCCGGACGACGTGACGGCTTTATTCGCTGAGCAAGGGCGAGCAAGTGATAGCCAGGTGGAATTTGTCCGAAGCGGGGTGAATACCGAACCTGGAGAATACACTGTCAACATCACCCAGGCCGCGAGTCAGGGGAGCCTTGTGGGCGCGTCTGCTGTTACTGCTCCGATCACTGTCGACGGAACGAACGATGATCTGACGTTTCAGGTCAACGGAGAAACCTCCGTCAGCGTTCAGTTGACTCAACAAACCTACAACTCGGCCCAAGAGTTGGCTGATGAGCTCCAGGTTCAGCTTAATGCCAACAACGCGCTCAACGCTTCAGGTTCATCAGTACAGGTAGGTGTTGGAGCTGGCGGTGAGTTTACCTTTACCTCTTCTCAGTATGGCAGCGAGTCCAATGTTAGTATTACTTCTGCGGAGGATGGATCTGCCTATGGCCTGTCTGTTGCCACTGGAACTGCCGGTTCTGACGTCGCCGGCACAATTGGTGGGCGGACAGCCCAGGGCGACGGTCAGGTTCTATTCCTTGACAACGGCAATGGCGGTGCCTCTGGCCTTCAAGTTCGTATTCTGGGCGATCAGACCGGAAACCGTGGCTCAATTACCTTTGTAGAGGGTGTGGCAGAGCGCACGGTTGATCTCGTGACCAGCTTCGTTGGCGCTGACGGTGCTCTCGAATCACGCACAGAAAGCCTTAACCGTGACCTTGAGCAGATTCAGCAGAATCAGGCAAGGCTGGAAGAACGAATTGCAGCTTATCGTGAGCGTCTGGTAAGCCAGTTTACGGCGGCGGACTCATTAATTTCCCAGCTCAACAGCACCCAAGATTACGTAAGCCAGCAGCTTGCCGCGCTTGCACCCCAAAACAACCGGAACAACAACTGATCGGCGATTAGCCGGTTAGCGAACGAAGAGGTCTGATATGAACGGTTTACAGGCATACCAGCGCGTAAACACCCAAACCAGCATCACTGATGCGGACCCCCATAAGCTGATCCAGCTTTTGTATAACGGTGCCATTGAGCGCATCAACATGGCCAAGTCCCGGATCCAGGCAAAGGATTACTCTGGCAAGGCCCAGCTGATCAATAAGGCCATTGAAATTATTGGCGGGCTTCGTTCCTTCCTGGATTTTGAACAGGGTGGCGATCTGGCTGCGCGTCTAGAAGCGCTTTATGACTACATGGAGCGGGCACTTCTGGAAGCCAGTGCCAGGAATGATTTGGCCAAGCTGGATGAGGTTCTGACCCTTCTTCGTTCTGTTAAAGAAGGTTGGGACGGTATTCGTGAAGAAGCTATTGGTCAGCAACAGGCTGTTTGAACAGTCCTGTTGATCTAGCTGAAGTCTGGGTCAGATGAACGCTTTCATCTGACCCCATGTTCCGGCCCAATAGCCATTCCCCCCGCTCTCCCGTACAATACTGCCCTTATTTTCAACACATCCATTCTGTTCAGTCTGGAGCAAGGGCATGTCTGATATCAAAAAGGTGGTGCTGGCCTATTCCGGTGGCCTGGATACTTCCGTAATCGTTCGGTGGTTGCAGGATACCTATAACTGTGAGGTGGTGACCTTCACCGCCGACATCGGCCAGGGCGAGGAAGTTGAGCCTGCGCGGGCGAAAGCCGAGGCGTTAGGCGTTAAGGAAATCTACATCGAGGACCTGCGCGAGGAGTTTGTGCGCGATTACGTGTTCCCGATGTTCCGCGCGAACACCATCTACGAGGGTGAGTACCTGCTGGGTACGTCCATTGCCCGTCCTTTGATTGCCAAGCGTTTGATCGATATTGCCAATGAAACCGGCGCCGATGCCATTTCCCACGGCGCAACCGGCAAGGGCAACGACCAGGTGCGGTTCGAGCTCGGTGCTTACGCGCTGAAGCCGGGTGTGAAGGTGATTGCGCCCTGGCGTGAGTGGGATCTGAACTCCCGCGAGAAGCTGCTGCAATACTGCGAAGAGCGCAACATCCCGGTGGAAATGAAGAAGGGCAAGAGCCCGTACTCCATGGACGCCAACCTGCTGCACATCTCCTATGAAGGCATCAACCTGGAAGATCCCTGGGCGGAAGCCGAGGAAGATATGTGGCGCTGGAGTGTGTCTCCGGAAGCCGCGCCGGATGAGCCGACCTATGTTGAGCTGACCTATAAGAAGGGCGACATTGTTGCCATCGACGGTCAGGACATGAAGCCCCACGTGGTTCTGGAAACCCTGAACAAGGTGGCGGGTGCCAACGGTATTGGCCGGCTGGATATCGTCGAGAACCGCTATGTGGGCATGAAGTCCCGTGGCTGCTATGAAACCCCGGGTGGCACCATTATGCTGCGTGCCCACCGTGCCATCGAGTCCATTACCCTGGACCGCGAAGTGGCGCACCTGAAAGACAGCATCATGCCGCGCTACGCCGAAGTGATCTACAACGGCTACTGGTGGTCCCCGGAGCGTGAGGCTCTGCAGGCGCTGATTGATCAGACCCAGAATTATGTGAACGGCACTGTTCGTCTGAAGCTCTACAAGGGCAATGTGGACGTGGTTGGCCGTAAATCTGAGGATTCTCTGTTCGATGAGAAGATTGCCACCTTTGAAGAAGATCAGGGTGCGTACGATCAGAAAGACGCGGAAGGCTTTATCAAGCTGAATGCCCTACGCCTGCGGATTGCTGCAGGGAAAGGCCGCAAGCTTTAAGTCTGCTCTACGGACGCCCGGAACTCTCCGGGCGTCTTCCCCGTTACCGCTTTGAATTTCCGGTGAAACGACGTGGTTTCACTGTACCCCAGCCGCAGTGCAATATCCGGAATGGCCAGTTCGCTGTTGCGGAGGTAGTCCTCGGCCATTTTTTGCCGCACTTCATCTAACAGTTTCTGGTAAGACACGCCTTCCTGGCCAAGTTTTCTCTGCAGGGTCCGGCTGGTCATGCCCAGGTCTTCTGCCACCATGTCCTGTCGCGTGATGCCGTGCATCAGTTGTTGTTGGATGCTGTGGCGGACCTTCGAAGTCAGGTCGCTGTCGGTGTCCAGAGAGGCCAACTGGCTGAGGGCATGAGCTTCCAGGGTTTTGCGAAGGAGAGGGTCCGGTTGCCTGAGTCGGGTTTCCAACAGGCTTTTCTTGAGGGTGATGCTGTCTTCATCTGCTGAGAAAGTGACCGTGCAGTGCCAGCGTTCCTGGTAGGCCGTTTCAAATTCTGAGCCCGGAGAGGCCCGACGGAGTTTTACCAAGCTGGGTGACGCCTCCTGATTGTCCGCAAGCCAGCGGGCGTAGTTCACCCAGGAGGCGAACACGTTATCCACCAGTTGCGGCCGAACGACAGGGTCGGTGTAGTTGCAGTTCCAGGTCAGTTTGATGTCTTCGCCTTTCATGGCGAGGCTGGTGGTGCCCATATCTCCGACGAGTTTTTCGAACGGCGCTATTAGTGCCACTGCCTCGCCCAGGGTGGCGCAGCTCATGGTGATGTAGCCGAGGACGCTGTAGGAGCCAGGCTGGACAAAGTCGCCGGTTTCTAGGCCCAGGATTGGGTTGCCGGTTTGCTCGCACAATAAACGGATAAAGTGCTGGAACTGCTCACCGTTGATGCGGCCGTCATCGGTGTCGAGGATGTTATGGTCCAGTTCGGCCTGGTCAAAAAGGCGGTTGATATCCACGCCGGAAGATTCGGCAGCACGAACGTATTGGCGCAGGGCGGCGACGGAGGCGGTTCCGAGGGTTTTCATGGTTGCAGCACTGTTTTTGGAGTCGTTATAGCGGGAGTATAACGGAACTGGTGCGGAAACGTCTGGGAGTGAAAATAAAAAGGCCAGCTAAAGAGCTGGCCCAAAAAACAAGGAAAGAACGAAAGTGCCTGAAAAATTCGTTAATCCGGTGGATTCGATTCCCCATATGGCGGCGGAGGTACTACTCGGCTCCTCCGCCATGGGGGATACTGCTTAAATCCACAATTTCAGAATAAGTCTTCCGGGCTTTCCTGTCTGTTTGTGAAGTGTGTATCAGTGTTACCGAATGTGTCGCCAAGGCTGAGCCTGGTTGTCGGATTACGCTGCGCTAATCCGACCTACGGAGATCTCCTGAATCGGGAGGGAAGGGTAGGTCGGATTAGGCAAAGCCGTAATCCGACAGACTGGTTATGCCGTTGCACTGACTTCCGGCGCGGTCTCGGTAAACCGCCGTGTATCGTAGGCATCCACCAGCCCCTGCACCGCTGCTCGCTCCATATCCTGGATCGAGGGTGTGCCGTTCTGGGCGTCGGCTTTGCACAGCACCATGCCTGCTTCCACGGAAATATAGCCGGCCGTGGTCTTCAGGGCCTTATGGTTGATGCCGTCGAACACGCGCCGGAAGGCGGTGGTGGTGCAGTGGTCGCTGTTCGGGAAGTAGGCAATGATGGCGAACTGGTTGTCGCCAACCCGGCACAAAGCATCAATGGGGCGAATCAGGGTGCTCAGGCGGCGGGCGATGCCGATGGCCAGTTCGCTCATCACCGTGGGCGGATGTTTGCGTTTCAGTTCCTGCCAGTTGCGAAGGCCGCAGAGTACATAGGCGGAACAACCGCCGCGGGATTCAGCATGGCGGAGCATCTTGGTCAGGCGCTCCCGGCCGTATTTGGTATTGCAGAGGCCGGTTTCCAGATCAATGATGTTGGTGGATTCCAGTTCCCGGTTGTTCTCGATCAGCAGGGAGTTTGCCTTCAGCAGGGTGTTCTGGCGATCCGCCATGCGATCTGCCGCAAAGATGCGGGGGATCAGCTGCTTGGTCATGTCGGACTTGTAGATGAAATCATCTACGCCCCGGTCGAAGGCTTCCGAGAGGGCTTCTACACTTTCCCGGGCGGTGAGCAGGATCACGTAGGTGTAATGATTGTTCTGTTCGTCCTGTTGTCGCACCTGGTCCGTCAGTTCCAGGCCATCCATCTCGGGCATCAGCCAGTCTGCAATCAGCACGCTTACCGGGCGCTGTTCGATCAGCTGCAGGGCTTCCGGTGCGTTATTAACGATGCGTACGTCGCGATATTCGGCATTTCGCAGCGTGCGGCCAACCACCATACTGCTGAATTTCGCGTCGTCTACTACGAGGATGGGAAGGTCCAGATTTGGCATTGTTATCTACTTTTACCAGTCCATTGTCAGATGCGGGAGTTGTCGGGGGTTGGTATCATCCCCAGCAAATTGCAGAAGTATACCTTCTTACCCTGTTGGAGAATAACGACCATGCCTTCTTTTGACATTGTTTCAGAAATCGATATGCACGAAGTCACGAATGCGGTCGACCAGGCCAAGCGGGAGCTGGGCAATCGCTGGGATTTCAAGAACGTGGAAGCTGACATTGAGCTGGACGACAAGGGCATCACCATCAGTGCCGAGCAGGAGTTCCAGCTCGAACAGTTGCTGGATATGCTGCGTATGGCCTTTGCCAAGCGCAATATCGATTCACGCGCCCTGGCGGAAGATGGTGACAGCAAGTCCGGCAAGCTGGTGAAACAGCACCTGTTGCTGAAGCAGGGCATTGAAACCGATATGGCGAAGAAGATTGTGAAGATGATCAAGGACCAGAAGATGAAGGTCCAGGCCAGTATCCAGGGCGACAAGGTGCGGGTGACCGGCAAGAAGCGGGACGATCTCCAGGAAGCTATTGCCATGCTCAGGGAAGCTGAGCTGGACATCCCGCTGCAGTTCAATAATTTCCGCGACTGATCCGGAGGCTTCACCATCTTAACCGGCACCCGCCTGACCCTGATTCGGGATACGCTTTACACCTACACCCGTTGGCAGGTGATCGCCCTGTTATTCCTGGGCTTTTCGGCAGGTTTGCCGTTCCTGCTGGTGTTTTCCACCCTCAATGCCCGACTGGCGGATGTCGGAGTGGAAACCGCCACCATCGGTTTTTTCAGCTGGCTTGGTATTACCTATTCCATCAAGGTGTTCTGGGCGCCGGTAGTAGACCGCCTGAAGCTGCCGTTGCTCGACCGGCTGCTGGGCAAGCGGCGAAGCTGGATTATCTTTGCGCAGGCAGGTATCGCCACGGGGTTGTACCTGATGGCTCACGTGGATGCCACGGCAGCGCCGGAAATGATGGCCCTTTGTGGCCTGCTGGTGGCCTTTTCCTCCGCCACCCAGGACGTGGCAATTGATGCTTACCGCATCGAGATTGCCGAGGAACGGCTCCAGGCCGCCCTGGCTGCTACGTACATCTTTGGCTACCGTCTGGCCTTGCTGGTGGCCGGCGCCGGTGCTCTGTACCTGGCGGAATTCTGGTCCTGGCAGGTGTCCTATGAAGTGATGGCAGCCCTCGTGGGTGTCGGGGCTCTGACCGTTCTGATCGTTCGCGAGCCCACCGTAAACCACTTTGCCGCCGCCCAGGACATTGCTCACAAGATCGAGCAGGAGGCCGCCAAACGCACCCATCTGAAGCCCCGACTGGCGAGGCTGGTTGGCTGGTTCTATGCCGCTGTGGCCGGCCCGTTCCTGGATTTCTTTCGCCGGTACAAGGAACTGGCTCTGGTCATCCTGCTCATGGTTGCCGTTTACCGGATCTCGGACATCGCCATGGGTGTGATGGCCAATCCCTTCTACCTGGATTTTATGGGTTTCAGCAAAACCCAGGTAGCGGATGTGACCAAGATCTTTGGCTTCTTCATGACCATTGCCGGTTCTCTCGTTGGCGGGGTTATGGTGGTTCGCTACGGCGTTCGTCGCATTCTTCTGCTGGGGGCAACAATGACCGCCGCCACCAACCTCCTGTTTGTCGTTCTGGCCCAGTACCCACCCAACATTGCCACCCTGGCGGCGGTGGTCAGCGCCGATAACCTCAGTGGCGGCATTGCTAACGTGGCCCTGATCGCCTGGCTCTCCAGCATGACCAGCGCCTCGTTCACGGCAACGCAGTACGCCCTGTTCAGTTCTCTGATGACCCTGCCCGGAAAGTTTCTGGGGGGCTTCTCCGGCATTGTCGTGGCCGGCTTTGGTTACGCGGAATTCTTCCTGGTGGCCGGCATAATGGGCGTGCCTGCCATTCTGTTGGCCATTTTCATGATTCGGCAAGGGAGCCGCCTGGATGCGCTTGCGCCAAAGAATGAAGCCAAACCTGATGCAGATTCAGAAAGTAGGTCGGATTAGCGAAGCGTAATCCGACAGAAGCCGTTGGATTACACCTACGGCCAATCCAACCTACGATTGCGAGGATTTAAACTCAGAACCGTAGGTCGGATTAGTGCCGTAGGTCGGATTAGCAAAGCGTGATCCGACAAAGAGCGAGACCCGGAAAACATGTCAGAACCAACAAAAGACCAAAAAATCTGGCAAGTCGTCGCCGCCATCCCGCCCGGCAACGTAGCCAGCTACTGCCAGATCGCAGCCATGGCCGGTCTGGGTCGTCAGGCCCGATACATAGGCCGGGCCCTGGGCAAGCTGCCCGCCGGCCACAGCATCCCCTGGTTCCGGGTAATCCGCAGCAATGGCCAGATTGCCTTCCCCGAAGGCTCGGATGCCTACGAAACTCAGGTTGGCAAATTGAGGGGTGAAGGCGTAGAGATCACCAACGGCCGCGTCCCCATGCGCCAATTCCAATGGCAACCGTAGGCCGGAATAGGCAAAGCAACCATAAATCTGATTGGTAGTAGGTCGGATTAGGCGCAAAGGGCCGTAATCCGACACTTGCCGGTTACTCTTGCTGCCAGATCAGAGCCTCAAAGCCCCATCCACTTCAAGCATCCGCCCGGACATATAGTCATTCTCGAAAATAAACGCCGCAGCAGAGGCAATTTCTTCCGGTTTGCCCATGCGCTTCAGCGGGATGCCGGCGGTCATTTTTTCCAGGGCTTCCGGTTTCATCGAAGCGGTCATTTCGGTCTCGATGAACCCCGGGGCGATGCCGGCGCAGCGGATGCCGTAGCGGGCGAGTTCTTTGGCCCAGACGGGTACCAGGGCGGAAACGCCGGCTTTGGCGGCGGAGTAGTTGCTCTGGCCCATGTTGCCGGCGCGGGAGATGGAGGCGATATTGATGATCGCGCCCTGATCGCCGTTCTTGATCATCTGGGTCGCAGCTTCGCGACCGCAGAGGAACACACCGGTGAGGTTGACGTCGATAACGGCCTGCCACTGGGACAGCTCCATGCGGCGTTCAACTTCGCCATCCTTCACTTTGACCATCAGGCCGTCCCGGAGGATGCCGGCGTTGTTGACCAGGCCGTTAAGGTGCCCGAAGTCGTTGACGATGGCTTCGAAGGTTTTCTCAACGTCTTCTTCTTTGGCCACGTTGCAAACGTAGCTTCTGGCCTCAGAGCCTGCGGCCACGCATGCGGTGACGGCTTCGTCCAGTTTCTCTGGCATCAGGTCGATGAGCGCGATTTTTGCGCCTTTGGCCGCAAGGTATTCACCCATGGCGCGGCCAAGGCCCTGGCCGCCGCCGGTAATTGCAATCACGGAATCTTGAAGTTTCATGTTTTGCCCTAACTACTGTTATCAGGTGGTTTTACGGTTGCTGTGCGTCTGTGCGGTTATTTTTTGTGCGCGGAGTATACCAAATACGACTATGGTGGGGTTTAGCCTTGTCGGATTACGCTTCGCTAATCCGACCTGCTCTTGATGCACGGGCCGGTACCGTAGGTCGGGTTTGCCGGTGAACGGCACAGTGAGCGAAGCGTAACCCGACAGGATCAGAAACAATGGAGGCACTTTGTCCGTTTTCCTTTTTCTCTTCATTATTATGCCAATCGCCGAGATGGCGGTATTGATTCAGGTGGGCGGCATGATTGGTGTGCTTAATACCATCGGGCTGGTGTTGCTGACGGCCGTTATTGGTGCGTGGCTACTTCGCCAGCAGGGTCTGGCAACGCTTTTGCGGGCCAATCAGCGTCTGAATAGTGGTGAACTGCCTGCCAAAGAGGTTGCCGAGGGGCTGATCCTGGCCGTAGGCGGCGCCCTGTTGCTGACGCCGGGTTTTATTACCGATACCGTTGGCTTCCTCTGTCTGATTCCGGGTACCCGGCATTGGCTCGCCGCACAGGCGCTCAAGCGCATGGTTGTGGCTGGTCAAAGTCGGAGTAGCAGTTTCTATTTTCGTGCCGGTGGTGGCTCGAACCCGTTTGGACAGGATCCGTTTGGTGGCCGGGAGAATCCGTTCGGAAGGCAACGCCCGTTTGATCGTGACAGCAATGGCGACATCATCGAAGGCGAGTATCAGGACGAGACCGAATCCGATCGGGACCGGATCGAAAAAAAGTGAAAAATTTTCTCTCCGGGGTGTTGAAAACACCTACCTGCTACCCCAAATAGAAACCACAAGTTCGCTGCGGGCTGATTTCCACTGAAAACAGTTGGTTATCTGGCCGGGCAATTTGTCGGGTCAGGCTTAGCTGATCCGACTTACATCAACAATGTCATTGCCACATTAATCTGACTATTGGAGAAGCCGAGCAATGAAAATTCGTCCGCTACACGATCGTGTTGTCGTGCGCCGTAAGGAAGAAGAAGAGAAAACTGCAGGTGGCATCGTGCTGCCGGGTAACGCCAAAGAGAAGCCCTCCCAAGGCGAGGTGATTGCCGTTGGTAACGGTCGTATCCTCGATAACGGCGAAACCCGCTCACTGGCGGTCAAGGTGGGTGACACCGTGGTCTTCGGTCAGTACGCCGGTAACACCGTCAAGATCGATGGCGAAGAGCTCCTCATCATGGGCGAGAGCGACATCTACGGCGTGCTTGAGTGATCGCTGAAGCGAATCGCACGAACTCTCATTAATCCGATTGATTCAACGACTTCGGTTTAACGAACAGGAATAGAAGATATGGCAGCAAAAGACGTTAAATTCGGTGATAGCGCACGTAAGCGCATGGTCGCAGGCGTCAACGTACTGGCAGACGCAGTTAGAGTGACCCTCGGCCCGAAAGGCCGTAACGTGGTTCTGGAAAAGTCCTTCGGCGCGCCGACCATCACCAAAGACGGTGTTTCCGTCGCCAAGGAAATCGAACTGTCTGACAAGTTCGAGAACATGGGCGCCCAGATGGTGAAGGAAGTGGCTTCCCAGGCTAACGATACAGCTGGTGACGGTACCACCACGGCAACCGTTCTGGCTCAGTCCATCGTTAACGAGGGCGTGAAGGCGGTTACTGCCGGCATGAACCCGATGGATCTGAAGCGCGGCATCGACAAGGCCACTACCGAAGCTGTGAAGGCGATCCGCGAGATGGCCAAGCCCTGCGACGACAGCAAGATGATTGCTCAGGTTGGCACCATCTCTGCCAATGGCGACGAGACCATCGGTAAGATTATTGCCGATGCGATGCAGAAAGTTGGCAAGGAAGGCGTCATTACTGTTGAGGAAGGCCGTGGCCTGGAAGACGAGCTGGACGTGGTTGAAGGTATGCAGTTCGACCGTGGTTTCCTGTCTCCGTACTTCATCAACAACCAGGACAACATGTCTGCCGAGCTGGAAGACCCTTACATCCTGCTGGTAGACAAGAAGATCTCCAACATCCGCGAACTGCTGCCGGTGCTGGAATCTGTTGCCAAGGCTGGCAAGCCGCTGCAGATCATCGCTGAAGATATCGAAGGCGAAGCGCTTGCTACTCTGGTAGTTAACAACATGCGTGGCATCGTGAAAGTCAACGCCGTGAAGGCGCCTGGCTTTGGTGACCGTCGCAAGGAAATGCTGCAGGACATCGCGATTCTCTCCGGTGGTACCGTGATTTCGGAAGAAGTCGGCCTGACTCTTGAGAACACCACCCTGGACGACCTGGGCACAGCCAAGCGTGTTAACGTCACCAAGGAAAACACCACAATCATCGGCGGTGCTGGTGCACAGGCGGACATCGAAGCTCGCGTTGAGCAGATTCGCAAGCAGATCGAAGACAGCTCTTCCGACTACGATAAGGAGAAGCTGCAGGAGCGTGTTGCCAAGCTGGCTGGCGGTGTTGCCGTCATCAAGGTTGGTGCCGGTTCCGAAGTGGAAATGAAAGAGAAGAAGGCCCGCGTTGAAGACGCGCTGCACTCTACCCGCGCTGCGGTAGAAGAGGGCATTGTGCCGGGCGGCGGTGTTACCCTGATCCGTGCGATCGCGGCTCTGGACAAGGTAGATGCTATCAATGAAGAGCAGAAAGCCGGTGTAAATATTCTGCGCCGTGCCATGGAAGCTCCTCTGCGTCAGATCGTATACAACGCAGGCGGTGAGTCTTCTGTAGTGGTTGCCAAGGTTCGCGACGGCGAAGGCTCCTTCGGCTACAACGCTGCTACCGAAGCCTACGGCGACATGCTGGAAATGGGTATCCTGGATCCCGCGAAGGTCACCCGTTCCGCGCTGCAGGCGGCCGCTTCTGTTGCTTCCCTGATCATCACCACCGAGGCGATGGTTGCCGACGAGCCGCAGGAAGAGTCTGCCGGCGGCGGTATGCCTGACATGGGTGGAATGGGCGGCATGGGAGGCATGGGCGGCATGATGTAATGCTGGCCTGATCCTGGCCCCTAAAAACCCCGCGTTGGTTCACGCTAACGCGGGGTTTTTGTTTTTTTGTCATGAACTTGCCCCATGCCTTTGTTAGACTCGGCCTCCGGTCCATTATTTGTGCAACGCCGAATGAGTGACGCTGAACCCAAATCTTTTCTTCGCCCCGGCAAGGTATTTCTGCTCCTGCTGCTGGGCGCTCTGGTGTATCTGCTGTCACTGGTTTTTCTGGTACCTGCGGGGTGGGTCTGGCAGCAGGCCTCTGCCCAAGTGCCTTTGCCGCCTCAAGTGCAGGTTCGACAGGTCGCCGGCAAACTCTGGGATGGAGAAGCAGGGGTTGTCGTTGCCGGGTTTCCGTTGCGTATTGACTGGCGTCTGGGCACGCCCTCTGTTACCGGTCTCGAGTGGCCAGCCAGAATTACTGTGGAATCGTCACAATCTTCACTCAATGGCAATGTTACGATCAGTTGGCCCGCCAGCGCTCAGCTGGATGCCAATGGGTGGGTTACGGTGGCCGAGTTTGAAGACCTGATCCGCCAGAGTGGCGGTGCAATTATCGAAGGCGAAGTCTTGATTGACCGGTTGACTATGGCCTGGGCCGATAACCGGATTACCCGGGCCGAAGGCCTGGGGCGCTGGGATGGTGGTCTGGTGACCTGGCCAATGGGCGATCAGCGGGGTCAGGCAGAATTTCCGCCCATGCAGGCCACCATGGATACCAGTCAGGGTGGTGTTGCTCTGACCGTTTCTGAGCAGGGCGGACAGGGACCGGCAGCGGACGCATCGCTAATGTGGAATGGAATGTTGGAACTGCGTGTCTACAAGCGAATGGTGGATCTTGCCGGTCAGCCCTGGCCGGATTCTGCCAGCCCTGGCGATGTGGTGTTCCGGGTGCGCCAGCCTCTCGTACCGGGGGCGCGATAGCATGGCTCTTTTGAGTAATCCGGCCCAGAGTCGGATTTCCAGAATACTGGCGAACCTCTTGCTGTTGGCACTGGTGGTTTATCTGGCCATTACTCTCGCCCGGATGACCTGGTTGTTCGCCTGGGACGACAGACCGGTTCCCAGTGCCCCAGCGTCGTCAAACAGCGGCGGGAACATGGCCGGGGGCAGCCGTGTGACGGCTTCTATGTCAGTCTACGATTTTTTCGGGCGTTCGGAGCGACCGGTTGAGGTGGCGGAAGCCGTTCGCCGCTCGGCTCCGGAGACCCGCCTTCGGCTTCGGCTGGAAGGGGTACTGGTCGCACAGCGCCCGGAAGACTCCGGTGCTATAGTTGCTGGAAGCAATGGTGAAACGGCCTATTACCGGGTAGGGGAGATGTTGCCCGGCAATGCCGAGCTGGCGGAAGTGGAGCCCGGGCGTATTCTGATTCGTCGGGGCGGGCGATACGAGACCCTGACGTTTGAAGAGCAGATGTCCTCAGATCTGGTTGCAGAAGTGACCGCCGAGCCGGCAGAATCAGGACCGGATGAGTTCCTGGCCAGCGCCCGTGAGCAGATTGACAGTCAGGGCGTTGCCGCACTGGCGCCCTTCGGGTTGAGCCCGGTGGATGACAGTGGCATGTCCGGGTATGTTTACGACGGCTCCAATGCCATGCTGAATGCCGTCAACCTGCAGGCCGGTGATGTGATAACCGCGATCAACGGTCAGCGACTGGGTGATATCAGCCAGGACAAGGCTCTGCTTGAGAACTGGCGTGGCCAGTCCCAGCTGGAGATAGAAATCGAGCGTGACGGATCCATCCTCACCATCAGTTATGCCATACCCGAGCAGTGGCGCTGATCGGGTTCATCGAAACAGGACGAAATCGCCAGATGTATAACCACAAGACCAATCTTTTGCGGGCCATTGTCCTGCTTGTTCTCCTTCCCTTTCTGTCCCTGGCGCACGGGCAAGAAGCCGAGACATGGCGGCTTAATCTCAAAGATGCCGATATCCGCGCCTTCGTAACCCAGGTAGCCGATATTACCGGGTACAGTTTTGTGGTGGATCCCAGGGTGAAGGGCAAGGTCACCGTGCTGTCGAGCGCGCCCATGAACAAGGATGAGATTTACGACCTGTTCCTGGCGGTTCTGAGTGTCCATGGGTTTACGGCCATTCCCGGGCAGGAAGTGATCAAGGTGGTGCAGCAGGTCGACGCCAAGCAGTCGGCGGAAGTCCTGGAACGGTTTCCCGAAACCCCCTCGGAGCAGCTGATTACCCGGGTTATCCAGATCGACAACGCCAACGCACTGGAGCTGGTGCCCATTCTGCGCCCACTGGTGGCCAAGTATGGCCACCTGGCCGGGGTGGCCGCCGCCAACGCGCTGATCATCAGCGATCATTCTTCAAACATACAGCGTATCGAGCAGATTGTCCGGGAACTGGATAGTCCGTCCAAGTACGAAGTGGAAGTTATCCAGCTTCAGGAAGCCTGGGTCGGCGATATGGTGACTCTGCTACAGGAACTGGCCCCGGATGAGCTGGGTCGGGCCGGCGGCGACAATGCTGCCAGAAAATACAGCGTAACCGCAGACGAGCGCAGTAACCGGCTGATTCTGCGGGGCGATGAGACCTTTCGGGACAAGATGCGCGGTCTGATCCGGCAACTGGATCAACCTTCGGCAACCGGCGGTACCACCAAGGTCCTGAGGCTGAAACACGCCGACGCCAAAAACCTCACAGAAATTCTCAAGGGGGTTATGGGCGAGCTGGTCAAAGAGGGCGCAAGCTCGGGCGCCTCCGGCGGCGGTGCCAAGTCGCAGAGCAGCTTCGCGGTGTTCGCCGACGAGGGGCTGAACGCCCTGGTGGTTCGAGGTGAGCCGTCCCTGATGCAGGAAGCCGAACAGATTGTTGCGGCGCTGGATGTGCGTCGTGCCCAGGTCATGATTGAGGCAGCCATTGTCGAGATCAGTGACGAACTGGGCCAGGATCTGGGTGTTCAGGTTGCGGTGGGTGACGAATCTGGCGAATCCACGCCAGTCGCGGGCACTAACTTCGGCAACGTGGGTCGCAGCCTGGGTGAGGTACTGAGTGCCATTTTGACCGGGTCCGCCATTACCCCGGTTACAGGTGGCGTCACCGTCGGCGCTGGCCAGCGAAACGAGAACGGCGTCAGTTGGGGGATTCTCCTTCAGGCGTTGTCTACCTCGGCTGCTGCGAATCTGCTTTCTACGCCAAGCATCATTACCCTGGATAACCAGGAGTCGGAAATTATCGTGGGCCAGAACGTCCCGTTCCGTACCGGCCAGTCCACGGTCACAGGCGATGGCACCACGAATCCGTTTACCACTATTGAGCGTCGCGATATTGGTCTGACCCTCAAGGTCACCCCAACCATCAGCGCCGATGGCCTGGTGCGGCTGGTGGTAGAGCAGACCACAGAGAGTGTCGCGGATAGTATCGAGAACGCGTCGGACATCGTCACCAACAAGCGTGAAATCAAGACCACGGTGCTTGCCGATGACGGAGAGACCATTGTCCTGGGCGGTTTGACCCGTGATGATTACCAGGTCAACAAGAGCAAGGTGCCCTTGCTGGGCGACATCCCGTTCGTTGGACGCTTGTTCTCCTCGGAATCGGAGCGTCGGGTGAAGCGTAATCTCCTGGTGTTCCTGCGCCCGAAAATTATGCTGGGCAAGGAGGAGGCCGTTGCAGCTACCTCCGACAAGTTCAATCAACTATGGGATGTGAATTTGAGAATCCGGGAGAAGCTGGACCTGCCTGTTCCAGCCCAGCGCCCTGACGTGGATACGCTGTTTGATGAGGGCAACACCCGGGTCCAGTAAGGTCTCAGACGGCCAGTGGCGGCATTGGACAATCCATCTGATCCGCCACCAGTCGCATCAGTTCGTATTCCTTTGTTACCACCTTGCCATCGTGGGTGATGCAGTGCCCGCAGGCGTCAATGATCGCCGGTTTCAGCAGAGGCGAGAGGCCGTTCAGCGCAGTCAGCGCCTCCCGTAGCTGGCGCATTGTGACTTTCTCCAGAACCGGTGCAACATCACCCTTGGCATTCATGAAACCTGCCATGGCTTCCTGATACAGGCTTTCGGCGTCAGCCCGGGACGTAGAGCCAGCCCGTGCCATCAAGCTCAGGAGTCGCTGCAGGGCCGGCATGATCGGTTTGTAGCTCTTGTAGCGAACCGGTACTACTCTGGCTGCTTCATCGCCCAGATGGCGGGACAGGAAACTCGTCAGCGCAAGCTCGAACAGGGAAACACGGTTATCCGCTGCAACCAGTTTCTGGACATTGGTAATCAGCATCTCCCGTTCTTCAGGGTCCAGTTTGCGCAACGCCGGCATGGCCAGCTCCAGGGCAGGGAAGCGGACGCCATTCCCGATGGTTTTCAGGGCGGGCAACAGTTTCTCCAACAGTTCCGGCTGACTGCCCAATACCGGGTGAGATGGCAGCAGGTTCAGCCGTTCGGTTTGCTGGGGGCGCGGCAAATCACTGATCAGCATGGCATAGCAAAGCTGTGTGGCTCCTGCGCGGGTGTACAGCAGGTTTCGGAAGGTGGCTGGCAGGCGCTCCAAGAAGCGCAATGCGAAATCTTCGCTTTGCCGATTGATGGTTCCGACCTGATCTGAAAATTTCCGGGCCGGTTTTATGGTCTTCTCCGGGCTGGATGCGAGTGGTGAGGTTCTCCCACTCCGGCCGGTGACCGGTCCGAGGATGTCAGATGCTGCGCCGGTAAACCCCGAGGCGCCGGCTTCCGGAGCCGCCGCGGAACCGCGGTAAAGGTCCGCGCCTGGCTCGGTATCCCGAAGCCGGCTGCGCAACCTGGCCAGCATTCCCGGTTGAATGGCATCGATTCGCTCGTCGATCGGCGGATGCGATGCCAGCAGCGAGGTAAACTTCATCCGGGCACTCTCGCCAAAGCACATGTGATTCATATCGCTGGCGTGGCTGGTGGTGTCGAGGTAGCCACCCTTCATGCCGATCTTGAACAGGGCGCCGGCGATGCCCTCGGGGTTACGGGTAAACTGCACGGAGGAAGCATCCGCCAACATCTCCCGCTGCCTGGAGACCGCAGCCTGTATCAGCCGGCCAAAGAAAACGCCCACATAGCCGATCACGAACAGGGCGATGCCAATGATGCCCATGGCCGCCTGGGCCCGTCCGTCCCGCGATCGGCCCACCCTGTGGCCACGGTAGAAGGAGGCCCGAAGCAGGAAGCCGCCGATCTGCCCGATCATCAGGATGCCGGCGAGCAGGGCAATGAGCCGGACGTTGAGCCGCATGTCCCCGTTGAAAATATGGCTGAATTCGTGGGCGACTACGCCTTGCAGTTCGTCTCGCGACAACTGGGTGATGGCTCCGTGGGTGACAACCATAACGGCTTCACCGGGCGTATAGCCCGCCACGAAGGCATTGATGCCTGTTTCCTGATCCATCACGTAAAGCTCCGGCACCGAAACACCGCTGGCAATGGCCATTTCCTCGACGATGTTGCGGAGTTTGCGCTCGTCACTGTCCCGGGTATCCGGATCAATCGGTCGCGCGCCGACCATTTTTGCAACCCTGTCGCCACCGCCGGCCAGGTCAACCCAGCGGAGCAGGGAACCCAGAACAATCAGGGCGACAACCGTAACGGCCGTCAGAAGACCGTGATTGGAGAGTAGCCAGTGATGGAACGCGAGACCGGAGGATTCGCTGCGGGTTACGAAATAGCCCACGAGGCAGACGGCGAGCGTAATAAACGCGACCGCCGTCAGGAAAAGGAAAACCAGCAGACTGGTGTTGCGCCGGGCATGGGCCTGGCGCTGAAAGAAACCGGGATGAGCCATGCCTCAGGGCCTCAGAAGGCGACCTTCGGTGCCTGACGGGCTTCCGGTGATTCCAGTTCCAGTTGCGACGTTTCCTTGAACGCAAACATACCGGCTATCACGTTGTTGGGGAACTGCTCCCGGAAAATGTTGTAGCTCATTACGCCATCGTTATAGGCCTGGCGAGCGAACGCGACGCGGTTCTCCGTGCTGGAGAGTTCTTCCATCAGTTGCTGGATGGTCTCGTTGGCCTTCAGCTCCGGGTAGTTCTCTGCTACGGCGTAAAAGTTGGCGAGGGCCTTGGTCAGCAGGTTCTCCGCACTGCCCAGACGCTGGATCTTGGTTCCATCCCCTGGATCTTTGGCGGCATCCTTTTGGGCGCTGACCGCATTGTTGCGGGCTTCCATCACCTGGGTGAGGGTGCTTTTCTCATGGGTCAGATAGGCTTTTGCCGCTTCCACCAGGTTTGGAATCAGGTCGTGCCGGCGCTGCAGCTGCACATCAATCTGGGCAAACCCGTTCTTGAACTGGTTACGCAGTGAAACCAGGCGATTGTAGATAAAGACCAGGTAGAAAACAACGACGGCAATAACGATCAGGCCGATAACGGTAGTTCCCATGGCAACTCCTCAGGGTGATGATTCAGACGTTATTTTCCACGATTTGCTCGTGGAAACCTTTTACGAAAGTCTCAAATTCGCGTGGCGGCAGTGGTTTGCTGAAGAAATAGCCCTGGGCCAGCTGGCAGCCGCGCTGACTCAGGTAGTATTCCTGTTCTGCCGTTTCCACACCTTCAGCAACGACTGACAGGTTCAGGCTCTTGCCAAGGTCGATGATGGTGTTGGCGATACGGGTGTCTTCCTCATTGACCAGGAGGTCCCGGATAAACTGTTTATCGATCTTCAGATGCTGCACTGGCATCTGCTTGAGGTAGGTGAGGGAGGAATAGCCGGTGCCAAAGTCGTCCACTGCGATGCTGATCCCGGCTTTGTTAAGCCTGTGGAGCTTGGCCACAGCATCTGAGAGATTGGTCATGAAGCTGGTTTCGGTCACCTCAAGCTCAAGCCGCCCGGCGGGAATCTTGTGGCGACGCAGGGTATCGAGAATGTCATCGACAATGGTTTCCTGGCGTAGCTGCACGGCTGAAAGGTTTATGGCAATGCGCAACGGAGATCCGTCCGAGGCCCAGCGGGCCGCCTGCCAGCATGCCTGGTCCAGAACCCATTGGCCGATCGCCACGATAGAACCGTTCGCTTCTGCCACGGGAATAAACAAGTCGGGGGGGACCATTCCGCGATCCGGGTGCTCCCAGCGCAGCAGCGCCTCGGCCCCGATCACTCGTTTGCTCTCCAGGCTAATCTGGGGCTGGTAAACCAGGTGCAATTGATGGTTGGCAAGAGCCTGGGACAGATCTTTCTCAAGCTGCTTCCGGTCCCGGATTTCCTTATCAATGCTGGCAACGTAGAACTGGAAGTGGTTGTGACCGTTCTGCTTGGCCAGGGTCATGGTTTGTTCGGCACTCTGAAGCAGCCGGTCCGCCTGGCTGGTGTCAGATGGGTATAGGGCTACACCAAGGGTGCCGCTGATCGAGATATTCTGGCCTTCGACCATCATGGGCGCGTTGATGCAGGCCAGAATTCGCTCAGCCGTGTCTGCCGCCTGGAAGCCGTCCCGGAGTCCTTTCTGAACAATCACGAACTGGTCGCTGCCAAGGCGTGCAATGGTAAAGCGGGCATTATCCAGTTTGCTGGTCAGCCGGTCGGCCACGGTCTGCAGAATAAGATCGCCAGAGCGGAAACCGCATTGTTCGTTCACCGATTTGAAGTCGTCAATGCCGCAGACAATCAGGGAGAGCTGGGATTTGCGTTTGTTGGCCTCCTCAATGTCCCGGACCAGCAATTCCATAAAAGTATCCCGGCTGGGCAGACCGGTGAGCTGATCGTACCGGGACAAGCGGCTGACCCGATCCTCTGCCTCGCGATGACGTTTCTGGCTGTCACCAATGGCGACCAGAAGATTATTGGTGGCGTTTACCCATAGGCCCAGCTCGTCACTCTGATGGCCCGGTGGCGTGGTGACCAGGCGGTCATCCGGATGCGCCGGGTCCACCTGTTTCACGGAACTGACAATTCTGAGAAGTGGCCGCGTCAGAAGCAGATGGAAGACATAGAACAGCACCATCCCGAGGATGAGGGCCGTCGCTATGCCGGAAGCGAAGGTGATCGCCGCCCTGTCCAGCCAGGTACGGGCTGCTGCTGCGGTGTCGTAGTGAACGTCCAGGTATCCGTAGACGTCTTCCGGGTTGCCCTCACGGAATAGCGGTTCCCGATACAGGCGCTCGGCGTCAAAAATTGGATCGGTCACTGGGCGGAATGCAGTTTCCTGAAGTGGGCGTCTGCGATTGCCTAGCGGGTCGCCGTCAGGGTGGACGATGCCGGCCATATGAACCGCCTCCTTGGCAAAGAGGCCGTCCACCACTTGTTGGGCGAGTTCAGCATCTATGCTGAACACTGCCTGGGTAGCGGCGTCTTTTACCATCGCGATTGTCTGGTCGGCGTCATTGTCCAGGCCTTGGGACACCCTTTGGGCATCCAGGATGACCTGTATGGAGCTGACAATTACGCCACTGACAAGGGCCACGGCAAGAATCCACCGTAAGATTCGATAGCCCAGGCGATGTTCAACCTCGAAGGAGTTTTGCATTCAAGCCTGTCTTGTTCCGGTTTTGCAGGACGAACGTTCCGCACTGTTCAGGGCGAAAATGTCGCAACTCGGGTGATGTGCTTGGGGACTCACCCTGAGTATTGTTGCTCAGTGTGGTTCAGAGTTGCGATATCTTCATGGAGTATCGGCGATTTTTCCAAAGATTTCAGGGTGTGCTTGTATCAAATTGTAATTGCTTTGGTGTGACACACACCAAAACGCCCGCCAGGGGCGGGCGTTTCAACACAGCCTGTACAGACTATGACTGGAAGCGGAGCTTCGATCAGGCCAGGTTTTCGTTCACGAAATCCCAGTTGACCAGGTTCCAGAAAGCTTCCAGGTAGTTCGGGCGGGAGTTGCGGTAGTCGATGTAGTACGCGTGCTCCCAAACGTCGACGGTCAGCACCGGTTTGTCGGCACCGGTCAACGGCGTTTCAGCGTTGCTGGTGTTCGCGATGGCAACACTACCATCGGCTTTTTTCACCAGCCAGGTCCAGCCAGAGCCGAAGTTGTTGGCAGCCTTGTCGTTAAATTCTTTCTTGAAGTCTTCGAAAGAACCGAAAGCCTTCTCGATCGCTTCCTTGGCAGCACCGGTTGGCTCACCGCCACCGTTCGGGCTCAGGCAGTGCCAGTAAAAGGTATGGTTCCAGACCTGTGCGGCGTTGTTGAACAGCGGGCCGCTGGCGCTCTTGATGATGTCTTCAAGAGACTTGTTGGCGTTGTCCGTACCTTCGATCAAGCCATTGAGCTTGGTAACGTAGGTGTTGTGGTGCTTGCCGTAATGGTACTCAAGGGTTTCCTGAGAGATGTGCGGTTCCAGTGCGTTCTTTTCATAAGGCAGTGCGGGAAGTTCAAATGCCATGAGGTCGTTCTCCCTGTCTCTCTGTTTATGTTGATGTACGTAAGCCCAATATAAGGTCGATTTGAGTCAGATCAACCCTTTGGTGTTAAAGAACTTTTAAACTCGGGGCTGCCGGGCAGGAACTGCGCGCAGTTCTTTACCCGCCACACCAGTTCTTCGTAGCTGTCGGCCAGTATGTTGACATGGCCCAGCTTCCGGCCCGGCCGTTCGCCTTTATTATAGAGGTGAATATGGGCGTAGGGCAGTTCGAGTATGCGCTCGATATCGCCATGCTCGCCGATAATATTGATCATGCAGCTTACGCCACGGGGCGCGACATTCCCAAGAGGGTGTCCGCTTACCGCGCGGATGTGATTTTCAAACTGGCTGGTCATCGCGCCTTCGATGGTCCAGTGCCCGGAGTTATGAACCCTGGGAGCCATCTCGTTGGCGACCAGTCCATCGGCAGTCTCGAACAACTCCAGGGTTAATACGCCGACATAATCCAATTCGTTCAGTAGCGCCTTGATGTATCGCTCGGCATCTTCCTGTACATGCTTTTCGAGTTTTGGCGCCGGCGCGATCGAGTAACGCAGAATCCCCTCGTGGTGGGTGTTCTCCGCCATAGGATAGAACGCCAGCTCACCGTCTTCAGCGCGCACCGCGATAATCGATACTTCCCGCTGGAAGTCGACAAACTTTTCCACGATCAGGCGGGGGTGGCCGATGGACTCCCAGGCTGCCTCTGCCTCTTCCGGGCTTCTGAGCACAGCCTGACCCTTGCCGTCATAGCCTTCAGTATTGGACTTCGCCACCACCGGGCAGCCAAGCTCTTCGGCCGCTGTCTTTAATGAGGCCGCGCTGTCTGCAATTTTCCATTCCGGCGTCGGGATACCCAGCTGGCCGAACAGGGTTTTCTCGGCTTCCCGGTTCTGGCAAACCTGCAGGGCCCGGGGGCAGGGGTGCACAGGTTTATGAGCGGCGATTTTCTCTGCTACGTCGACCGGCAGGTGTTCAAACTCGTAGGTGACGCGGTCAACCCGGGAGAGGAAGTCATCCAGGTATTCGCCTTCGCGGTCAATGATGACTTCACCAAGGCCGGCACTGGGGCTGCCGGACATGTCATAGAAAACAAAGGTCTTGGCCAGTGGGTATCCGGCCAGTGCCAGCATTCTTCCCAGTTGGCCGGCGCCCAGTACACCAATTCTCATTTGTGTTCTCCTGCCTGTTACTGGTCCCGCGGGTCAGGGTTTTCCAGAATCGTTTCGGTCTGCGTCGCCCGGAACTGTTCCACGGCCTTGCGAACGTTGTCGTCGGAGGTGCCGATAATCTGTGCTGCCAGCAGGCCAGCATTGGTGGCGCCGGCTTTGCCAATGGCCAGTGTTCCAACGGCGATGCCGCCTGGCATCTGGACGATGGAAAGCAGTGAATCCAGGCCGCTCAGGGCTTTGGATTGAACAGGAACACCCAGGACCGGCAGGGCAGTTTGTGAGGCAACCATGCCCGGCAGGTGGGCTGCGCCGCCGGCGCCCGCGATAATGACTTTCAGACCGCGGTCTGCGGCGGTTTTGGCGTAGTCAAACAGCAGATCCGGGGTGCGATGGGCAGAGACGACTTTGGTTTCATAGGCCACGCCGAGTTTTTCGAGCATGTTGGCGGCGTGTTCCATGGTGGGCCAGTCCGATTTGGAGCCCATGATGAGTCCTACAAGCGGCTGCATATGCAACAGTCCTGTGATAATTGGAAAGCCGGCCATTGTATGTTTTGGCTACCTACCATGCAACAAAGCTTGGTGGAGGTCGTAGTTGGCATTTCTTTTCCAGAAACCGCTACGAGCACTTCCCTGTGCGCTTGTCTGAAGCCATCCATGGCTTCAGACATTTCTGGAAAAGAAATCCCAACCACGCCCCAAACCTCAGTGTGGTCGTCCTGTAACACGCCTTTATTTCACCCTGCTTATAAGTACAGGTATTATCTGACCTTATTGTTTTAACCGTCCATAGTCAGGAGCTGTAATGGAACCCATTCGTCCAGATGATGATGAGCTGAGGGCTGAACGACCGATTGGTAGTACCGAGCCGAAGAAGCCGGCGGAGAGAAAGTCCAGGCCATCTTCTTCCGGTGGGAAAGGCGAACCGTCGGCGCCGGCGAAGCCTCCCAAAGGTGGCAAGGGCGGTAACGGAGGCAGCGGCGGCAATGGTCGCGGTAGCTCGCCATTGCTTTGGGTGCTGCTGATTGTGCTGGCCGTTGCGGGCGGGGCGGGTTGGTACTCGCAGGAGCAACGGGTTCAGGCGTTGGAAGGACAGCTCGAAGAAGCGGATTACTGGGCGCGGCAGAGCAAGTTGGCGCTGGCACGTTTTGAGGGTGAGCTTTCGGAAACAGGGGAGAACCTGCAGGAGCGGGGCGCTACTCTGGAGGAGCAGATCGCTGCGCACACGAAGCGTCTGGATACGGCAGACAGCGAGATCCGGAAGCTTTGGGCGATTGCCAATGAGCGCAACAAGAAGCGCCTGGATGACCAGCAGGAACGAATTGCCGCGTTGGAATCCGGTCTTGCGGAAGGAAAACAGGCGATCGGAGCTCTTGAGGGGTCGGTCGAGAAGGTTCGGTCGTCGCTTTCAGCGGATATTGAAGCCCTTAAGCAGCAGACGGAGACGTCGATTGCGGCGCTGCAGGATGCCAACCGGCAGGCAACGGATCAGTTGACCCGGCTTAGTCAGCAACTGGCAGATGTGGACCAGGTGATTGAGAGCCGGATCCGGCGGTTTGAGCAGGAGCAGAAGCTGGGTATCAGCGGCATGGAAGGGCGGATTGCGGCCCTTGAACGGGAGACGGATGAACTTGCCGGCGATGGCCGGGTTCAGTCGCTCCGGAATGAGGTAGCGAGCCTCAAGAGAACGGTTGAGTCTATTGATGCTTCCCGTTCACAGCTGACCTCCCGTCTGGTTCGGCTGTCCGAGGAGGTGAATCAGCTTCGGAGTCAGGTTAGCGGGCAGTAATAGGCTTCTGGAGATTATCCGATGATGGGCATTTCGGGCTTTGTAACGGTTTGTAGTCATCCCTTGCGGTAGCTCTCATTTCTGTTTTTGTGCAGTTGTTAAGATCAGGCAACTCGCAATCAGGATGAAGAGTTAACAACTAATGAAAACCCGAGTGCCTTTCGTTTTTCCCTTTATCCACCCGCTGGTGGCGGTGTTTCTTTTGCTGGCGTTGTCGGGGTGTACGGTTTATCAGTCCATTGGTAAAAGCGTCGGTTCCTTTCTGCACCCGGTTTCCGGCCATGATTTCGTCCACATTGATAACGACAGCTGGGACCGGCGCAACGCCGTGCTGTATTTCTACCGTACCCATTCCCAGTGGGCGGCCGACGAGATCGAAGCCCCCAGTGTCTACATAGACGACACCCACTATTTCAACATCCGCAACGACAGCTTCACCTGGCTAGAGGTAAGTCCAGGAGAGCGCCATATCGCCATGCGCCGGCCGTTACTCGGTCTGGAGGGGATGAACTCTTTCAGTCTGAGCCTGATCGCCGATGCCACGCTGGACGTTGAGCCAGGCCAGATTTATTACCTGCGCTATAACGAGCTCTCGGAACCGGGCCAACGGCATCCGGATCTTGATCCGGACCACCCGCTGACTCAGGGTGACCTGCAGCTGGTTACCAGGGAATATGCCATGCAGGCAGAGGAGATCGTTTCCACACGCTTCCTGCATAGTGATCTGTTGGCACCGAACCATGCTGCGACTTCGATTATGGAAGTGAACGAAGATCTGGATTACGAGCGGCAACTGGTGCTGCTGGAAGACGAGCGGGAGCTTGAGATCGAGCGACTGAAAGAGGAGGGCCAGTATGAATCTGCTTCCTGGTTCTGGCCATTCGGCGGTGGTCCGACGGTTCCCCTGGAGACAGATCGCAAGATTGAGAAGCTGGAGCAGGAATACGCGGAGCTGGAGCGTGAGCGAAGGGAAGAGGCAGAATCCGAGGGCGACTGGTGGATTTTCTGAGTGCTGACTACACTGACGGCAAGTCAAAGACTCGGGAAATTTAAAAATAATGGCTCTCAAGGATTCTCTTCGACTCAGATTTGAAAAACTGGCGGATGATGTTGTCCCTCAACTTCTCGATAGCTGGGGAGGCCTTCAGAAACGATTGGACGATCTGAACTGCTCCCTGGCCAATCGGGCTGTACCGGAAGACAGGCGTAGCCGTGTCAGCGAGTTGTCCCTGCAGGAGAAAGCGCAGCAAGCGGGGCAGGATCGCCCGGTTGTGCGAGCGGTTCCAGCGACGGGCAAGGGGTCGCGGCGAAAGTAGATTTGCTCAAAAACTGCACGTTTTGAATGGCTTGCAGGTTTTTTCAGAAATTTCCGGGAAAATATTTGACACCGCCAGTCAAATGCTTAAAATGCGCCTCTCACTTGGTTGAGACAGCTCGGCTGCCAAGCAAGTGAAGGCCTTTGAAAGGCTTGAAAGTGGGTGGTTAGCTCAGCTGGGAGAGCATCGCCCTTACAAGGCGAGGGTCACTGGTTCGATCCCAGTACCACCCACCACTTTCAAATGCATCACCGGATCACCCCATCCGGTTTCAGGTTCGGGCCCGAGGGCCAGAATTGATGCGGAGCGGTAGTTCAGTTGGTTAGAATACCGGCCTGTCACGCCGGGGGTCGCGGGTTCGAGTCCCGTCCGCTCCGCCATTTTTTATGCAGTATTCCCGGGTGGTTAGCTCAGCTGGGAGAGCATCGCCCTTACAAGGCGAGGGTCACTGGTTCGATCCCAGTACCACCCACCAAAATTTTGAAAAGGGCCGATCCGCAATGATCGGCCCTTTTTTTGTGCTCGCGATGTTGGATTACGCCTTTGGCTAATCCAACCTACAAAGTCTTCAAAGACACCCCCGTAGGTCGGATTAGCCGAAGGCGTAATCCGACACTCAGGCCCGGGCCGATACTTACTTGCCGACCAAAGACTGGCCGCAAACCCGTACAACGTTGCCGTTCACTCCGTTGGACGCAGGGCTGCAATACCATGCGATGGCTTCGGCCACGTCAACCGGTTGCCCGCCCTGGGAAAGGCTGTTCATCCGGCGACCGGCCTCGCGGATGGTGACCGGCATCGCCGCGGTCATCTGGGTTTCGATAAAACCGGGGGCAACAGCGTTGATGGTTACGCCATTCTTCAGTTGCCGGGCCATGGCCTCCACGTAACCGATTACACCGCTCTTGGCGGTCGAATAGTTGGTCTGCCCGAAGTTGCCGGCAATGCCGCTGATGGAGGAGATGCAGACAATGCGTCCGTTTTCTTTCATGAACTCCCGTTTTGCCAGTTCCTCGTCGATCAACTCTTCGGCGGTCAGGTTCACCGCGATGGTCATATCCCAGAAGTGCTCGGGCATATTGCCCAGGGTTTTGTCGCGAGTTATGCCCGCGTTGTGAATGACGAGGTCAACCCCGCCAAAATGCTCTTCGATGAAGTCGGCGATCAGCTTTGGTGCTTTGTCGTCGGTAATGTCGCAGGCCAGTGCCTTGCCGTTGATGGCGGATGTGACCTTTTGCAGATCCTCCATGGCCGGCGGAATGTCGAGGCCGATAACGGTGGCGCCGTCCCGTGCCAGGGTCTCTGCAATGGCGGCGCCGATACCACGGGAGGCGCCCGTGACCAGTGCCACCTTTCCGGTAAATGGAGCGACGGGATTGGTCGCAGGTGCTGGATCACTTTTACCGATCTTTATCACCTGGCCGGACACATAGGCAGAGCGCGCAGACAGGAAGAATCGCACACTGGATTCCAGTTGCTTCTCTGCTCCAGGTGCCATCCACAGCAGGTTCGCCGTAGAGCCTTTCTTGCCGATTTCCTTGCCCACGCTGCGAACAAATCCTTCCAGAGCCTGCTGGGCGGCAGCCTGGGGGGCCTTCCTGCAGGTGGCGGGGTTCTGGCCAATGACGAGAACTCGGGCGTTGCTGCCGAGTTTCTTGATGGTGGGGTGAAAAAAGTCGTACAGGGCTCGGAGGTCGTCAGGTCCTTTCAGGCCAGTGGCGTCGAACACCAGGGCCGAGAATTTGTGGTCGATTTCAGATCCCAGATCCAGTGGCCGGGCTTTGTTGCCGGCTTTGGATGAGTCCTTTAGGCGGTCGTTGCCGCTGGCGTGGTGCAATGTGGCGGCACTGGCGCTAAGGGTGCTGCCGATTGCAGTGATGGCTTTGCCGCCGTTGGCTGCGCCTATTAGCACGTCGCCTTCGATAAAGGGCTGGTCGGTGCGTTTTAGGCGTTTCAGGAGGACAGGCGCTGGCAGTCCCAGGGATTGTGCGGCGGTTTTACCTACCGGGGTGTTTACTATCCTAAGATAAAGGTCAGACATGGGTGGCTTCCTTGTGTTTGCATTCGGGTTGCTGGATGCGAATCGTCCTACAGGGTAAAGAATCGGATAGTTTTTGGATTGACTCAATGCCTGTAGGGTGTTGTCAGAGGTGCCAATGAGGCGTTTCCGGTTGTGGCTAAACTGTCAACATTAACAACTCAACCTGGGTGCAGGGAGTATTGGTGGAAGGCTTTCCAGAACCGCAGAGCGCCATGGATGGCGCGACTGAGCCCTACATGGATGTATTCACGGGCGTGTTCTGGAAAGCCTTCCACCAATGCTCCCACTAACATCACGGTTACTTCAAAACGGATGAATTGATCATGGCAGAAGCATCGAAAACTCCACGTAAGAAAACCGCTACACCAAAAAAGAACGACGTCGGTCCTTCGGGTATCCGCCGCGTAGCGGTGTTGGGTGGTAACCGGATTCCATTCGCGCGTTCCAATACAGCGTACAGCAAGCTCAGTAATCAGGAGCTGCTGACGTCGGCGCTGCGGGGTCTGGTAGATCGTTACGGTATTGAGGGGCAGCTGCTGGGTGAGGTGGCTGCCGGGGCGGTTATCAAGCATTCGCGGGATTTTAATCTGACCCGGGAGGCGGTGATGAGTTGTGGGCTGGCGCCGGAGACGCCGGCGTACGATATCCAGCAGGCCTGCGGTACGGGCTTGGAGGCGGCGATTCTGGTGGCCAACAAGATTGCCCTGGGGCAGATTGAGTGTGGCATTGCCGGGGGAACCGACACCACGTCCGACGCACCGATTGGCGTGGGTGAGGGGCTTCGGGAGATTTTGCTGGATCTGAACCGGGCCAAGACCGCGGGTGAACGGCTGAAGATTCTGGGGCGGTTTCGCCCGGGGCATCTCAAGCCTGAGGTTCCTGAAAATGGTGAGCCCCGCACTGGTATGTCGATGGGCGAGCACGCCCAGGTGACCGCGAAGGAGTGGGATATTGCCCGGGAGGACCAGGATAAGCTGGCCTGGGAGAGTCACCAGAAGCTGGCCAAGGCCTATGAAGAGGGTTTCTTCAACGAATTGCTAACGCCAATGGCGGGGCTGGAGAAGGACAATATTCTGCGGCCGGATACCACGCTGGAGAAACTGGCCACGTTAAAGCCGGTTTTTGATCGGGAAAACGGCACCATGACCGCGGCCAACAGTACGGCGTTGACGGATGGTGCGTCCTGCGTGTTGCTGGCCAGTGAGGAGTGGGCCAAGGCCAACAACTATGAGGTCAAGGCCTGGCTGACATTCTCAGAGGTTGCGGCGGTGGATTTCGTGGACAAGCAGGAAGGTCTGTTGATGGCGCCTGCCTATGCGGTACCCCGGATGTTGGAAAAAGCGGGCCTGACACTTCAGGATTTCGATTTTTATGAAATCCACGAAGCCTTCGCCGCGCAGGTACTCTGCACGCTGAAAGCCTGGGAAGACCCGAGCTTCTGTAAGGAGCGCCTGGGTCTGGACAAGCCTCTGGGTAGCATTGACCGCGACAAACTCAACGTAAAAGGCAGTAGCCTGGCAACCGGCCATCCCTTCGCAGCCACCGGTGCCCGCATTGTTGCGACGCTGGCCAAGTTGCTGGAGGAGAAGGGCAGCGGTCGAGGCCTGATTTCCATCTGCGCTGCGGGCGGGCAGGGGGTTACTGCGATTCTGGAAAGGTAAGTTTTCGGAAAACTGGAACTTTCCTTTGACAGTGTCGGTCACAGCCCTTATCATGCGCGCCACGTTGATCAGGGGTTCCCTGAGAAACAACCAGTTTGATGCGGGGTAGAGCAGTCTGGTAGCTCGTCGGGCTCATAACCCGGAGGTCGTTGGTTCGAATCCAGCCCCCGCTACCACTATTGAAACAAAGCCCGCTTTCGCGGGCTTTTTTCATTTTAAAAGCCTTCAGGCTGAACAAACCCCGCCAGCCCCGCCTCTTCCAGCAGTCCCGCAAACCCGATTGTGGTCAGATCCCTCCCGGGTGCACCAATTACCTGAACATTGAATGGCAGGTCTTCTTTCGTCCGTCCAATGGGCACGGAGGTGGCTGGCAGGCCCAGTAGGGTGGCGAAGGCAATCCAGCAGAACTGGTCCATGTAAGCCCTTGGTTGGCCGGCGACGGTGATCCGGCGTTTGAAGACCGGGTGGGTGTGGTCATGCCGGATCGCTGTGGTTGGTGTTACCGGCGTTAGCAGGACATCCACTTCCTGAAATAATGATTCGATTTCAGCCCGCATTTTCTCGCGCATTTCGCTCCAGGCCATCCACTGGTAGACCGTCTGATTCACGCCTCGTCCGTATTCACCGATAAACGGCGTCATCGGGCCCAGGAATTTGAGCCAGGGTTCCAGCCGGGCGATCCATTTCATTTGCCGGCGCTGCGCAGGTTTCAGAGACGTGCTCAGTAGAGCGCCGAGCAGGTTAAAGTAAGCAGGCAGGATATGCTCGAGGCTCAGTAAAGGATGACTGGCTTCAGTGACTAGTGCGCCCCGTTCAGACAATGACTTGCCCAGGGCCTGATAGCCCTCGGTCAGCTCCTGCTCGACCGGGCACAGGGGATCTTCCAGCCACAAACCGACCCGGGCCTGGTCGAGGCTTTCAAGTTCTGATGGCGCCATTTGAAGGGCCCAGCTGCGTTCTTCAAATGGCCGGGGTCCGGCAATGACTTTCAGCAGAAGCTCCAGATCCCGGGCGTTACGTGCCATGGGGCCGCCCTCCGCCAGGTCCGGCCGGGACTGGGTGCCGGGCGGTCCGGGAATGTGACCGCGGAATGAGATCAGTGAGCGGGTTGGCTTGTGGCCGAATACGCCACAGAAATGTGCAGGGGTGCGGATGGAGCCGGCCAGATCACTGCCGACTTCCAGGGGGGTCATGCCTGCGGCCAGAGCAGCCCCTGCGCCGCCCGAGGAGCCCCCGGGTGTATGTGCGGGGTTGTGGGGGTTGTTGGTTACCCCGAACAGTTTGTTGTAGCTCTGAAGGTCGGTGGCGTAGATCGGCACATTGGTTTTGCCCAGGATAATGGCGCCAGCGTCTTCAAGCCTCTGCACGACATCAGCGTGGCGTTCGGGGTTGTGGCTTCTGAGAGCGGGTGCACCTGCGGTACAGGCCATGCCCGCCACTTCCCAGGTGTCTTTCAGGGTAAGGGGCAGTCCGTGCAAGGGGCCTGTTACAGCGTTGGCGGCACGCTGTTCATCGGCTTGGCGTGCGCTGGCGAGTGCCCGCTCTTCATCCAGCGTGACAACCGCATTGATGGCCGGATTGTGCTCGCGGATTTGGTTCAGCAAAGCAGTGGTCAGAGCCTCACTGTTGAGGGTGCCAGCCTCAAGTTGTGCCAGAAGCTCATGGGCGGATTGATAGTGCAGTGGCAATTGCGATGCATCCATGGATGGTCTCGTTGTTGTTGGTTTTTGAAAGATCGCCAGATCAGGGCAATTCGGATCGCCAGTGTTTTACCTTTACCTGCCCTTTGATTGCATCGATGATCTCAATGATCAGATTGATCAGGGCTTCGTTTTGGGCATCATCGGCTCTTACCTCACCGGGTGTGGGCAGGAATACGTTCACTATGTCTTCAATGAAAGCGTGGTTGGAGGCGGAGGCCAGATCTTCGAGAATCTGGTGTATAACGTGGGCAACGATATCGCCTACGGCTTCTTCCAGGGTTTCCTGAATGGTGGGGCCTACTACCGGAAGATACTTCAGCCGCGACAGTTCCAGGTTCTGCTTGAGGGCGTTATCGACCCGGTCCTCCAGATAGCTACGGAGGGCACCGCGGTTGGGTACATAGCCTTCCTGGGCCGCCTCGGCAACCCGCTTGGAAATCCATTCAGAGAGCATGTCCCTCCGGGGGTACAGAATATCCTCCTGAATCTTGTCGAACAGGGGGGAACCCAGTTTGACTTCCTGCTGCACGCCACTCAGCACCTTGAGCACGATACGATCAGAGAGCTCTTCCATAAAGGCTTCGTAATAGAAATTGACGAAGCGATAAATCTTGGTATTCGTGACATCAATGATTTTGTATTGATGCAGACGATAAATGATCGAGATCACCCGAAGGATACGGAGGAAGCGCAAGCTTCCTACGGGAATACAGCCCACAAGGTCATACCAGTGAATAAACGGGTAAAAGTACCAGCGGTCATAGACCCTGGCCTTGATGGCGTAACCCCAGCGAACAAAGAACTCGGTCAGGAAGATGCTGACAAAGATCAGATCGTAAAAGATAAAACGTTCGTGAATAGGGTGGTAGGCGGACTGGATGGCCGGGGCATGTTGCTTGAGTAAATCCTGAATGGCGACAAAGTTATAGATCGAGTCCCAGATAATGAACGCCAGGTTGATGATCAGCAGGCCCAGCATCAGGAAATCAATGATGAACCAGACAAGCTGGTGGCTGGATTTCAGGTTTTCTCGATTTATTTTCAGCATTCGCCAGGGTCCGGTCTGTGGCTAAGTATCTGACAGGTTAGCTTATTTCGACGCCACAAACGACTCGCCCTGACGCAGCTTAAGCCGGGCTGGAGGGCCAACCATGGATTAACTTGACCGTCTGCCATTAAACTCCCACGCTTGAATGGAATTCCTTCTTGTTAACACCAACATTGAAATAGCCGGATGCTATCAATCTACCAAGTTTTGAATTCGGGCCGGGTCCGGCTTTTCATCACTTTGCTTTGCTGTCTGCCTGCGTGGGTTTGCGCGCAACAGGTGGTTGTGAACATGGAAGGAGACTATCCGAAGCTGAAATCAAATGCCGAAGCCTTCATAGGTGAGGTTGAAGGTCGAAGTGCGGGCAACCTCAGGCGTTACGCCTCCACGGCTGTGGACCAGGCCCGGGAGGCATTGCGGGCCCTCGGCTATTACAGTCCCATGATTGATTGGCGTATCGAGCAGGGCGATTCGGATTCTACCGCCACGCTGATCTTGTCGATTACCCCCGGTGAGCCGGTGCTGATCAAGTCCCGTGTCGTTGAGATCAGGGGCCCGGCAGCCGCTGATGACCGGTTTACATCCAACCTCCCTGCGCAGCCCGCCGAAGGGGATATTCTCAATCATGGCCAATACGCCAATCTCCGCGACACCATCCAGACCCGTGCCCGTCGGCGTGGATATTTTGACGGCAACTTTGTCACCAGAACCCTGGAAGTGGATCCGGCGACCCGAAGTGCTACCGTTACGCTCATCTATGAGAGCGGGGAAAGGTACCGTCTGGGAGAGGTAACATTCGAGGAGGGACACTGGTTTGAGATCGGCCTTCTGGAGCAGTTTGTCTCCTTTGAGCCGGGTATTCCCTACCATGCTGATGAGATAGCAAGGCTCAATCGGGACCTCCAGAACAGCGGGTATTTCAGTGGCGTTGATATCGATGCCTCACCTGGCAGTACCGAGGACGGCGTGATCCCCGTACGCGTGGAACTCACCAGGCGGGAGGCCCGCTCCGTCGCGGCGGGCGTCGGATTTTCGACAGACGTCGGGCCAAGGTTCCGGGGTAATTGGCGGGAGCACTGGATTAATCCCATGGGCCACAAACGTGGTGCGGAAACGGAGCTTTCGGTACCAAGGCAGAACCTGAGCACCTGGTACGAGTTGCCCCTGGATCCGCCCATGACCGATCTGATCCGGCTGACCGCCGGATACCAGCGGGAGGATATCGAGAATGTGGAATCGGAGCTGCTGAGCCTGGGGCAGCAGTGGCAACATCAGTTAGATAACGGCTGGCTGCAGGTATTGTCGCTGCGCTGGGAAGGTGAGCGTTTTAACATCGGCAACGACGAGAAAGGTACAAGCACACTCCTGCTGCCCGGTGCGGGATATTCGAAAATACATACGGACTCGCCACTGGACCCATCCCGGGGTTATCGCCTGCAGTTCGATGTCACCGGTTCGCATCGGGCGGCGCTGTCCGATGTAGATATCCTTCATGTAAACGCACTGGTCAAGGGGCTGTTTACGCTGGCGGACAAGCACCGGTTTCTGGGTCGTCTGCAGGCAGGGGCTGTGGCAACCAACCGGTTTGAAGATGTGCCTCCATCCTTGCGTTTCTTCGCTGGCGGTGACCAGAGTGTGCGAGGGTATGGCTATGAAACCCTGTCGCCAGAGAACGATAATGGCGTTCCGGTGGGCGGACGCTTCCTGATGGTTGGCAGTGCCGAGTATCAGTACCAGTTTGCGGACAAATGGCGTGCCGCCATGTTCGTCGACCACGGCAACGCGATCAACAATCCGAGCGATCCGCTGGCCACCGGCGCCGGTGTCGGCATACGCTGGATCAGCCCGGTCGGGCCGCTGAGGCTGGACATAGCCAAAGGATTGGATCGTGAATTCGGCGGGGATTGGCGCATTCATTTTTCCATGGGGCCTGAGCTGTGACGAGGACACCGGAAACATCAGACGACAGGCCGCACGAGCAGCCGGCACGCCCGCGCCGCCTCCGGTTCTGGCTGCTGGTAGGGCTGGCGGTATTGATTCTCGTGCCTGTCCTTGTTGTGGCCGCTGTTTTGCTGGCCCTGCGCTCCGAGACGGGGACAGCCTGGGTTATAGAGCAGGTGCCAGGGCTTCAGGTGGAAAATGACCAGGGATCGCTGTTTGGTCAGTGGCAGGCCGACCACCTGCAATGGCGTGGCTACGGGGTTGAAGTGGTCGTTGAGTCGCCACTCGTGGACTGGTCCCCTTCCTGTCTGTTACGAAAACAGCTCTGTATTGAGAATCTGGAGGCAGAGACTCTCGAAGTCTCCCAGTTGCCCCCGGCTGACAAATCCGAAGGCGGGAGCCCCATTATACTGCCGGGCGTGGACCTGCCCCTGGCGCTGAATATCGGTGGCGTCCGGGTAGGGCCTTTTACCTTCAACGGCACCCGGGTCTGGGACCGGTTTGAGCTGGACGCCGGGGGATCGGGCGCTGACTGGAACATAAAGCGCGCCTGGTATCAGTTGGGAGAATACACGGTGTCCGCCGCTGGCCGGATAGAAACCCGCAGGGACTGGCCTGTCAATCTGGAAGTCAAAGCTGACATCCCGCCGCCTTACGGAGATGAGTGGCTTCTCGACGCCCGGCTCTCCGGCAGCGTTCGGGACCTGATGGTCGCTGCATCCAGTCGTGGCTACCTGGATGCTGAACTCTCGGGGGAAGTCGAGCCGCTCGATCCGGCCCTGCCGGCTCAGCTTCGGCTAACCTCGGATCAGTTCCGCGCAGCGCAGGCCCTGCCGGAAACCCTGGTGCTCAAGGATTGGTCCGTAGACGCCCGGGGTAGCCTGCAGAAAGGTTTTCGTACCCGAGGTCAAGCCACGCTGCCGGGTACAGCAGGCCCGGTGCATCTGGCGCTGGAAGGCTTGGCGACCACCCGAGCGGCCGAGAACATCCGGATTGAGCTGGCAACCTTGCGGGAAAACGGAGCCGGGCAGGCCACTGTGGTGGCCAATGGCAATGTTTCCTGGAGTGAGGGCCTGGAAGCCAGTGCCGATATTCGTTTGCGCGGATTTCCCTGGTACACGCTGGTCCCGGGCCTTGAATCGCCGGCGGTTGCGCTTCGGTCGCTGGATGGTACGGTGTCCTGGCGAGAGGGGAGCTACCACGCGGAGCTTGAAGCCGGTGTTGATGGTCCTCAGGGCAGCGCCGAACTGGCGACTACTGTGGACGGCGACACTGAGCAAACCACACTGACCGACCTGAGAGTCAGCACCGGGGCGGGGTCCCTCACCGGCAATGGGACTGTGAACTTTTCCGGGCCGCTTTCCTGGCAGGCGGCCTTGAGCCTGAAGGACTTCAATCCCGGTTATTGGGTGCCTGTCCTGGAAGCCAGTCTCAGCGGCGATGTGACGACCGAGGGACAACTCGGGGATGGTCCGGTACCTGTCATGAATGCAGGATGGAATCTTGAGGGCGACTGGCGTTCCAGTGCGGCGTCTCTGCAGGGCCAGCTTGATACCTCATCTGGCAGTTGGAAACTGTCCAACCTGAGCCTGTTGGTGGGCGACAACCGGCTTGAGGGGAGCGGTACATGGGGCGATGTGTTGCGGGGTGAGCTGGCTCTGAACCTGCCCGCGCCGGAAATTGTTCTGCCCGGCCTGACGGGGAATCTGCAAGCCAGTCTGACTGCAGAAGGAACACCGGAGCGCCCGACGGGAGAGCTGACAGCGAGTGGCAAAAACCTGGTCTGGCAGGATCAGCTTGCCCTTGAAACCCTGAGTCTGGAAGCCGAGCTGCAAGATGGGCTGCGCCTTGTCAGCCGTTTGCAGGCGGAAAGCCTTGAGGGGTTCGGGCAAGAACTTGAAACGCTCACTCTGGAAGCCAATGGCACCCAGGGAGAGCATGTCGTGAGCATCAGCGCGAGTCATGCCGAGGCTGACCTTGAGCTGGGTTTTGCGGGAGGCTCCGGCACTGACTGGAAAACCTGGCGGGGAGAGCTGTCACGGGGCGTGATTGACCTTCCGGAACAGGCCCAGCGATGGCAGTTGAATTCGCCGGCGACCCTGGCATACGACGCCAACGGTGAACTCACATTTGGCAATCATTGCTGGCGCTGGCAGCAAAGTACGGTTTGTGCCGAAGACCAGACGCTGCTCCCGGTCCCCCGAATTGCCTATCGCATTGACCGTTTCCCGACAGTGGCCCTGGCACCCTTGCTGCCAGATACCTTGCGTTGGGTCGGACGGATCAACGGAGAGATTGATTTCACCACCACCGGGGACGGCCCGGACGGACGCGTTTTCCTGGACGCCGGTGAAGGACAATTCCAGTTGCTGTTGGACGGGGAATGGGAATCGCTCACCTACGAAACCCTGACGACCGAGGTCGGCCTGAAGCCGAACCAGGCCAATCTTGCGGTCCGTCTTTCCGGCCCGGAACTTGGCGATTTTGCCCTGGATATGGAACTTGATCCGAACTCGGCGAACCGCGACGTCGAGGGGTCTTTCAGTCTCGAAGGACTGGATATTGCCTTCGCCGGACTGCTTTCCGGGCTGGATGAAGTTGCCGGTCGCGTTAACGGTCAGGGCCAGCTCTCCGGCCCTTTGATGAAACCGGCTGTGACCGGCGAACTGCACCTCGTGGATGGCCGGGTTTCCGATCCCCGCCTGCCGTTGCCGATCCAGGAGATGATCGCCAGCCTTCAGTTCTCCGGCTACTCGGCTCAGATTAGTGGCAGGATTCAGAGCAATGCGCGAAGCCAGACCGTTGTCGATGGCGAAATCGACTGGCAACAGTCTCCCCGGGGAGAAATCACGATTTCCGGGAGCCGTGTGCCATTCAACCTGGAGCCCTATGCGCAGCTTGAGGTGGAGCCGGACCTGACCATTGTTTTCAGTGAGGGAGCCCTGGAGGTAACCGGGCAGGTCGGGGTGCCAAGGGGCGACATCGAGATACAGGGTTTGCCGGAGCAGGCTGTGTCGGTATCGGAGGATGAGGTCATTGTCGGCGTGGAACGGGAAGAGCCGGTGGTCCGTTCGTTGAACATGGATGTGACCGTGGTCGTAGGGGAAGACCGGGTGACGTTTGCCGCCTTCGGCGTGACCGGTGATCTGAAGGGTTCTCTTCGGATTGGCAATGACATGGACACTCGCGGCACGCTTCAGTTGGTTAATGGTCAGTATGAGGCTTATGGTCAGGAGCTAGAGCTCAGGCGGGCAAGGCTGTTGTTCGTCGGCAATCTCACCCAACCCTATCTGGATATCGAGGCCGTTCGTACCGTGGACACTGTTGTTGCCGGTATTCGTTTGACCGGACCTGTTCAATCGCCCCAGACAGAAGTGTTCTCGAACCCCGATATGCCGCAGACGGAGGCGCTTTCCTACGTCATTCTGGGCAGAGCGCCCCAGAGTCGAGGTGATGAGGGGCAGATGAGCAGGGCGGCATTGTCCCTGGGGCTGACCCAGGCCAACAAGGTGACCGGGCAGATTGGCGAGGAGTTTGGCATTCGCCAGCTCACCCTCGAAGCCGAAGGCGCCGGCGAGCAGACGTCGGTGGTAGCGAGTGGTTATCTGACGGACGAGCTGAGCGTCCGCTACGGGGTTGGCATCTTCGAGCCAATCACTACCGTCGCTCTTCGCTACGACCTCGGCCGCTACTTCTATCTGGAGGCTGCCAGCGGGCTGGCGGCCTCCCTGGATATTTTCTACACCCGGGATTTCTGAGCTCAGTCCAGTTCGAAGGTAGCACTCACTGAGGCCTGGATTTCCCGCTCACCCACGCGCGATACGGTATCCGACATGGATTTGGCCTCGGCCATCATCATCGGCACCGGGCGGTGTCCGCCATTAATGTTGATGGTGACCACATCACCGCAGGTCTGGTCGAGCTGGCTGGCCACGAATCGGCACCGGGCCTGGGCGTCTGCGATGGCTCTGGCAAGCGCTTCCTGCTCCATACCGGTCTCATCCGAGTGGAAGAACTGGTGAGGGCCCAGATGGTAATCCAGGCCCACCGCCTGGGCCTGCTGGAGAAGGGGATTGAGCAGATTGAGGTCACTGATGCTGAAGCTGATGGTCTGCGAAGCCACGGCCTGTTTGCGGGGCTCATCATCCCGTTCCTGTGCAGGTAAGGTTCGGGTGTAAAGGTTCACTGTGGCGTCTGAATAGTCGTTGAGTTGATCCCGGTACTCGGTAATCCCCTCCCGCCACTGCTCCATCAGCGCCTTTACGCGTTCGGTAGCCTTCTGGGGGAGTTCGTGCCCGGCACTGGCGGTAAACTGGAGTCTGGCACTGTCCGGCTCGTATCGGACACTACCTTCGCCTGTGAGCGTCACTTCGCCCGCGATTGCCAGGGTTGGCACTGCGAAAGCCAGGGAAAACAGAAAGCGCGGCTTAAGGTTTAAACGGAGCTTGCGGTTCCGTCCTTTCATGGTAGTGCCTCCTTTGGAAACCGTTGATGGGTCAGGCTTCGCCGAAATCCGGTTCCAGGCGCGCCAGTTTGTATCGGCGGGCGGCATCCACGAACTGGCCAAAGATGCGTCGGTGTCCGCCATGGTAGAGAAGGTATTCAGGATGCCACTGGATGCCCGTCAGCCACTGGCGTCCGGTGCTTTCAATAGCCTGTACAAAAAGATCATTGTCCACGGCGGTCACGCGCAGATTTCGGCCCAGGCGCTTGATGGCCTGGCTGTGAATCCGGTTGGCGCCGATGACTGGAGAGCGCATGGCTTGTTCAAGCCGGCTATGCGTTACCAGGCGTACGGTTTGCAGGGGTAATAACAGTGGACGGTGCCGGGTATTGACCCTCAGCGGAGTCACGTTCTGGCACAGGGACCCGCCGTGGAAAACGTTGATCAACTGGGCACCTCGACAAATCCCGAGCACCGGAATACCAATGGCCTCAGCCTGTTCAAGCAGCGACTGATCGGTTGCGTCACGCTTGCGGTCATAGTTTGCGGTCACCTGCGGCTCTTGACCATAACGTTCCGGATGGACGTGGGTGCCACCTGACAGCACCAGGCCATCAAGCATGGCTACGGCGACCCGCGCCCCGGGCCGAATGTAGTGGGTCCGGGCACCGTGCAGACGCAGGCCAAGGCTGATAAGGCGGTGGGCAAGGCTTTTGCGAGTGGGGCCGCTGATGCCGATGGTCAGGCCCGGAACCTCAAGTTCCTGTTCTTTGGACTCTTCAGACATACCCGTTCTTGGCCAACCAGTCGTTGGTGGTTTCCCGCCAGCTGTGAGTCAGGTTGTGAAGGTTCAGTTTCCGCCGCTCGCGAAACAGCCTGCGCATGTCGGCCAGATCGTCGGGATTGTTGGCCAGCTGCTCCAGCACGACCCAGTCGTTCCACACGGTTGAGAAATGCCAGCCGGGATTGTCGATATCGCAATCCGGCAACCGATAATGCAGGGTGGGCCGGCTTTTGATTCTTGGATCCTGAACGTGGCGTTCCAGGCGTTCCCTGTCCAGATGCGCAAACAGCGGAAGCAGGTCAAGCGCACGGTTGCGGGTGGGATTGAACTCCAGGTAATCCTCCATGAGCTCCCCGAGATTTGGTTGGTAGTTGTCTTCCATCAGAAGCTCGGTGTAGCGACCGTGCCAGGGTTCGATATAGGTGGTGAATTTTCGGCTGACATCCAGTTGATGCCGGTGCTTGAGCCAGTCATAAAGAGCTGCGAATGCCTGAAAGTACCGTACCAGTGTCGCCGGGCTGAGGTCAGGCAGTTCGGGGTTCAGCTGCAGGCCAAACGCAAAATAGATGGCGTCTCGGCTTCCGAGTGCCCCGGCGCTCCTGAGCTTCTCTACGAGGGTTTCAATCACGTCGACGCTGGAAAATTTCAGGGGCGGGCTTATGATCTCGAGGGGCACCACGCGCTCGGCGGCAGCGTCGATCACATCCATCGCCTGTCCACCCAGTTCACGGATGGATTCGGGGAGACGCTCATCCGCCAGATCGAGATCCTTGATCGGATCGGAATCAAGCTCCACCGTGAAGTCACCCAGGGCCGTCTGCAGTGTGGTCACATACCGTGATTTGAGTTCTGGAGTGCCCTCAAGCATCTTCGCTGCCAATGTAACCAGCTCGTCGTAACCCAGACCAGACAGTTCGATCTCGACGCCAACGCGGCGTTCCTTCCCTTCGTTCGTCTCTAGGATGTCAGGCATCCTGCAGGCACTGACTTGGGTCATGGTGCTCCCTGGTTCGTGAGAAATCGTGCCCTAACCATATCACACCGTTGTTGATCCTCATTATTAAGCGGATGCAAGAAAATCGGGGACCTGGCTTTACACTGGATAAAACACTGTATATAGTCAGTTTACTGTATAAAAAAACAGGGCTCCCGGAGCGGTCTTTCCGGAAACGAAATTCTGACCCCGGCCCCGAGATAGCGGAGTAGCTTGATGAAGCTGACGGCAAGGCAGTCACAGGTACTGGATATCATACGCCGATACGTCGATGAGACCGGTTATCCGCCAACTCGCGCTGAAATCGCAGCGGAGCTGGGTTTCCGTTCGGCCAACGCTGCGGAGGAACATCTTCGGGCTCTGGCAAGGAAGGGTGCCATTGAAATGGTGCCGGGAGCCAGCCGCGGTATCCGTTTGCCTGAGGCGGAAGAGGACCTGGGGTTACCGGTTATTGGCCAGGTCGCTGCCGGTAGTCCGATCCTCGCTCAGGAGCACATTGAGGACCACTGCACCCTGCAGCCGGAATTCTTTTCGCCGTCGGCAGATTATCTGCTGCGGGTCCGGGGCATGAGCATGAAGGATATCGGCATTCTCGATGGCGATTTGCTGGCAGTGCACAGCACCCAGGATGTTCACAATGGCCAGGTGGTCGTTGCCCGGGTCGGCGATGAGGTCACGGTAAAACGTTTCCGAAAGGAAGGGTCGAAAGTCTACCTGATTGCCGAGAACGAAGAATTTGCACCCATTGAAGTGGACCTGACCGAACAGGAACTGTTCATCGAGGGTCTGGGTGTTGGTGTTATCCGCCGCTCTGATCTGCACTGATCAGTCCGGATAGCCTCAGATAGCTTGAATAACGGGTGAATTATGGAACAAATGAGCTTTAATCAGAATCTGGCCTACAATCCCAATGCTCTGTCCTGTTCAGTGCCGGCAACCGCCGCCCGCGAGCGACGTTCCGTCATTCGCGCCCGACGTTCCCCGGAAACCAACGAGGCCAAGGTCTCTGGCAATGTAACAGAAATCATTCTGCCGGAAGGCCAGGTAGAAAACTTCCAGCTGCTGTTGCCCATGCTGACCCAACTGAACCAGGAAAAGCGTTGGCTGGCCTGGATTGATCCGCCTCAGGCATTGGTTAGCAAGTGGCAGAAAATGCACGGGATCGTGGCTGGCGAGTTGTTGGTGCTTCGCTCAACGCCCGACTACCCTGCCCAGGAGCTGGCCGAGCGGGCCCTCAGTGCGGGCACGTGTCATGCGGTGGTTATGTGGACCCGTAAACTGGGCCGCGCTGCCTTCGAATCTCTGCAAAAAGCCTCTGCCGAGGGAGACAGCCACGGCGTTGTTCTCAGGCAGCGTTAATCGATCAATGAAGAGTGTAGGAGGGCTGGGCGTCTGAGGCGTCCAGTTCGTCATCTTCCCAGTCGATATCGTGGGCAACATTGCCGACGGCCTCAATGCCAGCTGCAATCATTGCTTTGGCAACCGACATGTCCCGGTCTTCCATCATTTCCCGGGCTTCTTCCGAAAAAGAGATTTTTACCAGTGGCGCACTGTCATCATCAATGCGGCGCAGGGCGTAGTCGCCATTGGTCAGTTGCACGATTTCAAAAAACGATGGTGACATTCAATAAACCTTCAAGTTAATAAGATCTGGATAACCGGAGCCCCGACTGGCTTACCACTCGCTGTGCTGGTCTTCCAGATCGTCTGCAAAATGTTTGACGGCACTCAGCGTTTTCAGTAACGCGGCCGAGGATCGATCCGGGCCGGAATCGGCGGACACTGCAATAATGTTCTCCGCGCTCACGGTTTTTTTGGTCTCTGGTGGTCGGCTTTGCGAGCGTTCCAATTGTTCCATGTGGTTCCACCAGCTACCCGAACGCTTTTCAAGCTCTCGCAGCCGACCGATTTCATTCGGTTCCGCTCCGATCATAGAGGCCAGTTCGTCCAGAGTTGCAGGTTCCTCTGATTTTCTCTGGTACAGCCTGGCAATCATCACCAGCAATAATTTGCGGGACCTGAGGAGCAGCTCAATTGCCCCTTGAATCGCTGCTTCCCGGCGCAAAGCCTGTTCCGCTTCGTTAGGGGATTGCCCTTCACCCTCGACCGTTGGCTGATCCAGTTGCCCCAGCAAAGTGCGGGCGAGAAAGAGTTTTTGCGAAACCAGCGAATGCCATTGCGAGGCCATGGAATACCTTCAATCCCCCAGCGCGGGTGTAATCCCGGAAAATTAATTGCCCACTATACCATTCTCGGTGGCAAATTTCTTCAACTGTCTGTGCAGGCCGGTTTCACAATAAAATACAAACATTCGCTTGAAACGAACGTTTGAATTTGGCAAAAAGGCGCCCGGCTGAGCGACTTCTGATCGTTGCGGCTGCCCAACAGCAAGAACTTCTGGAGGTGTAAGGGATGCGAAGCCACATCGTTGCAGGTGTCGCCCTGATTTTTTTCGGTTTTTCAGGACAGACTCTGTCGAAAGTCACGACCGCCGAAGCCGAGCGGCTGGGTGGTGATCTTACTCCGGTTGGCGCCGAGAGGGCTGGCAACCGGTCAGGCAGCATTCCCGAGTGGATCGGAGGTCTAACCACGCCTCCGGAGGGCTGGCGCAAGGGTCAGATTGAAATTGATCCGTTTCCGGAAGATGGGGCGCTTTTTGTCATAACCACCGAGAATCTTGACCTTTATCGCGACAAACTTTCGGATGGCCATATCGCCATGCTGGAAAAGTATGGGCCTGACTTTTTCATTCCTGTGTATCGGACTCGCCGCACGGCGGCGTTTCCGGAGCATGTCTATGACAAGTTCCGTGAGAATGCCCTTACAGCGCAGTTGCTGGACAATGGCAATGGTGTACGGGACACCATCATGACCAGCCCGTTCCCGATCCCCAAGGACGGCCTGGAGGTGATCTGGAACCACATCCTTCGCTACCGGGGTGAAGAAATTTCCTTACGCAGTGCGTCGGCAACGCCTCAGAGGGATGGTTCTTACAACCCGGTGGTCAATGATTACGACTATTACTTTGCATACAGTAAGAAGGGCGCGGAGTTGGCGGAAATCGATAACAAGATTTTCTACCTGAAGACAGACACCATTTCACCGTCGTCACTGGCTGGCACCATTACACTGGTACACGAAACCCTTGATCAGGTGCGGTCGCCGCGCCTGGCCTGGCGGTATGATTCCGGCTCTCGCCGGCTCCGCAGGTCGCCCAACCTTGCTTATGAGACCGACCTGCCGAATTCATCGTCATTGCGGTCGGTGGATCAGAAAGATATGTACAACGGCGCGCCCAACCAGTACGACTGGGAGCTTAAAGGTAAGCGAGAGCTGTTCGTGCCCTATAACGCCTACAAGCTGCACGGGCCGGAGGTCGAAGCCGATGATGTGATTCGTCCGGGCCACATTAATCAGGAGCTGACCCGTTATGAGCTCCATCGGGTGTGGGTGGTCGAAGCGAAACGCCGCACCGGAATCAGCCATATTTACGATCGGCGCGTTTTCTATGTGGATGAAGACAGCTGGCAGATCCTGGCTTCCGAGGAATACGATGCGGACGGAAACCTGTGGCGCGTGTCCGAAGCCCACAATATCAGCTATTACAGTGAGCCGGTGTTCTGGACTACCATAGAAATGACCTACGACCTGAAGGCGGAGCGTTATTACATTGATGGGCTGGATGATGGTTTCCCGGCGTATGATTTCAATCCCGGGTTCCGGGGCAGTGAGTTTACGGCCTCAGCCGCTCGCCGTGACGCTCGTCGCTGATTTCCAAGGAGACCGACATGGCAGACCCACAAGCTCATCTTGATCATCTCGATCAGCTGATGGCCGATCTTGGTCGCGCGCTCGCAGACAAAGACTGGGAAGCGATGGCCAGCCTTAACGAAAAGGTGAAGCCGGCAGTCGAGCCCCTGATGGCAGCCCTGGAAGGGGGAGAAATCGAGGCGGAGCCGGTGAGGCTCCGCTTGCAGGAGCTGCAGCAGTTTATTGACGCAGCGGATGAATCCGCGCGCATTGCCCGCACGGAGGCGGAAGATGGCCTCAAGGGAGTAAACCGGAATCGGAGCGCAGCAAAGGCCTATCAGAACGTCTCTTCGAATCGACCAAAATAGCGTCATAAAATTGACTCTGCCGTCCTTACAGTCTTAAATACCGCACAAATCCCTCAAGAGATTCGGTTGAATGTCTAAAAATAACAAAGTGCTGGTGCTGAGCGAGGATGATTCAAGATTGCGGGACATGGTCACCATTCTTGAGTTCATTGGCGAGGAGCAGGTCCTTGCCAGCGATGAAGCCAGAGCACTTTTGAGCAGCGGCGACGAGGAAAGCCTTTCAGATATTGCGGTCGCGGTAGTGAACGGAGAGGATGCCGGGGTCACCGAGACGATTATGGCTGTTTGCAATGCTGTTCAGGGAGTTCCGTTGCTGTTGGTTGGACACCCCGAACTAAAGGGCCTTTCTGATGATACCGGCGCCCGCATTATTGCCCGCATGGAATGGCCGCTGAATTACACCAAGTTTGTTGACTCGCTCTACCGTGCCCAGATTTACCGCGACCAGTTCAGCCGCTCCCGGGAGCGGGGCCAGCAGCGCGGTCTTCAGCTCTTTCGCAGCCTTGTGGGAACCAGTCGCAAGGTCCAGCAGGTGCGCCAGTTAATGGAACAGGTGGCCAACAAGGACGTCAGCGTTCTGATCACCGGCGAATCTGGCACCGGCAAGGAGGTTGTTGCCCGAAACCTGCATTATCACTCTTCGCGGCGGGAAAAACCGTTCGTGCCGGTAAACTGTGGTGCCATTCCGGCTGAATTGCTGGAAAGCGAACTGTTTGGCCATGAAAAAGGCGCCTTTACCGGTGCTATCACGGCTCGGGTGGGGCGCTTCGAGTTGGCGGAGGGCGGCACCCTGTTTCTGGATGAGATCGGTGACATGCCGCTGAACATGCAGGTGAAAATTCTCCGGGTGCTGCAGGAGCGCACGTTCGAGCGGGTCGGCAGCAATCGGACCCAGTCGGCGGACGTACGGGTAATCGCAGCCACTCACAAGCATCTTGAAGACATGATCGAGTCCGGGGATTTCCGGGAAGACCTTTACTACCGCCTGAACGTGTTCCCCATCGAGATGCCGGCGTTGCGTGATCGGGTGGAAGACATTCCCCTGCTGATCAACGAGCTCATTTCCCGGATGGAAAAGGAGAAGCGGGGCTCTCTGCGGATGAATTCGGCAGCCATAATGAGTCTGTGTCGTCACGACTGGCCCGGCAATGTGCGTGAACTGGCCAATCTGGTCGAACGCCTGTCGATCATGCATCCTTATGCTGTGATAGGCGTACAGGAGTTGCCCAAGAAGTTCCGCTACGTTGATGACTACGACGAGAATCGTCCGGTCGAGGATACCGGGATGCCTTCCGGTATCCCCGGGCTGGTGGGCCTGGATGCGCCGGCGTTGTTGCCGGTGAATGGCATCGACCTGAAGGATTATCTTTCCAATCTTGAGAAGCAGCTGATCCAGCAGGCGCTGGACGAAGCCGGCGGGGTGGTGGCAAGGGCTGCCGAGAAGCTTCGGATTCGTCGCACCACCCTGGTAGAAAAGGTTCGCAAGTACGGGCTTCGGGAAGAGGAATCCGAGGAGTCCTGAGCTGGGTAGTCCGCATTTTAATGTTCCTGAAACGGCGTCAAAGGTTCGTAACCTGAGGCGTCGTTTCTGTTTCTGACCGACGTAAAATTGTCATTCCGCTCTTTCGAAATTCCCTTCCTCACTGAAAAATAAAGAAAAAATCAAGTTGGCACGGTGCTAGCTTAGGAACCTGCAAACGAAGTATCCGAACTATTGGGTCCGAACCGACGGGCCGATCGGGGAGTCAGGTTATGAGTCAGGCACAGTTTGTTCTTCAGTCCGGCGCGGGTGGCGCGAAAGCCAACGCTGCGGCGGATGTAAACGACAAGGTTACGGCCCTGTTTCCGGAGCAGGATCACGAGGCGGTGGATTCCGCCCTGGAACTGTTCAACCGGATGTCGCGACAGATTACCGACTCGTACCGAACCCTTGAGTCGCGGGTTAACCAGCTTTCCGGCGAGCTGAACCAGGAAACGCTTCAGCGTCAACAGGAGCTTGAAGAGAAAGAGCAGTTGGCGGACCGCCTGTCTACCTTGCTGAACGCACTGCCTGCCGGCGTTGTGGTTCTGGATAGCCAGGGCGTGGTAACGCAGACTAATCCGGCCGCCATTGCGCTTCTGGGAGAACCCCTGGATGGCGCCCGCTGGGTTGATGTCATCCATCGCTGTTTTGCACCCCGGCGGGACGATGGTCACGAGGTATCTCTGAAAGATGGTCGCAGGGTCAGCATCGAGATCCGGACCATGGAAAACCAGCCCGGCCAATTGATTCTGCTGACGGACCTCACCGAAACCCGGCATCTCCAGGCGCAGCTGGCCCACGCCCAGCGTTTGTCGGCCATGGGTAAGATGGTTGCATCTCTTGCTCACCAGATCCGCACCCCGCTGTCTGCAGCCATTCTCTACGGCGGCCACTTGAGCCAGGAAGACCTGGATGAAGAGATGCGTCAGCGCTGTGCCTCTCGACTGATGTCGCGCCTGACCCACCTGGAGCAACAGGTGCGGGATATGCTGATCTTCGCTCGCGGCGAGACCCGGCTGGCAGAGGAGCTGTCTGCCGGCAAACTGGTCTCGGCACTGGCTTCGGCAGTCGAGGGGCTGAAGCCGGCTCCCGGTGCAAAAGTGGATCTCGAGAACGAAATCTCCAGTGACTGCCGGCTGATGTGTAATCGGGATGCCCTTGTTGGCGCCTGTACCAATCTTGTGAATAACAGTCTTGAGGCTGGAGCCACCCATGTTGCAGTTCGCGTAACCGAAGAAACCGGCGAGCTGGTCATTCGGGTTCTGGACAACGGACCGGGATTTGAGCCCTCGGACGCGGCCCGGTTAACAGAAGCTTTTTACACGACCAAGTCCCATGGCACCGGGCTCGGCCTTGCGGTGGTGCAAGCCGTCATCAAGGCGCATCAGGGGCGGTTCTCCATTGAATCGACGAAGCAGGGCGGCGCCATCGCTACGTTGCGTCTGCCGCAATTACGTAACAGAAACTGATCGGAGGCAACCATGGCGAAGGCCCAGATTCTGATTGTTGAGGACGACCATGACCTGCGGGAAGCGTTGGTAACCACCCTTGAACTGGCAAAATTCCGGGTGCGGGAAGCATCCAATGCCAGCGAAGCCCTTGAGCGACTGGCGGAGTCTCCGGTGGATATGGTGGTCAGCGATGTCAACATGCCGGGTCTGTCTGGGCATCAGTTATTGGCTGAAGTTCAAAGACTGTATCCGGGGCTGCCGATGATGCTGATCACTGCCTATGGACAGATCAGCGATGCAGTGTCTGCCATGCAAGCCGGCGCTATCGATTATCTTGTGAAGCCATTCGAACCTCGGTTTCTGGTGGATGCCGTCAGCAAGGTTGTTGGCGGCGGGCGCGAGAAAGCCAGTGATGAGCCGGTAGCAGAAGATCCGATCAGCAAGCGGATGTTCCAGCTGGCGACTAAAGTGGCCGGCAGCGACTCCACCGTTATGATCTCGGGGGAGAGCGGAACCGGCAAGGAAGTCCTTGCCCGGTTTATTCACCAGCAATCCCCGAGGGCGGATCAGCAGTTCGTAGCCATCAACTGTGCGGCGATTCCTGAAAACATGCTGGAAGCGATTCTGTTTGGGCACGAGAAGGGCGCCTTTACGGGCGCCGTTGCCTCTTCGCCAGGCAAATTCGAGCAGGCCAACGGTGGCACCATTCTTCTGGACGAGATTTCGGAGATGGATCTGGGGCTGCAGTCCAAGCTGCTGCGGGTTCTACAGGAGCGGGAAGTTGAGCGGGTTGGTGGTCGCAAGACCATCAGTCTGGATGTCCGGGTAGTGGCGACCACCAACCGGGATCTGGCGGATTATGTTCGCGAAGGCAAGTTCCGGGAAGATCTGTACTACCGTCTGACGGTCTTCCCCATGCACTGGCAGCCGCTCCGGGAGCGCCCGCTGGATATCATGCCGCTGGCCACGTCGCTGCTTAAAAAGCATTGCCGAAAAATGAAGCTGACCGGGATTAACTTTGCCCAGGACGCGAAAAGCGCGCTGATGAATCATCAATGGCCGGGCAATGTCCGGGAGCTGGATAATGCCATCCAGCGAGCACTGGTGCTGCACCAGGGTAATGTCATTCATTCCGGCGATCTGTGTCTGGAGCTGGGCATCACCGGCCGGCCGGATCTGCGCAGCGTGGAGCCGGTTTCGCAACCCGAAACCGTTGCCAGAACAACCGGCGAGGCGGACACTTCAGACTCTGAAAGTTCCTCTTTCGGGCAGCCGTCTCAAGGGCAGGGTGACGAGCCTGATGGCGCGGTTTCGTTGGGAGATGATCTGAGGCAGCAGGAGTTCCGTATTATTATACAGACACTCCGGAAAGAGCGTGGGCGTCGCAACAGGGCCGCAGAGCAGTTGGGGATCAGCCCCCGCACACTCAGGTACAAGCTGGCCCAGATGCGAGACGCCGGAATCGATCTGGACGCCGAAATGGCCTTGGTCTGACCCACTGCAAGACGAACTCCTTTATTGGCACCCCTCGGGGTGCTTTTTTTATCCCCCGTTTCCAATGCCTCCAAAGGCAACCCGCCTGTCGTCAAAAGTCCGTCATTGATTTCTCCTGTATCAATGCGGTCTGATCTAACTATTTGATATTAAATATTAAAATATAATTGGCCTGCCAATTGCTTGATCGAAACTAACAGCACCCAAGAGCAATGCCGTCCCGGGGAGGGCGGAGCCAGGAGAGAGTTATGGTTCAGCGTGCCGACATCAACAGTGTTTTGTCCGATATCCGGTCCCTGCGTTCCCAGATGATGCAGAACCAGCGGGTCGAGCAGGATCAATCGGTTCGTGGCCGCATAGACGGCCCTCGCCAGGTTCAGGAAACCCAGGAGACGCCCAGCTTCAATGACATGCTGAGCAACGCGGTGAACAACGTGAACGACCTCCAGAAAACTGCGGGGGATCTGCGAACCGCATACGACATGGGCGATCCGAACGTGGACATCACCCGTGTGATGATTGCCGCCCAGAAATCCTCTGTCTCCTTCGAAGCGCTGACCCAGGTACGTAACCGGGTGGTTCGGGCCTACGAAGACATTATGAACATGCCGATCTGATAACGGAGCAGAGTCATGGCCAGCGTACCTGCAGAAACCAACGCCTCCAACATGCCGGCAGCCCGAGAGGGAGACGCACCAGAGAGTCGTAGCGACCTGTTCATGGGGTTCAACCGGCTCAATCTGTTACGCCAGATCGGCCTGATGGTGGGGCTTGCCGCCAGCGTGGCGCTCGGATTGGCGGTCGTACTCTGGGCCCAGGAGCCGAACTATCAGCCGGTGGTCGGCGATCTGTCTTCTTACAACCCGCAGGACGTCACCAGCATCCTCGACAGCAGTGGCATCGAATACAAAATGGATCCCCGCACCGGCGCGTTGCTGGTGCCCTCTGACCAGGTCTACGATGCGCGCCTGAAACTGGCCGCCGAGGGTGTCACCGATCGTAAAACCATGGGTTACGAGTTGCTGGACCAGGAACGTGGTCTGGGTACCTCCCAGTTCATGGAAACTATCTCTTACCGTCGCGGGCTTGAGGGTGAGCTGGCGCGCACCGTTGCCAGCATGCGCGGTGTCAGAAATGCCCGCGTGCACCTGGCAATCCCGGAGCGCTCCGTATTTGTCCGCGATGCCCGCGATCCGTCTGCTTCGGTATTTCTCGAAGTCTTTGCCGGCCGACGGCCGGAACAGGAACAAATCAACGCCATTGTGAACCTGGTTGCCGGCAGCGTTCCCATGATGAGCAAGGAACACGTCACTGTTGTTGACCAGAACGGGAACCTGCTGACCGGCAAGGAGAGCCAGAGCAATGCCGATCAGATGGCAGACCAGTACGAGTATACCGCCAAAGTCGAGGAGCGCCTGACACGTCGGGTAGCCTCTCTCATTGGGCCCATTGTGGGCGACGGACGCTATCGTGCCGAGGTTTCAGCGAATCTGGACTTTTCCTCGGTGGAGCAGGCAGAGGAATTGTTCAACCCCGAGCAGCAGGCGGTACGCAGTGAACGTGAGCTGACAGAGCAGCGCACTGCTGGCCCCCAGGGCGGCATTCCAGGTGCACTGGCAAACCAGCCGCCGGCCGATGCGACGGTTCCCGAGCAGGCTGCTGGCGGCGATGGCGAAGCGGCCGCTCCTGCGCCGGTAAATGTGCGCAGTGAATCCACCCGGAACTACGAAATGGATCGCACCGTCAGCTATCGGCGTCAGGAGCTGGGCAGGGTCAAACGGGTGACTGTGGCCCTGGCAGTGGATGACATGAAGGTGGTGGATCCCCAGACTGGGGAAGTCAGCTACGAGCCTTGGCCGGAGCAGGAATTGCAGCGGTTAAGCATGCTGGTTCGGGATGCGGTGGGCTATTCTGCCGCTCGGGGTGATAGTGTTACCGTAATGAATACGGCATTTGCCCCGGAAGAAGCCGTCGAATTTGAAGCTCCGGCCTTCTGGGAGCAGCCCTGGTTCTGGGACCTGATGAAGCAGGTGCTTGCAGGTCTGGTCATTCTGGTTCTGGTGCTTGGGCTGCTGCGTCCCACGCTGAAGAGTCTTTCTGGCGGTGGCCAGCGCGAGCGCGGCCTGGATGCCGGCTCCGGCAGTGGCGGCGGGTATGGCGGTCTTGATGACATTGAGGGTGGCGATGAGCTGCGCAAGGCTATGTCCTCCCAGGATGATCTGCTTTTGCCGGGTGCCACAGACGGTTATGATAGACAGCTGAACGCATTGAAAGGTCTGATTGCCGAAGACCCGGCGCGGGTCGCACAGGTAATGCGCCAGTGGGTGAATGTCGATGACTGAGCAAGCCAATCAACAGGGTGGCGGTGAGCCGCAGAAGCCGCAGCGGAAAATCCCGCGTGTGGAGCAGGCTGCGATTCTGCTGATGTCATTGGGCGAGGCGGACGCGGCTGAGATCCTAAAGCACATGGGCCCAAAGGAGGTTCAGCGTGTGGGTGTGGCCATGGCCCAGATGAAGGATGTCAGCAAAGACGAAGTCACCTACGTGATGAACCAGTTTGTTGATGCCGTGGGTGGCCAGACCGGCCTGGGTGTGGGCAATGATGATTACATCCGGACGATGCTGACTCAGGCTCTGGGCGATGATAAGGCATCCAGCCTGATCGACCGCATCCTCATTGGCGGCAACACCACCGGCCTTGATACCCTCAAATGGATGGAGCCCCGGGCTGTGGGTGACATCATTCGTTACGAACACCCGCAGATTCAGGCCATTGTTATTTCCTACCTGGATCCGGATCAGGCGGCTGAAATTCTTGGCACCCTGGACGAAAAAGTCCGCCTTGATGTCATGATGCGGGTGGCATCCCTGGAAAGTATCCAGCCCCAGGCGCTGCAGGAACTCAACGACATTCTGGAAAAACAGTTCTCTGGCGGTGCCGCTTCCCAGACCAGCCGCATTGGTGGTGTCAAACGGGCGGCGGACATCATGAACTTCATGGATCGGAGCATTGAAGGCAATCTGATGGATTCCATCAAGGATATGGATCCGGACCTTGCCAGCACCATTGAGGATCTGATGTTTGTGTTCGACAACCTCAAGGAAGTGGACGATCGCGGTATCCAGGCACTGTTGCGGGAGGTGTCTTCGGAAGTTCTTGTGGTTGCGCTGAAAGGAGCCGACGAGGAGGTCCAGAACAAGATCTTCAAGAACATGTCCAAGCGTGCAGCGGAGTTGCTGCAGGATGATCTTGAAGCCAAGGGGCCAGTCAAGGTCAGTGAAGTTGAATCCGCCCAGAAAGACATTATCACCATTGCACGCCGTATGGCCGAGGCCGGCGAAATCTCCCTCGGCGGTGCCGGCGAAGAAATGATGTGATGAAAGATTCCACCCGTGACGTCAATCGCATTCCCAAGGAACAGCTGACCGCCTATGAACGGTGGGAGCTGCCCCTGCTGGATGCCCGTGGCAATGAAGTAGCGCGGGAAGAGGAGCGCGAGGTCAAACCCTTGACCGCCGCCGACATTGACGAGATCCGCGAGGCGGCCCGGGAAGACGGCTATAACGAGGGTCAAGAACAGGGTTACCAGGATGGTCTGAAGGCCGGCAAGGAGGAAGGCCATCAGGATGGGCTGGAAACCGGCCTGGCAGAGGGCAGGGAGCAAGGCAAGAGCCAGGGCTACGACGATACCCGCAAGGAAATCGAGACCAAGCTTGACCGTCTCGAACATCTGCTCGGTGAGCTGCTGCTGCCGATCAAGCGCCACGAGGACGAACTTGAAACCTCTCTGGTCAACCTGACCACGGTCCTGGCCCGGGCGGTGGTCTATCGTGAACTGACCATCGACTCCTCCCAGATCCGTCACGTGGTTCGCCGCGCCATGGAGGCGCTACCCTCCACCGCGGAAAACATCCGCATCCATATAAACCCGGAAGACTGTGAAATGGTCCGAGAGGTGACCGCCCGCCTTGAAGCGTCCGCTTCCGTCATTGAAGACGCCAGTATCCTGCCCGGTGGCTGCAAGGTGGAAACCCGCCATAGCCTGGTGGATTTCACGGTTGAAAAACGTTTCCAGCGGGCCGTGCAGAGCATGCTGGACCAGCAGATGAGCGACAGTGATGGCGGAGAAACCGAGGAACTGGACTCCATGATGGAAGACCTGACCGGTTTCCATCGGGACGTGCTGGATTCCCCGGAGACCGGGGATTCCTCCGACGATCCGAAGCCGGCGCAAAATGAAGGTGACGGTGATGACCTCGAGCCTCGCTGATCGCCTCAACCGCTTCCAGGGCTTTCTCGGAAACGAGCCCGAACCTGAGCTCTCGGGCCGGCTGACCCGCATGGTGGGCCTGACACTGGAATGTGTCGGCTGCCCTATGGTTGTCGGTGACCGTTGCGTGATCTTTGGCCAGAACACTGGCAACGTTGAAGCAGAGGTGGTGGGTTTCGAGGACGACAGGGTTTACCTGATGCCTCTTACGGCGATTGAAGGGCTCAAGCCCGGTGCCAGGGTAGTGCCCCTGTCCGCCGCCAGCCGTGTTCCGGTGGGGCCCCAGTTGCTCGGTCGGGTGGTGGATGGCAGTGGCGAGCCTCTGGATGGAAAAGGGCCCCTGCAGGCCGAAGCCCGCGTCGCGCTCACCGGCGACATCATCAACCCCCTCAATCGCGCGCCGGTGCGACAGTCCATGGATGTTGGTATCCGGGCGATTAACGCGCTGATGACCGTCGGCCAGGGCCAGCGCCTTGGTCTGTTTGCCGGCAGTGGCGTGGGCAAGAGTATGCTGCTGGGCATGATGACCCGCTTCACCGATGCCGACATTACCGTTGTAGGCCTGATTGGTGAGCGAGGGCGTGAGGTAAAGGAATTTATCGAAGACATACTGGGCGAGGAGGGGCTGTCCCGCTCAGTGGTGGTGGCCGCGCCTGCTGATGACTCGCCCTTGATGCGGCTGCGCGCCGCCATGCTGACCACCCGGATTGCCGAGTATTACCGGGATCAGGGCAAACGGGTGCTTCTGTTGATGGATTCTCTTACCCGCTATGCACAGGCCCAGAGGGAGATCGCTCTTGCCGTGGGTGAGCCGCCGGCGACCAAAGGCTACCCGCCCTCAGTGTTTGCCAAACTGCCCCAGCTGGTGGAGCGAACCGGCAACGGCCGTCCCGGAGGTGGGTCGATCACCGCATTCTACACCGTGCTTACCGAAGGCGACGATCAGCAGGATCCGATCGCCGACGCCGCCCGGGCAATTCTGGATGGCCACATCGTGCTTTCCCGCCGGCTTGCCGAAGAGGGACACTACCCCGCCATTGATGTGGAAGCATCGATCAGCCGGGTGATGCCGCAGGTAACCGAGACCGAACATTTTTCCAGGGCCCAGCGATTCAAACAGGTGTATTCACGCTACCAGCAGGCCCGGGATCTGATTTCCGTGGGCGCCTACGTGAAGGGTTCCGATCCCGAGACGGATTTTGCCATCACGCACATCGGCAATATGCGCCAGTTCCTGCAGCAGGGGCTGAATGAGAGTGCACCGTTGAAAGAGAGCGTCGACCAGTTGCTGGCGGTAGTGCCAGAGCGTCGCTCCCCCGATCGGCGCAAGTCGGCCGTGCCGAATCCGGCAGCCGGTGGCGGAGGTGATGCCTGATGCTGCGTTCCCGGCGCCTGAAAGTGGTTCTCTCCCTTGAAGAACGTAAGGAACAGGAAGCCCTGGAACGAATGGGTGAGGCCCGAAAACTGGCCGAACAGCAGCGAGAACAGGTGCAGAACCTGAACCGTTACCAGCAGGAATACCGGGACCAGATCCGGAACAGTCAGCAAGGCGTGGTGCAGGTGTCCCGGCTCCAAGCCTGGCAGGCCTTTATCGGGCAGCTGGATCAGGTGATCCGGCAGCAGCAGAATCAGCTGGAACAGGCGGAAAAGGTCTTTGAGGCCCGCAAGCAGGAATGGCAGCAGGCCTGGGAGCGCCGGCGTGGCATGGAAAAGTACATTGATACCTGCCGGCAACAGGAGCAGAAAGAGCAGGATCTGCGCGAACAAAAGCTCTCGGACGAGGCAGCCGGGCGGGCCTTCAACCGTCGTCGGCAGTGAATCTGCTCCTGCATCAAACAAATCCGGATGCAAAATCAGACCACTCAGCTATCCTTACCCGAAGAAAGGCTGGTGAAAAACACCGGTTGAATGCTGCTCTTGCTACCCTGGGAGGTTGAGGATGCCGATTCAGACGCGCCGCGATGATGACGGTCAGACCCTTGTGATCAGGATAGAGGGGCGTTTCGATTTCAGCACTCATCAGGCATTCCGGGATGCCTACGAGCACGGTGATCCGGACGTCCGGAACTACATTGTGGACCTGTCGGACACCACCTATCTGGACAGCTCGGCCCTGGGTATGCTGTTGTTGCTCCGGGATTACGCCGGGGGTGACAGCGCCCGCATTGTGATAGAAAACTGCAACAATGATGTCCGGCGGATTCTTTCCATCTCCAATTTCGAGCAATTGTTCAACATCCGCTGATCTTCGCGGACTGCCGGAGTAGTCATGGATGATTCCGTCGCAGAACACAACAGGCCTCTCAGAATACTCATTGCTGACGATTCAGACAGCGACCGTCTTATCCTCAAAACACTCCTGAAACGCCTCGGGCACGAGGTTCTGGACGTCGCTAACGGACTGGATGCAGTCTCGATATTCCAGCGGGAGGCGCCGGATCTGGTTCTGCTCGATGCCCTTATGCCGATCATGGACGGGATGGAAGCGGCCCGTCAGATCAAGTTTCTGGCTGGCGAGCGGCTGGTCCCGCTGATCTTCCTGACCTCCCTTTCTGAAGCTGGCGCGCTGGCCCGTTGCCTGGAGGCAGGTGGTGATGACTTTCTGGGCAAGCCTTATAACCGGACTATCATCGAAGCCAAGATAAAGGCGTTCAACCGGATGCGGCTGATGCATCAGACCCTGTCGGATCAGCGGGATCTGATCCGGGAGCGGAATCGTCAGCTGACCGAAGAGCAGGAAATCGCCAAGCGGGTATTCGACAACGTTGCCCACTCAGGTTGCCTGGACGCCACCAACATCCGTTATCACGCCTCGCCCCAGTCTATTTTCAATGGCGATGTGCTGTTCGCCTCGCCACGGCCCGCAGGCGGGATGCTGATCTTCATGGGGGATTTCACCGGCCATGGCCTGCCGGCTGCCATTGGTGCCATGCCTGTGGCCGAGATCTTCTACGGCATGGCCAACAAGGGCTTTAACGGCCAGGACGTGTTGCGCGAGATTAACCAGAAACTCAAACGTATTCTGCCGAGCGGCATGTTCTGCTGTGGCGCCATGATCGAGGCGGATTTCAAGCTCAATCAGGTTCAGATCTGGAACGGTGGTCTTCCGGATGGCTGGCTAATCCGGCCCTCAGGGGAACACCTGGCATTGCCATCGAGGCACTTGCCACTCGGTATACTCTCGCCTGACCGGTTCAATGCCGATTTCGAGAGAGTCGGAGCTGGTCCGGGTGATCGGGTGTTGATGATGACCGACGGCTTTCTGGAATCTGCCGACAGCGCCGGCAACGTCTTTGGCGAGCGGGGAGTCACTGAAACGCTTGATCAACTGGATGTCGGTGACCACCCTTTCGACGCCATGATGGCCGCGGTTCACCAGTTTACAGGCAACTTTGAAGATGGTGACGATTTGACGCTTTGCTGTCTGGAAATGATGGACGAGGCGGGTCTGGCTACCCTGCCAGATCATGCCGCACCGTCAGCTCTAGCCGGGCCGGCGGAATGGCGCTGCACCTATGAAATTCGGGAAAGGACCCTTGGCGAGTTCAGTCCCCTGCCTCTTTTGCTTCATATCTGCATGGAGGTGCCGGGCCTTCGACGGAAGAGCGGCGAAATCTATACCTTGCTGGCGGAACTCTACAACAACGCATTGGAGCACGGCGTTCTCGAGCTGCCGTCAGAATGGAAACATTCACCGGAGGGGTTTGGCCGCTATTACGCCGAGCGTAATCGGCGCCTGGCCAACGTGCAGGGGCATTACATCCGGTTTACCCTCCATCATTCCCTGAAACCGGATGGCGGTCGGCTTCGTGTTGTTTGCGAGGACAGTGGTCAGGGATTTGATTTCCAGAATCATCCCAGTGTAGACCCTGGCCATTCCCCGGCGGTGATAGGGCGTTATGCAGGGCGGGGCCTGCTTCTGTTGAAACGTCTGGCTGAGACCATCAGGTTTCATGAACAGGGTAATCATGTTGAAATTGTCTATGATTGGCAGTTCGCCCGTACAGCGGAGAATCGAGATGACTGATAAACCACACCTGGACGAGGAGGCACTGGCTGAGCTTCGAGACGTTATGGAGGACGAATTCGAAGTGCTGATACAGACCTATCTGGCAGATTCCCGGGACAGGATCCGGGCGTTGCGGGAGGCCCTGAGGGCAGAAGATAGTGACGCATTTGCCAGGACAGCCCACAGTTTCAAGGGCAGTTGCATCAATATCGGCGCTCCCAGGCTTGGTGAGCTCTGTCTGAAGGCCGAGATGGCCGGCAAAGAGTTCCGGCTGGAAGATGCGCCCGGTTTGCTGGAAGAGATCGACCGGGAATTCGAGCAGGTGATTGAGCGCCTCGATGGATTGGTGGTTCGATAGTTTTGTCACCTCCGGGCCTTTTGCCAGGCAGACCCGATGTGCTCTGGCATCACAATTGCTTTGTCTTACCCATTGAGTGGATTAACCGCCCATGCACCGGCCATGTCCGGCAAGGTGAGGGCGACAATGCGATAAAAGCGGCAAGAGGTTGCCATGGCCCAGATGGTTCTCCCCCAAACCCCCGCGCCCGGGACGCAGAAAGATCCCGGCCAGTCCAAATCCGGTACCAGCCGGGATCCGGCTGACAGAAAAAACGATTTCGAATCCGTCTCGCAGGCGGAGCAAAAGCGGCTGGATCGCCAGAAGGCAGACCGAAACGCCGAGGCCAGATCTACTGATGAATCCCGGTCTGCCCAGGACACTTCTTCAGATACGAAAACGGAAGCAAACGCTAACGCTGACGGAAAGGTCGGCGAGAAAGCCGATGCAGCCACTGATGCTGGGCCTCGTGGCGTCGGTGAGAGCGCTGTTGCCGGTGACGGTGACTCAGAACCGACGGCGCTTCCGCTCACCTTTTTAGAGTTGCAGTCCTGGCTGAACCCACAAGCCGGGCGTACCGGTGAGACAGCCTCTTCAACAATGTTACCGGGTGCCGGCGTCAACGCCGCGGCGGGTGGTTCAGGCCAAACTAATAATGCCGTTGCCGGGTTGTTCAGTGGCCTTCTCTCAGCTGCCCCCGGGCAGACAGCTTCGGCCGCATCCAGCGGTGTCGCCGCTGACAACACACTGACAGACGCCATGAAAGCCTCAGTGATCACCGACACGGGCCGCAATGCGGATTCCGGCTCGCTGATCAGCTCTGGTCGCTTCCAGTCGGCCATGGACCTCCTGTCCCAACAAGCTTCCAATAATGCCAATGGAGCGGCGAAACTGGTGGCCGAGAACGCAGCACCCCTGCGAGGTTATGCAACTTCCATTGATGTGCCGGTTGGCCACGCAGAGTGGGGCGACAAACTGGTGGGCAAGCTCAGCTGGCTGACTGCCCGCAACATGTCGGTTGCAGAAATCCACCTGACACCGCCGGATATGGGGCCTATGGAGGTGAAGGTGCGGGTGCAGAACGAGCAGGCGAACATCACTGTACATTCCGCGAATCCGGTGGTCCGGGATCAGTTGGAACTCCACTCCCACCGGCTTCGTGACATGCTGGGTGAACAGGGGCTGTCACTGGCCGGCTTCGATGTTTCTGATTCTCCCCGGCAGCAGACCGGTGAACAGGGAGCCGGAGACGGTAATGGCTCAGGTGCAGATTCGACGTCGCTGGCCGCTGGCGAGCAGGACGATGAAAGCGTCAGCTCTGGCAGCCTTGATCTGAGCTGGAAAGGCGAAGTAGACATCTTCGCCTGATACCCTCCGAATTTCTCTTTCAATCTCTTTTGCCCATCCTTCCCGGCAACGCTAAACTGCTGTTCTGAACGGGAAGGTTGGGTGTTCTGGCCCGCCCTTTGCATCCAAATCTGAAAAGTCACGGAAAAACGCTCCCTCTGACGGATTTCTGGCAAATCAAAGACTATGGCTGAAAATAACGAATCTGAAGCGGCTCCCGCCAAAAAAGGGAAACTGAAGCTGATCATCATGCTGGTGGTGGTGGTTATCCTGGCGATTGTGCTGTCTGTGGTGGGCACCCTGTGGTTTTTGGGTGACGGTTTGCCGGGCATGGGGGATGACGATGGCGAGATGGCGGAAACCGCAGAGGAAACATTTGTACCCAGCAGCTACCACTTGATAGACAAGGCTGTGGTAACCACCGTTCAGGCGGAAGGCCGCCAGCGGTATGCCCAGATCTACCTGGCGCTTGAGTCCACAGATCAACAGGCACTGGATGCGGCCAAGCTGCATATGCCTCTGATTCGAAGCCAGTTGGTAACGGTTCTCGGGAGCAGCGATTTCAATGAACTGCAGACGCCTGAGGGGCGGAGCGGGCTGGCCGACCGGATGCTGGTCACGGTGAATCAGGTGCTGGAGCAAGAAGGCGAGCCCGCCATCAAACGGGTGTTATTCAGAAATTTTGTCGTGCAATAGCGCACGGGCCACGGTACTTCAGGGGCAGGACTACGTATGCAGGACTTGTTGTCACAGGATGAAATCGATGCCCTCCTCCACGGGGTGGATGACGGTGACATTGATACCTATGAAGAGACTGATGATACCGGCATAAAGTCCTACGACCTTGCCAGCCAGGACCGCATCGTCCGGGGCCGGATGCCGACCCTGGAAATGATCAACGAGCGGTTTGCCCGCTATACCCGTATCAGTCTGTTTAACCTGATGCGTCGCAATGCCGATGTCTCCACCGGTGGCGTGCAGATCATGAAGTTTGGCGAGTACATCCATACCCTGTACGTGCCGACCAGTCTCAATCTTTGCAAAGTCCGCCCGTTGCGAGGCACTTCGCTGTTCGTACTGGATGCCAAGCTGGTCTTCAAGCTGGTGGACAATTTCTTCGGTGGGGAGGGGCGGCACGCAAAGATCGAGGGTCGTGAATTCACCCCGACTGAAACCCGGATTGTCCAGATGGTTCTGGATCAAGTGTTCCATGACATGAAGGAAGCCTGGCATGCGGTACTCAAGGTAGATTTCGAGTACCTGAGCTCGGAGGTCAACCCGGCCATGGCCAATATCGTCAGTCCCAGTGAGGTGGTCGTGGTCAGCACCTTCCACATCGAACTTGACGGCGGTGGTGGCGAACTGCATTTTGCCTTGCCCTATTCCATGATTGAGCCCATCCGCGACGTGCTTGATGCCGGGGTACAAAGTGATATTGACGATGTTGACGAGCGTTGGGTGAACGCGCTTCAGGAAGACATCAAAGAGGTAAACGTACCTATCAACACCACGGTCTGTCGCCGTCGGATATCGTTGCGGGACATTGCCAAGATGAAAGCCGGCGACATCATCCCGGTGGAGGTTCCCGAGTATCTGACTGTCACTGCCAACGGAATCCCGATCTATAAAGCAACGTTGGGGACCCGTGACGGAAAACTGGCACTGCGCATTCATGAACGGGCATCAGTGCCCAAGGTAAAGAAACAACTGAAGGTGGGACGTAATGGCTGACGACGACAAGAAAGACGAGCAGGAGCTCAGCGAAGACGAGAAGCTGGCTGCCGAGTGGGAAGCCGCCATGGAAGAGTCCGGTGACGAGGGCGAACGCGAGGACGAGTGGGCCGCTGCGATGGCAGAAGCCGGCGAGACCGGTGAGGCTGAGGAGGACGTTCAGGCTGCCCCCATGGAGGAATTTGATACCGGAAGCGAACCAGCACAGGGTGGTGGCCCGGCTCCGGATATCGACGTTATCCTCGACATACCGGTCACGATTTCAATGGAAGTAGGCAACACCCAGATCCCGATACGGAATCTGCTGCAGCTTAACCAGGGCTCGGTTATCGAGCTTGACCGGTTGGCGGGTGAACCTCTGGACGTGCTGGTAAACGGTACCCTGATCGCCCATGGTGAAGTGGTCATGGTGAACGAGAAGTTCGGCATCCGCCTTACCGACGTGATCAGCCCGGGCGAACGCATCAAGCGGTTACAGAAGTAACATGTGGCCCAAACTGACTGCGGCCCTGACGCTGCTTGTGATCAATCCAGCCGTTGCTCAGGAAGCGGCAAAGACGGCCGCGCCTGATTCCCCGGTGCGGGCCCCGGACACCCTCGGTACGATTGTCAGCCTTGGACTGGGTCTGGTGGCCGTGGTTGCCGTGATCTATGGCTGCGCCTGGATCATTCGCCGGATGAACGGCATGACCGGCATGAACAACAACGCCATCAAGGTGGTGTCGGTGATGGCTATCGGTGCCCGGGAGCGCATTGCCCTGATTGAGGTCGGCGGCCAGCAGATTCTGCTGGGCATTACCCCATCGGCGATCCGGACCCTGCATGTGTTTGAAGAGCCGGTTGTCGAGGCCGGCAGTGCCGGTTCCAGTGATTTTGCCCGCCGTCTGCAGGGCATGATCGGCAAATCCTGGACCTCCCCGACAAGGAACGACTAGGCCCATGCTTGCCGCAACCATCAAGCGAGTGCTTCCATCCCTGATCGTATTGGCCGGCCTGGTCTGGGCACCTTTGGCCCTGGCGCAAGAACCCTCCGGCATACCCGGTATACCGGCGTTTACCGTGACCCCCGGAGAAGGCGGGGGCGCTCAGGAATATTCGGTAACCCTGCAAATCCTGGCGCTGATGACAGCGCTGACTTTCCTGCCGGCCATGCTCATGATGATGACGTCGTTTACCCGCATCATCGTTGTGTTTGCCATCCTTCGTCAGGCGATTGGCCTTCAATCCACGCCATCAAACCAGATTCTGCTGGGGCTGGCGCTATTTCTCAGCATCTTTATCATGAAACCGGTGCTGGAGGAGGCCAACAGGGTCGCGCTGCAACCTTACATGCAAGAAGAGGTGACCTCCCTGGAGGCCGTCGAGCTGGCCAGCCAGCCGTTCCGGAAATTCATGCTGGAACAGACCCGTGAGAGTGATCTGGCCCTGTTCATGCGAATCTCGGATACACAGTACGATACCCCGCAGGACGTGTCCTTCTGGATACTGATGCCTGCATTCGTGACCAGTGAGCTCAAAACCGCGTTCCAGATCGGGTTTATCCTGTTCATCCCATTCCTGATTATCGACATGGTGGTGGCCAGTGTTCTTATGGCCATGGGTATGATGATGCTGTCGCCGATCATCATCTCCCTGCCGTTCAAGATCATGCTGTTTGTGCTGGTGGACGGGTGGGCCCTGATCATGGGCACCCTCGCTGCCAGTTACGGAGTATAGGAGGCCTCATGACTCCGGAAACCGTTATCGACATCCTGCGCGAAGCCCTGTGGATGATTGTGCTTCTTGCCTCGATCATCATTGGCCCGGGGCTGGTGATCGGTCTGGTGGTCAGTACCTTCCAGGCGGCAACGCAGATCAATGAACAGACCCTGAGCTTCCTGCCTCGTCTGTTGGTCACGCTGATCGTTATCATCGTCTGGGGGCCCTGGATGCTGACGCAGCTGCTGGATCACGCCAACAGGCTGTTCGGCAATATTCCTTACCTGATCGGCTGACGGATGATACCGGCGGAAATCAGCGCGGACGTTATCGGCCAATGGGTTGGCCAGCACCTCTGGCCACTGTTCCGCCTGGCCAGCTTCCTGATGGTGATCCCCATATTCGGCACCCAGCTGGTGCCCGCACGGGTCCGCCTGGGGCTGGCCTTGCTGATGACCATCCTTATCGCGCCCATGATTCCGCCCGTACCTCAGGTGGAAGCGCTGAGCGCTGATGCCGTGGTCATCACCCTTCAGCAGATCCTCATCGGTGTCGGTATGGGCTTCGCACTTACCGCGCTCTGGCAGTTGTTCGTTATTGCCGGTCAAATGATCGCCATGCAGATGGGTTTGGGCTTTGCGTCGATGGTCGATCCGGCCAACGGTGTAAACGTCCCCGTGCTGTCCCAGATCTACACCATCACCATCACCCTGCTGTTCCTGGCCATGAACGGCCACTTGGTCGCCTTTGAAGTCTTTATCGAAAGCTTCCGCACCCTGCCCATCGGCATGGAAGGTCTCGGCCAGACCGGCGTCTGGGAACTGGCCCACCGAATCAGCTGGATGTTTGCCTCCGCGATGCTCCTGGCATTGCCGGCGGTTACGGCCGTGCTGATCGTCAACATCGCCTTCGGCGTCATGACCCGTGCTGCACCCCAGATGAACATCTTCGCACTCGGTTTCCCGATTGGCCTGATTTTTGGATTGTTTGCCATATGGGTGCTGCACGCCAATTTTCTGCCGCACTTTGATCAGTACACTCGAGAGACCTTTGATTTCATGCGTGGACTGCAGGGGCAACCGTAAAGATTCATGGCCGAAGAAGACGACAACAGTCAGGAAAAAACGGAAGAGGCCACACCCCGAAGGCTCGAAAAAGCCAAGGAGGATGGCCAGACTGCGCGCTCCAAGGAGCTGGCCACCATGGCTGTGCTCCTGGCCGGCGCCGGCGGCATGCTCGTGTTTGGCGCCAGCCTCGGTGCGTCGATGGAAGCCATCATGCGCGACAGCTTCGTGATCGAGCGCTCCGCCATCTTCGATATGCGCCACATGAGCGTCCAGCTCATCGAATCGGCCAAGGAAGCCGCCTGGGCTTTATCGCCCATACTTTTACTGCTGCTGATTGCCGCCATCTTCGGCTCTATCGGCATCGGAGGCCTGCTGATCAGCGGGAAAGCCGTGGCTCCCAAGCTTAATCGCATGGATCCGTTCAAGGGGTTGGGCCGCATGTTCTCCCTGCGTTCCCTGATCGAACTGGTCAAGGCCATCGCTAAGGTAGGCCTGGTCATGGTTCTGGCCATTCTCATCCTCGATCTGCGCACCGAAGACCTTCTGTCAATCGCCGAGGAGCCAGTAGTGCCGGCTATGGAACACGTGCTCTGGACCATCGCCTGGAGTTTCTTTCTGCTGTCCTGCGCCACCATCATCATCGCGGCGATCGACGTGCCTTTCCAGATTTACGATCACCAGAAAAAGCTGCGCATGACGAAGCAGGAAGTGAAAGACGAGTACAAGGACACCGAGGGCAAGCCGGAGGTCAAAGGCAAAATTCGCCAGCTCCAGCGCGAAATGGCCCAGCGCCGCATGATGCAGGATGTACCTACTGCTGACGTAGTGATCACCAACCCGACCCACTATGCGGTGGCGTTGAAGTACGATCAGAAGGCGATGGGCGCGCCGATAGTAGTGGCCAAGGGTGCCGATGAGGTTGCCTTCAAGATCATGGAAATCGCGAGGGAGAACAAGGTCGAGATCCTGAGAACGCCTCCGCTGACCCGGGCGGTCTATCACAACACCGACATCGGCGAGGAGATTCCCGATGGCCTGTACATGGCCATTGCCCAGGTGCTCGCCTATGTGTTCCAGCTCCGGCAGTTCCGCAAGGGGCGTGGGCCGAAGCCTGGTATGCCGGAGTTCCCGATTCCTTCGGATTTGCGGCGCGACGTTTAGTTCGGAGTTGGGTTTCTGTAAGTAGCCTGCGGGTTTGGGGGCTGGCGGATTGGCGGGTGGGCCTCCCAAAAACCGCTACGAGCACATCCATGTGCGCTTGGTGTCGGCCATCCTTGGCCGCCGACATTTTTGGGAGGCCCACCCGCCAAGCCGCTTCCAGACCATTCGATATCGCATCAACAACCTACGCTTCTAAGCCGACATGATTAGTCGTTAAAAAAAGCGATTCTGGGCGTTATCTGAGTCGTTGGACAAGTGGTGGTGGCAGGCCTTTCCAGGACTGGCTGTGGCCATGGATGGCCACAGCCAAGCGCACATGGATGTGCTCGTAGCGTGTCCTGGAAAGGCCTGCCACCACCACGCATCCCCCAAAACTAGCAGGCTGCAATTCCAGAAAGTCAGCAACCAGCTTCAATAACCCGAACCATCGGCTCCCCGCGGCTTTCGGGGATGGGCAGAATCCCGTACCAGGATCGGGGATCGTGCACTGTGGCTGAGGCAAACCCGCAGGACAGGAAATGCTCCCGTGCCTGGGCGTCGGTCTGGAAGTGGAACGATACCTCGCTGCGGGTAACGGCCCCGAGGACACCACCAAGTGCTTTGAGGGTAGTGTTCAGCAATGGCTGGCGGGGTTGGTAATAGCTCTCGGAAAGGTAGACCGAACCCGGGCGTCTGGCCATGGCGGCGGCCAGTTGGCGCCAGAACTCGGTGATGGTTTCCAGTGAAAAGTAGCTGGTCAGGCCTTCGGTGATGATGATCACCGGCTCGGAGTTCGCGAATACCCGGTCGATCACTTTTTCCAGTTGGTATTCACCGTGGTCCGCGAGGATGTCGATGGGTGTGACCTGATGGTGGTCGCCCAGTCTGCCGGTCGCCATCAGGCGCAGTGCCTTGCGGGCGGCCATGTCCGGCAGGTCGGCTTCGACCATGTGGAGCAGGGGGTGTTTCTGGCGTAAACGGATGCCCCGGGGCGACATGCCGCAGGCGATCTCCAGAACCTGGGTGATGCCCTTGTTGCGGATTGCCTGGTCAATCAGGTGGTCGATGATCAGATGTCTTTGCAGCAGGAATGTGCGGATGTTGCCGCCGATGGCCGCCTGACTGGCGGCTTCGAAGGGGGTCATCAGGCGGTAGAGCCAGCGGCCTTTTTCGGTGGCCAGGGTGTGGTCGGAAAGCCCGTGCCGGTGCCAGACGGCACCGGTATACAGGGCAGTGAAGCTAATGCCGGAGCTGTCAGTCGGCTTTCTGCTCATAAACGGCCTTGCCCCACGCCTCGTGGCTGCCGGGTAGCAACAGGTTGAGGATAATGGCGGCTACCGCGCACAGCGCGATGCCTTCCAGATTGCCCAGAACCATACCGCCAATACCGAATACCAGGGTGACACCCACGATAACCAGGTTGCGAGACTGTGACAGATCCACCTGATGGCGGATCAGTGTGTTCAGGCCAACCACGGCAATGGAGCCGAACAGCAGGCACAGGATGCCGCCCATGACAGGGACCGGGATGGTTTGCAGAGCGGCACCGAACTTGCCGACGAAAGCCAGAACGATGGCGATACAGGCCGCCCACCACATGACCTTCGGGTTGAAGTTCTTGGTCAGCATCACGGCGCCGGTGACTTCCGAGTAGGTGGTGTTGGGCGGTCCGCCAAGCAGGGACGCGGCGCTGGTGGCCAGGCCGTCACCCAGCAGCGTGCGGTGCAGGCCCGGCTTTTCCAGGTAGTTCTTGCGGGTCACGTTTCCGATGGCCAGTACGTCGCCGATGTGCTCGATGGCCGGGGCAATGGCTACCGGAATCATGAACAGTACGGCGCCCCAGCTGAAGGCCGGCGCAACAAAGTCGGGGACGGCAAACCAGGCGGCTTCCTGAATCGGGGTGGTATCCACGATGCCGGCAAAAGCGGACAGGATATAGCCGGTGATGACGCCGAACATGATCGGAATCAGCCGGAAGATTCCCTTTGACCAGACCGACATGATGATGGTTACGGCCAGAGAGATCATGGCGATCCAGATGGCTGTGTCGTAGGGGATCAGTTGGGTGGCGCCGTCACCGGTGCGTCCTGAGGCCATATGAACGGCAACAGGCGCCAGGCCGAGACCGATCGTCATAATCACCGGGCCGATCACGACTGGCGGCAGAAGGCGGCGGACAAAACCGGTGCCCCGCAGGCGTACTAATCCACTCAGGAGAATATAGAGAATACCCGCTGCCATCAGGCCGCCGAGGGTTTCTTCCATTCCAAACCGGCCTTTAGAGGCGATAACCGGTGCGATGAAGGCGAAGGACGACGCCAGGAAAATCGGGATCTGGCCGCCTGTCACCACGTGAAAGATCAGGGTGCCCAGGCCGGCGGTGAACAGGGCCACGTTCGGATCCAGCCCGGTAATCAAAGGCATCAGAACCAGCGCGCCGAAGGCCACCAGCAGCATCTGGGAGCCGGCAATGGCCTGTTTCCAGACCGGGTCGTTGGTATGGTCCCGCATGCTTAAACGTCCTTCTGCTTAGTGCCGAAGATCTTGTCGCCGGCATCGCCGAGACCCGGAAGGATATAGCCTTTGTCGTTGAGGCGCTCATCAACAGAGGCGGTGTAGATGGACACATCAGGATGTTTCTCGAGCACCTTTTCAACACCTTCAGGTGCTGCGACCAGAACCAGAGCACGGATCTCGGTGCTGCCCGCCTTCTTGAGCAGGTCGATGGTGGAGATCATGGAGCCGCCGGTGGCTAGCATCGGGTCGACAATCATGGCCATGCGCTGATCCAGTTCTCCCACCAGTTTTTCCAGGTAGGTGCTGGCCTCCAGGGTTTCCTCGTTACGGATCTGGCCAACAACGCTTACCCGGGCCACCGGGATCAGGCTGAGCACACCATCAAGCATGCCAAGACCGGCTCTCAGGATCGGAACGATGGTGACTTTCTTGCCGTGAATCTGTTCCACATTAACGGGACCGGCCCAGCCTTCGATGGTCTTTTCCTGCAGGTTGAAGTCCTTGGTGGCCTCGTAGGTCAGGAGTGCACCAACTTCCTGTGCCAGCTCCCTGAAATTCTTGGTGCTGATGTCCGCACGGCGCATGATGCCGAGCTTGTGGCGGATCAGAGGGTGTTTTACCTCGTGGATTGGCATGGGGTCACCTGTGTGTCTGATTGGAGTTTTAGCGTCGCGATCAAATGGCGCAAGGATACCGCATCTGGCAAGGCGAGTCAGGCCGCAAATGGCCGGCTCACGGAAATCCACTAAGGGCTGGTACGGATCTTGCGATAACACTTCCAAACGACGCTCCGGTGTCAGATTTTCGACCTTCAAAACGCCTGCAGGCACGGCCAATCGGAGAAGTATCCGGCATGGACAGAGCTTTAGTCCTCAATAACGTCAAAACCCTGACGCGGGGCAATCTGGGCATTCCCATTATGCTGATGGGTTTGCTGGGTATGATGATTCTGCCTATGCCGGCGTTCCTGCTGGACGTGTTCTTTACTTTCAATATCACCCTTTCGATTGTCATTCTACTGGTGTGTGTCTACGCCCTCCGGCCCATGGAGTTCGCCTCTTTCCCCACAGTTCTGCTGGTAGCCACGCTCCTTCGCCTCGCCCTGAACGTGGCCTCCACCCGGATTGTTCTTCTGAACGGCCACGAGGGCGGTGACGCCGCCGGTAAGGTGATTGAATCCTTCGGTGCGGTCCTGATTGGTGGCAACTACGCCGTGGGCCTGGTGGTGTTTGCGATCCTGATGATCATTAACTTCCTGGTGGTGACCAAGGGTGCCGGCCGGGTATCCGAGGTGAGTGCGCGTTTTACCCTGGATGCCATGCCCGGAAAACAGATGGCGATTGATGCGGATCTTAATGCTGGCCTAATCAATCAGGACGAAGCCAAGCATCGTCGTTCCGAGATTGCACAAGAGGCGGATTTCTACGGCTCCATGGACGGTGCTTCCAAGTTTGTGAAGGGCGACGCGATTGCCGGTCTGCTGATTCTTGCCATTAACATTATCGGCGGTATTGCCATCGGTATGCTGCAGCACGGTCTTGATTTCGGGCTGGCCATGGAGCGCTATGCGCTGCTGACCATTGGTGATGGCCTGGTGGCACAGATTCCCTCGCTGCTGCTGTCCACGTCTGCGGCGATCATGGTTACCCGGGTAACCTCCAGCCAGGACATGGGTGGGCAGATCCTTCAGCAGATGTTCAGTGCCCCTAAGGCCCTGTCTATTGCAGCCACCATCCTGATTATCCTGGGTCTGATTCCGGGCATGCCCCATGTGGCCTTCCTGGGGCTTGGTACCCTGGCGGGCGGTGCTGCCTGGTATATCTGGAAACACCAGAGGCAGACCGTCGAGGAAGAGGGTGCATTTCCGTCGCGGGGCGCTGGCGGTTCCGCACCACGGCCGGCGGGTCGCGATCTGCCTCCCGGCGGTGATGCAGGCGGCGATCAGGGGCGCCAGCTGCCGGCACCCGGCGAGACCAAGGAACTGGGCTGGGACGACGTGTCCACCGTTGATATCGTCGGTCTGGAAGTGGGCTACCGGCTGATTCCGCTGGTGGACAAGTCACAGGGTGGCCAGTTGCTCAGTCGCATAAAGGGTGTTCGTAAAAAGTTGTCCCAGGATCTGGGCTTTCTGATGCCCTCGGTTCACATTCGAGACAACCTGGATCTGATGCCCAACGTCTATCGCATTACGCTGATGGGCGTGACCATTGCTGAGGCCGAAATCCATCCGGACCGCGAGCTGGCCATAGACCCCGGCCAGGTGTTCGGAAAAATAGAGGGGATTGAGGGCAAGGATCCGGCGTTTGGTCTGGATGCCAGCTGGATCGAGCCAGACAAGAAAGACCAGGCCCAGACCCTGGGGTATACCGTGGTCGATGCCAGTACGGTGGTTGCCACCCATCTGAACCAGGTATTGCAGAAGCACGCCCACGAACTGCTGGGTCACGAGGAAGTCCAGAAGTGGCTGGATCAGCTGGAGAAGATTTCTCCAAAGCTGGCCGAGGAGCTGGTGCCCACCACTGTGTCCATCAGCCTGCTGCTGAAAGTGCTGCAGAACCTCCTGAAGGAAGAAGTGCCGATCCGGGATATGCGGTCCATTGCCGAGGCCATCGTGAACGTGCATCCGAAGAGCCAGGATCCGAAACTGCTGACCACCGTTGCCCGGCAGTCCCTGCGCCGGATGATTGTTCAGAGCATCTGCGGCAACGAATCGGAGATACCGGTGATCACCCTGGATCCGGATCTGGAACAGTTATTGCTAAAGTCAGTTCAGCAGAGTCAACAATCCGGCGGTCAGGAAGATATTGGCCTGGTTCTGGAGCCGAATATGGTTGAAAAGCTCCAGCGCTCCCTGCAGGAGAGCGTCCAGCGCCAGGAGATGCTCGGCAAACCAGCCATCCTGCTGGTGTCCGGGCCCCTGCGGCCGGTTCTGGCGAAATTTGCCAGTTATGGGGTAGAGCGACTGCACGTGCTCTCGTACCAGGAAATTCCGGATAACAAACAGATTACGATCGTGGCGTCCGTTGGCCAGTAACGGCGCGGATGACAGAGCGGACAGCGCCGGCACGGCGTTGCCGGTGGAGGAAGAGGCATCATGAAAGTAAAACGGTTTTTTGCTCAGACCATGGCAGAGGCGCTGAAACAGGTCAGTGAACAGATGGGGCCGGATGCCGTGATTCTTTCCAACCGTCGGGTTGATGGCGGTGTCGAAATAGTGACGGCGCTGGACTACGACGAAAACATGGCACGGCAGCGACTGGGTAATCAGGCGGAGGAAGCAACCAACGGGTCCCGTCTTGCGGAGATGCAGGCGGAGCAGCACCGCCGTCTTGAGGACGAGTTGAGCCGCTCCCGTGACCGCATCCGTGAAGTCAGGGAAAAGCGTGCCGCCCACGGAGCCAGCTACGCCGACGCGTCATTTGCTGCTGTTCAGGACGCGGCGAGCGGTGGTTTTGATGACATTGAATCTGTGCCGCAAGCGCCCCGGGCAGCCTATTCCGATGAGCTGGCGCAAATGCGCGCCGAGATCAGCTCCCTGAGGGACATGATGCAGGGCCGTCGGCCGCAACCGGAGCCGGAGGTTTCGGCAACCACCGCGGTTCAGCAGCGGCTGGCTGAGCGTTTGCAGGAATTCGGTCTCGGCACTGATCTGGCTGGGTCAATTTCCCGGCGCCATAAGGCAGGGCGCTTGGAAGATGGCTGGAAACAGTCCCTGAAAATGCTGTGTACCGGCGTCCGGACCTCCCGCATGGAGTGGCTTGATGAGGGTGGCGCCTACGCGCTGGTAGGTCCCACCGGTTCCGGCAAGACCACCACCATTGGCAAGCTGGCGGCTCGCTACGTGCTCAAGCATGGCTCCGACTCGGTGGCCCTGGTTACCACCGACCGATATCGGGTGGCCGCGCATGAGCAGCTGTTCGTGTTCGGTCGTATCCTGAATGTGCCGGTTCGGGTGGTGGATGAGAGCCACAGTCTGGATGATATTCTCGACGAGCTTTCAGACCGTCATCTGGTGCTGATCGATACTGCCGGGCTGACCAGCGCTGACAAAGGCTATCAGGAACAACTGGCCGAACTGGCTCGCAGCCATCACAATATCAAAACCCATCTGGTCGTCTCGGCAACCAGTCAGCCTCGCATCATGAAATCCGTCTGGCATTGCTATAAGATGGCAAATCTTGCGGGCTGTGTAATGACCAAAATCGACGAGGCCCTGACGCTGGGCGAGTCTCTCGGGTTTGTGATGGAAACCGGTCTGCCGGTAGCCTATTACACAGACGGCCAGAAGATTCCTGAAGACCTGCACCACGCAGAAGCCGTTCCGCTGGTGCGGTTGGCCGTGGATCGGCTGAAAACACTCCAGCAACAGCAAGCGGTCGCAGAGGGCCTGAAAGAGCACGCCTGAGACCGGACAGATTGACAGCAGGCGTCGGAGAAAAAGCCGGCGAAACGTGGCGAGAGACCAAAAACAGTATGAGCAGAGCACATCCGGTACAGGTGATTGCAGTTTCCGGCGGAAAGGGTGGTGTCGGCAAGAGTAACGTGTCGGTGAACCTCGGAATTGCCCTGGCGCAGAAAGGCCGGAGAGTGGTGCTGCTCGACGCCGATCTGGGGCTCGCCAATATCGACGTCTTGCTGGGCATCACTGCCAATCGCAACCTCCAGGATGTTCTGGCGGGCGATTGTGATCTAAAGGACGTTCTGGTGAATGGTCCCGGCGGCATCAAGATTGTCCCCGCCTCTTCCGGTACCCAAAGAATGACCCAGCTCAGCCCCATGGAGCATGCAGGGCTGATTAATGCGTTCAGCGAACTGGGTGATCAGATCGATGTCTTGATCGTTGATACCGCCGCCGGGATTTCCGAATCAGTGGTCAGTTTTCTGAGGGCCTCCCAGGAGCTGTTGCTGGTGGTGTGTGACGAGCCCACGTCCATTACCGACTGTTACGCCCTGATCAAACTCATGAACCGCGAGTACGGCACCAATCGGTTCCGTATTCTTGCCAACCAGGTACGAAATGAACAGGAAGGCCGGCATCTGTTCGAAAAACTGACCCGGGTCACCGAGCGCTTCCTTGATGTGGCACTACAATATGTTGGAATAGTCCCCTACGATGAGGCTGTGAAGAAAGCGGTTCAGCGACAGCGCGCGGTACTGGACGCCTATCCAAGGGCGAAAGCATCCCTGGCGATCAAGGCGCTGGCCGACAAGGTTGATAGCTGGCCGCTGCCGTCCTCTCCCCGCGGGCACCTGGAATTTTTTGTGGAGCGGCTCGTCGAAGTCTGAATCGGATCCAGTCAAACAAGAAACCGGATACATGGCATTGGCGAAAAACCTCGGAATCTATAACCAGTCGGGTGCGCAGAAACCGTCTCAGCTCGTTGAGCAGCATGCCCCGCTGGTCAAGAAAATTGCCCTTCACCTGATGGCCCGCCTGCCCGCCTCCGTTCAGCTTGAAGACCTGATGCAGGCCGGCATGATCGGCTTGCTTGAGGCCGCCCAGCGTTACAGCTCCGCCAAAGGTGCCACCTTCGAGACCTATGCCGGTATCCGGATTCGCGGCGCCATGGTGGATGAAATCCGCAAGGGCGACTGGGTTCCCCGTTCCGTGCATCGCAACGCCCGCCGTATTTCCCTGGCCATCAAGGCCGTTGAAGACCGTCTTGGTCGTGAAGCCCAGGACCTGGAAGTGGCTGAAGAGCTGGGTATGGGGCTGGCCGAGTATCACTCCTACCTTTCCGATTCGAACAGCGGCCGACTTTTTAGCCTCGATGAGCTCAATGAATCCGGAGAGCTGCCGATAGAACAGACAGAGACGCAGGATAATCCCCTGGAGGGGTTGTCCTCCGATGCCTTCCGGCGCAGCCTCGCTGAGGCCATTGAAGACCTGCCGGAGCGGGAAAAGCTGGTGCTGAGCCTGTATTACCAGGAAGAACTGAACCTGAAGGAGATTGGCGCCGTGCTCGGCGTCAGCGAGAGCCGGGTAAGCCAGATTCACAGTCAGGCTGCCCTGCGCCTTCGGGGACGGCTGTCGGATTGGCGCCACGAATCGGACAGCTGATTGCGTTCAGTCTGTGTCCGCGCAGAGGCAGTCTGTAGTTTTTGGTAACCGATGCTTTACAACCGAAGCAAAGGTCTGACAATAAGCGGTTAAAACAGCGGCCTGCTAGACTTTGAACGCGAAGGTCAAACGAATTCCGGGTGTCACTAACTGGAGGTCCCATTGGACAAAAACATGAAAATCCTCATTGTGGACGACTTCTCCACAATGCGACGGATCATCAAGAATCTGCTGCGTGATCTTGGCTTCACCAACACCGATGAAGCTGACGACGGCAATACGGCGCTGCCAATGCTTAAAAGCGGCAAATACGATTTTCTGGTGACCGACTGGAACATGCCAGGCATGTCCGGTTTCGATCTGCTCAAGGCCGTTCGGGCTGACGAAAATCTGAAAACCCTGCCGGTATTGATGGTAACGGCTGAGGCGAAGCGCGACCAGATCGTTGCTGCTGCCCAGGCGGGCGTGAACGGCTATGTGGTCAAACCGTTCACTGCCGCGGTGCTCAAGGAAAAGATTGAGAAAATCTTTGAAAGAATCCAGTAACCAGAGGTCGGATGGCTCTCATGAGCGATAGCAAAAAGAACCATCGGGGCCTTGAACCGGAGGTAACGGAAAAGCTTCAGCGGCAGGCAGCAGAACTGGCAGAGAGTGTTGATGCGGGGGATTATGCCAAAGCCATGACCCTGATCAATGAACTCAGCGAGGTCAGGGATCAGAGTCTGTACCGTGAGGTAGGGCGATTGACCCGGAGCTTGCACGAAGCGATCCGGAACTTCCAGATTGACCCCCGTAACGCCGAACAGCAGGAAGCACTGTCGAAGATGACAGATGCCTCTGATCGCCTCGAGTACGTCGTGCAGATGACCGGTGAAGCGGCCAACCGGACCATGGATCTGGTTGAGGAAACCATGCCTGTGGCCAATGCCCTGAGAGACGAAGCAGCCGCCTTGCGTGATGAGTGGCAGCGTCTGCGTCGCCGGGAAATGCAGCCGGCCGAGTTCCGCGAGCTTTACGGGCGGATTGATCGCTTTTTCGTCAGCATGGCTACGGACGCCGACACCATGTACAGCAACCTCTCGGAAATCCTGCTGGCTCAGGATTTCCAGGACCTGACGGGCCAGGTTATCCAGAAAGTAACCGCGCTGGTGAAAGAGGTAGAGGAGCAGATGCTCAGCCTGGTGGTGATGGCCAGTCATGTGGACCAGCTCACGGGCACGGTGCACCAGATTGAAGAGAAGGAAGAGTCTGCAGAGAAGGGCGTCGGGCCCCAGATCAAGGCCGATGAGCGTGAAGATGTAGTCTCGGGACAGGATGACGTAGACGATCTGTTGTCCAGTCTCGGTTTCTGAATAAAGAGGGTAACGCATGGCGTTTGATGCTGATGAAGAGATTTTGCAGGACTTCCTGGTAGAAGCCGGCGAGATCCTCGAAAAGCTGTCAGAGCAGTTGGTAGATCTTGAGCAACATCCTGACGACAGTGATCTGCTTAACGCCATCTTCCGTGGCTTTCACACCGTGAAAGGCGGCGCGGGCTTTCTTCAGCTTGAAGCGCTGGTGAATTGCTGCCATTCCGCCGAAAACGTTTTTGACACCCTGCGCAATCACAAGCGCAAGGTGGATTCAGAACTGATGGACGTGGTTCTCGAAGCCCTGGACAACGTCAATGCGATGTTTGAGCAGGTCCGTAATCACGAGGAGCTGACACCGGCCCCGGAGGAACTGATTGTCCGTCTGGATGCCCTGGCCCAGCCGGAGGGCGAGGGGGTACCGGCTGCTGCGCCCCAAGCTGAGCACGAAGAGAGCGAATCGGCAGAAGACGGTGGTGACATCACCGACGACGAATTCGAGCAGCTTCTGGATGCATTGCAGGACGAGAAATCCGGAGATACTTCATCGGTTTCAGGTGCCGGATCGGCCGAGGGCGAGAAGGAAAGTTCCGGAGACGACGAAATTACCGACGACGAATTCGAGGCGCTGCTGGACCAGCTGCACGGAAAAGGGCAGTTTGCCGGTGCACCAGCGGGCGAGGAAGAGGCTGTCAGCAAAGAAGAAAAGCCGGCCGCCAAGGCCGAGGGCGGCGATGACCTGATTACCGACGACGAATTCGAGAAACTGCTGGACGATCTTCACGGCAAAGGCGGAAGCCCGACAGCGGGGGGAGAGCCCTCAGCGCCGGGACAGCCCTCAGCTCCTGAACAGCCTGCAGCTCCGAAAGAGCCGGCAAAGCCAAAAGCAGAGGCGCCGAAGCCGGCCCCCAAGCCAGCAGGGAAGCCGGAAGCCAAAGGCGCTGCTGCACCGGCCATGCCCGCGCGCGAGCAAGCTCCTGCTGCGGAAACGACGGTTCGTGTCGACACCAAGCGCCTTGACGACATCATGAATATGGTGGGGGAGCTGGTGCTGGTGCGTAACCGCTTGCAGCGTCTGGGTGCCGAAAGCGAGGACGAACATATGCACAAGGCGGTGTCCAACCTCGATGTGGTCACCACCGATCTCCAGTCTGCAGTGATGCAGACCCGCATGCAGCCGATCAAGAAGGTGTTTGGCCGGTTCCCCCGGGTGGTTCGTGATCTGGCCAGGAATCTCAAGAAAGAGGTCAACCTGGTGATGCATGGTGAAGACACCGACCTTGACAAGAACCTGGTCGAAGCACTGTCTGATCCGCTGGTTCACCTGGTTCGGAATTCGGTCGATCATGGCATCGAAGCCCCGGAGGTGCGCGAGAAAGCCGGTAAGCCCCGCCAGGGTACCGTCACCCTGTCTGCCGAGCAGGAGGGGGATCATATTCTCCTGTTCATCGAGGATGACGGCGCCGGTATGGATCCGGAAGTGTTGCGCCGAAAGGCAGTCGAGAAGGGTATCTACGAACAGGATGCTGCCGATCGGCTGACTAATTCTGAGTGTTTCAACCTGATTTTTGCCGCCGGATTTTCCACCAAGGAGCAGATTTCCGATGTCTCCGGTCGTGGTGTCGGCATGGATGTGGTGAAAACCAAGATTGGCCAGCTCAATGGTCAGTTAAGCATCGAATCGGAACTGGGCAAGGGTTCCCGGATTGTTATCAAGGTTCCGCTAACGCTGGCCATCATGCCGACCCTGATGATCATGCTGGGGGACCAGTCCTTTGCGCTGCCGCTGGTCAACGTGGTCGAAATCTTCCATCTGGACCTGACCAAAACCAACATTGTCGATGGACGTGAGTGCATTGTGGTTCGGGAAAAGGTATTCCCGCTGTTTCATATCAAGCGATGGCTGGTTCGTGGCGGTGCTTCCCCGGAGGTGCCCGAAAACGCCCATGTTGTCATCGTGGCCATGGGTACCAAACAGGTGGGCTTTGTTGTCGACCAGTTGGTCGGGCAGGAAGAGGTGGTGATCAAGCCCCTCGGGCGGGCGCTCCAGGGCACGCCGGGGATGGCGGGCGCCACCATTACCGGCGACGGCAGGATTGCGCTGATTATTGATGTTCCCAGCCTGCTGCAACATTACGGCTGAGCCGCATCCGGCAGGTGACATTGCCAGAGAACTATGGATTGGGTAGGAGAAGTGGATGACAGTTTCTGTCCTGGTCGTTGACGATTCAGGGTTTTTTCGCAAACGGCTGACGGAAATCCTGACCAGCTCTGGCCAGATCAAGGTGGTTGGGGCTGCTACCAACGGTCGGGAAGGCGTGGAACTGGCCGAAAAGCTGTGTCCCGACGTGATCACCATGGATTACGAAATGCCGGTGATGGATGGCATCTCCGCTGTGCGCGAAATCATGCGCAAGCACCCCACACCGGTGCTCATGTTCTCTTCGCTCACTTATGAAGGCGCTCGGGTAACCCTCGACGCGCTCGAAGCCGGCGCCGTCGATTTCCTGCCAAAGAATTTCGAAGAAATTGCCCGGGATAACAGCCAGCTCCAGAAAATCCTCATCGATCGAATTCTTGACGTGGCACGCAGTCGGCCCGGAAACCGGCCTGCGGCTCCGGCCCGTCCCGAACCGTCGGCGCCAGCTTCCCGGGCGCCAGGCACGCCGGCCCGTCCCCGTCCGGACATCACGCCGCGCCAGCGCCCAGACACACAGAGCCCTGCGGCTCCGGTCGGGCCCGAGGCACCAAGGCGTCACTCCCGCCGGGGCGGGGCCAAGCATTACGCGGTAGTTGGTATTGGCACCTCAACCGGCGGACCTGTTGCCCTGCAGCGGGTATTGACAACGTTGCCGGCAACGTTTCCGGCACCTATCGTGCTGGTGCAGCATATGCCGGCCAGCTTTACGCCGGCCTTCGCCGAACGTCTGAACAAGCTCTGCCGGATTGAAGTCCGGCAGGCCGAGGATGGCGATATGTTGCGGGCCGGGCTTGCTTTGCTGGCACCCGGCGGTAAACAGATGATGGTTGAGAATCGGGGTGGGCAGGCCAGGATCCGTATCCTGCCCGGAGACGAGCGACTCAATTACAAGCCCTGTGTGGACGTAACCTTCGGTTCACTGGCCAGGAGTTTTCCGGGCAAGACGCTGGGTGTCATTCTCACCGGCATGGGCTCGGACGGCAAAGAAGGTTGCCGGATGATGAAACAGAGCGGGTCCGACGTCTGGTCGCAGGATGAAAAGTCGTCGGTTATCTACGGCATGCCCATGGCGGTCGCCAAGGCAGGGCTGACAGATGATGTGCTATCGCTGGACGAGATCGGGCCACGCCTGGTTGAAGGTGTCTGCTGATGGATATCCTGAGTCTGCTCGGGGTCGTACTGGCTTTTGCCGCCATACTCGGCGGCAATCTGCTTGAAGGCGGGGCCGTTAGCTCCCTGTTCAACGGGCCGGCAGCCATTATTGTTATTGGTGGTACCCTGGCCGCAACTATTCTGCAGACCTCGTGGCCGATGCTCAAACGGGCCTTTACCCAGGTGCGCTGGGTATTCGTCCCGCCGTTCATTAACCTGGAAGACGGAATTGGCAAGGTCATCGACTGGAGTGTCAAAGCCAGGAAGCAGGGCTTGCTCGGCCTTGAGGGCCTTGCCGAAAGAGAACCGGAACCTTTTGCCCGCAAGGGATTGCAGTTGTTAGTGGATGGTGCCGAAACCGAGACCATTCGGGGCATCATGGAAGTGGACCTGGAATCCCGTGAGCAGCGTGATCTGGAGTCTGCCAAAGTGTTCGAGGCCATGGGCGGTTACTCGCCGACCATCGGCATCATCGGGGCTGTGATGGGGCTGATACAGGTGATGACCAACCTGGAGGATCCACAGTCTCTGGGCAGCGGGATCGCAACCGCCTTTGTGGCCACCATTTACGGTGTGGCTCTCGCCAATCTGTTGTTCTTCCCGGTCGCCAACAAGATGCGTGGCATCGTGCGGGAACGTACCCGATACGAGGACATGATGATCGACGGCATTATTGCCATCGCCGAGGGTGAAAACCCGAAATCCATCGAATTGCGGCTGCGGGGCTTCCTGCAGTAAGCATGCGCAGGCCAACTTATGCGGCGCCGTAGGCAACCCCAGGATGATCTGCACAACAAGGAGCGGTGGCTGATTTCCTATGCGGATTTCATCACGCTGCTGTTCGCCTTTTTCGTGGTGATGTACTCGGTGTCGTCCGTCAACGAAGGCAAGTACAAAGTCCTGTCGGAAACCCTGACCGGTGTGTTTAACGCGCCACAGAGGTCTTTTCAGCCAATCGAGATTGGCGACCAGCCCCAAAGGTCATTGAACGCGCCTGCAGAGAACGTTATTCCGCCGGCAGTGACTGAAGCTCCACGTAATCCGGAGATAGATGCCCAGGCCCGAACGGAAGCACTTCGAGCCATGGCTGACCAGCTGTCGATGGAATTCGATGAGTTGATCAACCAGGGGGTGGTTTCACTGGAGACCAGCGACCAGTGGCTGGAGTTGAATTTGCCCAACAGTCTGTTGTTTGGCAGCGGTGACGCCGAGCCCCATTACGACGCGTTTGACGTTGTCGAGAAAATAGCTATCGTCCTGAAGAATCGGGACAACGCGGTCAAAGTTGAAGGCTTTACCGATAACCAGCCGATCAGTACTTCTCGCTATCCCTCCAACTGGGAATTGTCTGCCGCCCGGGCGGCGTCGATGGTTCGGATGCTGGTGATGGAGGGCATCGAACCGGAACGTCTCGCAGCCGTTGGCTATGGTCAGTATCAGCCGGTTGCCCGGAATGACACGGAAGAGGGGCGGCGCAAAAACCGGCGAGTGGTGTTGCTGATTTCCCGTGACGCCAGTATCCGCGGTGCCATGCGTTGAACGGATTGTTGGCAGATGCGTATAGAGCCATTGGCATGGTTCCTGTATTACTCCCGTTAACAAAAAGGCGCCGGCAACAGCTTGCCGGATTTTCCGAGGACTGGTTCAAGTTGCCCGGGGAATGGCCGATAAACGGGACTGTGGCAAAGGTTAATTGCCAGCCACACCGATGTATTCTCTGGAGAATCAAAGCGTGCGAATCTGGGCAGTAGCCAATCAAAAAGGTGGTGTCGGTAAAACCACGAGTGTGGTCGCCCTGGGCGGCTTGCTTGCCGAACGCGGCAAGCGTGTTCTCGTTGTGGATCTGGATCCCCACGGCTCGCTTACCAGCTGGTTCGGGTACGATCCGGACACCATTGCCCACAGCGTTTTCGATTTGTTCCAGCATCAGGGCAAGGTGCCCGATGGGCTTCCGGCCCAGTTGATTACCAAAACCAGTTGCAAGGGTCTGTCCCTGCTACCGGCCAGTGCGGCCTTGGCCACCCTTGAGCGAAGGATGATCGGCGTCGAGGGTATGGGGCTGATCATCTCCCGGGCCCTGACCCAGCTCTGGGACGATTTCGATTATGTCCTGCTGGACAATACCCCCTCCCTTGGGGTTCTGATGGTCAACGCCCTCGCCGCGGCGCAGCATCTGATTATTCCCGTGCAAACCGAATTTCTGGCCATCAAAGGCCTGGAGCGAATGCTCCACACCCTGAAGATGATCATGCGCTCCCAGAAAAACGAGCTGTCCTACACCATTGTGCCAACCCTGTACGACCGGCGTACCCAGGCATCGGTTAAAAGCCTTAACCTCCTGCGTAAGACCTACCGTGAATCCTTGTGGCAGTTTGCCATTCCGGTGGACACCAAGTTCCGGGATGCCAGTCAGGGCGGTATTATTCCCTCCGCTCTGGATGCGGAAACCCACGGTGTCCGGGCCTACAACCATCTGTTGGACGATCTCATGTCCCGGGTGGGTGGGGTGAAGGAGCGTCAGCATGGCTGACGATAAATTGACAAGGCTGGCGGATCCGGAAAACGCGATTGCCAGTTACCTTGATGAATTGCTGCACACGGCCACGGACACTGCGCTCCGGGAGGAAACCGCAACGCCTGAACCGGTGAAGCCGGCAACCCAGGAAGCCCCTGTGGCAACCCGAACGAAACCGGCTCCGGTGCCAACTGTCGAAAAACCGGCGGCAAGTCCCGAACCGCCCAGACCGGCCCAGGGCAAGTCTGCAGAACCAGTGCGGCCCGTGGAGCGCCAGGCTCCGGAAGAGCCTGTATCGAAGCAAAAAGTGGAGGTCCGGCCTGAGCCTGAGCCGGAGCCGGCTGCGCCACCTTCTCGTCCGGAATGGTCAGAGCAGCCTTTCGAATGCCTCATATTCACGGTTGCAGGGCTGCAGCTTGCGGTGCCGCTGATTCTTCTCGGTGCCATTCATCGTATTGAGGAAGAGATCCGGCCCATCCCGGGAAGTCCACGCTGGTATATGGGAATCCGGCCCGACCGGGACCACAACCTTCGTGTGGTGGACACCGCCGAATGGATCATGGCAGGGCGGGTGCCGTCCGGTGTTCGTGACAACTACCGGTTTGTGATCCGGCTGGATAACAGCGACTGGGGGCTGGCCTGTGATGACGTGGCCCAGTCTTTCACCCTACGGCCCGACGAAGTGCGCTGGCGGACCGCCCGCAGCAAACGGCCCTGGCTGGCTGGCACGGTGATTGATCATATGTGCGCGCTGATCGATGTGCGTACCATGGCAGACTTGCTGGTGCGGGCGGAAAGAGAGCACCATCTGGATCTGAGCTGACGAAAACAATGGTTACTGAATGAAACCGAGCCGTGCTGGCACGGTTTGTGCCCTTAACTATAGTATTGGGCACTGATGATATTTTTTTGACGATCAGGTTGCCCGCCGGGCAGCCCAAGAGGAGAAACATCGCTATGGCATCCCCGAGCGGACAAACCAATCAGGCCCAGGACGATCAGGTACTGCAGTACGTTACCTTCCGACTGGATGATGAGACCTACGGTCTGAATGTCATGCAGATTCAGGAAGTGCTGAGATACACGGAGATTGCTCCGGTTCCGGGGGCCCCGGATTATGTGCTCGGCATCATCAACCTTCGGGGTAACGTGGTTACGGTAATCGACACCCGCCGGCGCTTCGGCCTGGCGGACGCAGAAGTAACCGACGCCACCCGGATTGTGGTGATGGAATCGGCCAACCAGGTAATGGGCATTCTGGTGGATTCCGTGGCCGAGGTGGTGTACCTGAAAGCCAGCGAAATTGAGACCGCACCGAACGTGGGTAACGAGGAAAGTGCCAAGTTTATCCAGGGCGTGTGCAACAAGGATGGCGAACTGATCATTCTGGTTGAGTTCGACAAGATGCTGTCAGACCACGAGTGGGCGGAAATCGCGGCACTGTAATCCGGGGCAACTCGTTACGGGCCTGAAGATGGATGCCTTCCGTGGCAATTTACGGGAGACATCCGTCATGTTTGCAGAAATTCCTTCATACCTTCCCTGGGCGTTGACTGTTGCCGCCTTGTGTCTGGTTTTCGTTCAGGGCCTGGTTCTCGGGCGCCAGGTGCGCAGCTTGAGAGCAACGCTGAAAGAGCGCTGCGATACCCTTGGCCGGGAACTGCATGCCACTACGAGTGGCAGCATGGGGGTAGGACAACGGCTGGTCAGCTGTGAACGACAGTTGCACGAGCTGAGGACCACGCTCGACGAAATGCGCCAGAACGATCCGCTGCGAATCTCTTACGATGAAGCCTCTCGACTGGTTGATCTCGGCGCCGATATCGACGATCTTATGAACACGTGCGGAATTTCCCGTCCCGAGGCCGAGCTGGTGTCAGCACTCAGAAAACGTCAGGCGGCCTGATACCATGCCGTTACGGACGCTATTGAATGAAGAGAGTTTATCCGAGGGCCCTTGAGGCCCTCCGATCTGTATCCCGCCATGATTTTGTTTCCGGTTCCGATCTCGCTCCCTCAATAACCGGTCACTCCATTCCCCGTGAAGAAACCGTCAGTCATATCCTCTCGCTGCTTCCCGAGATCGAGCCGGATCAGGTGGTCATGCATGTGGGTGGTGGCTCCGGATATCTCGCCGCCGTGCTTTCTGGCATGGCACATCGGGTGATTTTCCTGGAGAAAAATTCGGTTGTCGCCGAAGCGGCCAGGGAACGATTTTTCCGGCTTGGCATGCACAATGTGGATGTAGTGGTTGCCAGTGCGGAAGAGGCGCCGGAGCCAAACCCCTTATGCGATCTGGTTCTGTGCACCACGTTTATCCAGGATCGAGCTGCATTGGCCCGCCTGCTGCGTGACGACGGCCATCTGGTTTGCCTTGAAGGTCGTGCGGGGCCCGTGCCGAGCCTCGCCATGTTCGTCCGGCGCGATGCCAGACTGGAGCGGGTCCGAACCTTGGGCTGGGTCGACTTTAACCGCAACGTGGAACAGATCCTCATTGATCAGGGGCTTGTAGATGACAAGATCCTGGCCGAGGCAAAAGCGGAAGCGGCGAAGCAGAACTGCCGCTTGCTTGATGTTCTCCGGCGCAAGCTGAATCTTGAAGAAATTGATCTATACCGCTCCCTGGCACGACAGCGGGGTATGACCTTCACCGACGCGGACGAGCTTCTGCCAGATCTTCACCCGGCGTTGTTCCGGCGCTTTTCCCGGACGTTTCTGGATCTGTCGCGGTTGATTCCCATTGCCGAAGAGGATGGCAGAATCACTGTGGTAACTGATGATCCAGATGCGCGGACGGACCAGTTGGAACGTCTGAGCCCCAACCAGGTGGTTGATTGCCTGCTGGTGACACCGACGGATTTTCGCCGCCTCTGGTCAGCGCTGGATCTGACCGCCAAGGGCCGAAGCTTTTCAGCGGATCACGGCCCCGGCCCCGATCAGCAAAAGGACACGGCGGGAAGCACGGATCGAATACTGGGTAAGGATCCGAAGAACAAGCACGTCAGTCCCTATCTGGTGTCTGTCTACGAAGCCATACTGCTGGATGCTGTTAGCGAAAAAGCCAGCGACATTCACATCGAGCAATACGGCGAGCGCATTCGTATTCGCCTCAGGGTGGACGGCGATCTCCACGATTTACCTCAATATCAATTATCGCCCCGGGAAATCAAAGGGGTGATCAATGTGATCAAGCTCCGTGCGGAGCTGAATATTGCCGAGCACCGGCTACCTCAGGGTGGACGGTCACGTTTGCAGCTGGGTGATATGGCCTATGACCTGCGGATCCAGACCCAGCCGTCTCTTCACGGAGAGAATGCCGTTATTCGCCTCCTGCCCCAGACAGGGCGCGCCATGACCATCGCCGAGCTCGGCATGTCGCCGATGATCGGCGCCCGCTATCAGCGCCTGCTGGATAACCCGGCCGGACTGGTGCTGGTGGTGGGGCCGACCGGTTCCGGCAAGTCCACCACCTTGTATGCAGGGCTGCAGACTCTTGCCGATGATGGTCGCCGGAAAGTGATTACAGTGGAAGACCCTATTGAATACTCCATCGATAACATCCAGCAGACCCGGGTCCGGTCGGAAATTGGCTTTGGTTTCGCCGACGCCATGAGAGCGTTTGTCCGGGAAGATCCGGATGTGATTCTGGTGGGCGAGATTCGAGATCAGGAAACTGCGCTGGAAGCGATCAGGGCCTCCCAGACCGGGCACGTGGTTCTGTCTACGCTGCACTGCAACGACGCGGTGGATTCACTGCAACGTCTATACGATCTGGGTATCCATCCTAACTCGATTGCCGGTGAGCTGCTCGCTGTCATTGCCCAGCGCCTGGCCAAGCGGATCTGTAAGCATTGCAGCAAGCCTGCAGAGCCAGATCCGGTGATTCTGTCCGAGGTGTTTCCTGATGGCCCGCCCGCGGATTTCCGATGCTTTGAAGGCGCCGGCTGCGATAAATGCAACGGTCGCGGCACCCGGGGTCGTGTGGCGATTGTGGAGTACATGGAAGTCGATTCGGACATACGGAACGCTATTTCCAGCCAACCACCCATCGGCGAATTACGCTGGCGCGCTCTCGATGCCGGCCTGGTAACCATGCGGGACAGCGCTCTGGACCATGTAATTGAAGGCATTATCCCGCTTTCCGAACTGCCGCGAATTCTCCCGAGGGAACGCATGGCACCGGAAGTCCGTGGCGGCCGCAGGAGTCAGGAATGAGTAACAAGCAATCTGTTAACAAGGCGGCCCAGCGGCAGCCCGTGGAGGTAGTCTACTCTGCTGAGCTGGACAAGCTCAGGAGTATGGATAACGGCCCAGTGCCTCCCGGCTGGCAGATGTCGCCCCGTGCGGTGGAAAGGTTTGTGATGGGAGATGAGAAACTCGGCATCGAACGAAAATTCGTTGCCGACCGGGCCATGGTGGTCCGGATCATCATTTCCCTTTGTACCAGTCGCGGCTGCCTTCTGGTTGGCGAGCCGGGGACGGCCAAATCCTGGTTGTCGGAATTGCTGGCTGCCGCCATTTCCGGCAGCTCCACCTTAACCTTGCAAGGTGGGGCGGTTAGCAACGTTGGGCAACTGTTATACAGCTGGAACGAAGCGGTTCTGCACACCGAGGGTCCCTGTCTGAAAGCGCTGGTACCCAGCCCGTTGTTGCGGGGGATGATGGAGGGTCGAATGGTGCGGTTTGAAGAGATCGCCCGCTGCCCACAGGCGCTGCAGGATGCGCTGCTCTCCGTTCTTTCCGACAGGGTCGCGGTGATTCCCGAGCTGGCGGGTGACGACGGTGTAGTGCTGGCACGGGAAGGCTTTAATGTCATCGCCACGTCTAACAGTATCGATGAGGGTGTCCATCGGATGAGCGCCGCGCTGAAGCGGCGGATGGACTTTGAAGAAATCCGGCCAATCCGAAATCTGGCCGACGAGATGGGCGTGGTGCTTCGGGAAGTCAGCAGGGCTAACCGCCGGGCTGGCATTGAGGTGGAGCTTGATGAGACGGTCATCGAGATTCTGGTGACCATGTTTCACGAGCTGCGCAATGGCCAGACCCTGGACGGCCGTAGTACCGACCGGCTTGCCGGCTCAGCGCTGTCCACGGCGGAAGCCGTTTCCGTTGCCCATGCGGCCAGCCTCAATGCCTGGTACTACGGTGGCGGGAGTATCACGGTTGAGCAGTTGATGCACCACATCATCGGCTCGGCTCTGAAGGACCAGCCCGAGGATCGGCGCCGGTTGCGCCATTACTTTGAAACCACCGTGGCGCCAAGGCGTGGCGATAACTGGCAGCAGGCGTGGGCGCTCCGGTCACTGATTCACTGAATCTTCCGGTGCGCCGGGCTTGCGGTCATCAGGTGTCAGCCCGCGAATGTGGAAGGCAAAGGCCAGGATCTCGGCAATCACCCGGTACAGTGATTCAGGAATCTCTTCGTTCAATGACAGGCGGGCCAGAATGCTGGCCAGTTCTGCGTTTTCGTAAAGTGGCACATTGTGCTCGCGGGCTATGCGGATGATTTCTTCCGCCAGCTCGTGGGTGCCTGTAGCGCTGATGGTGGGCGCTTTCTCACCATCGTATTTCAGCGCGACTGCGGCTCGGCTGTGCTGTTCTGTCTCTGATGTCATGCCCGGGTATCCACCAATCTGTGTTCGAGTCGGGTTACGCTGCTTTGAGGCGTGCCGCGGCGGCAGTCCAGGTCGGTCACTTCCAGACCCAGATCGGTCAGGCTCTGTCGTAGTGCGGGAAGCTCCTGGTTCACCTGACGCAGGGTTGCCTGTTTCTCCGCCCAGACCCGTGCGCTGACCGCCTGCTGGCGAAGGGCGACATCGAAGTGCAGAGGCCCTGCCTCATCCAGATCCATGGTCAGTGAAAGCCGCCATTCGGCTGTGGTGGTTTTCGCGGATCTGGTTTCTGATTCCCTGTCTTCGGGATATTGTTCGATCCGGACCTGAGCCAGCCTCGGTTCGTTCTGGGGTGTCAGCCATGGCAGGTCAAGTACCAGGGTGGACGCGGGTGCCGGGCCCGGCGCCTCGCCACCACCCCGTGCCGTCAGTACTTGGCTGTGTAACTGGTTGACGGTGATCCGGTTGAGCATCCCCGCCAGCAGGCGAAGCATCTGCCCCACGGTGGGCGCGTCGCCACTGCCCGGGGGCTGGGGTGTTGACAGGGGTTGGGGAAATTGCAGTGGCGCCTGCATCAACTCCGGCGTTGCAATAGGTGTCAGCCGGTTGAACTGTTCCGGAGTGCTGCCCTGTTGGGCAAGCAATGCGGTGATCACCCTGCCCAGCGCTAGCTTGAGATCGGGTAGCTGGGCCGACGGTGTCTGGGCCAGGCGTGACTCGGCGAAAAGTCCACTCTCAGAAAGCCATTGGCGGACCTGCTGCGGTGTTGCGTCCTGGCCGCCTGAACCGGGGGTCAGGCTGGTTCCCGAAGGTAGCCTCGCCACCAGTTGTTCAATAGCCTGCCTGGCGGCTTCCGGAAGCGGTTGAGCACTTCGTGATGACGGCAGTTGCCCGGGTAGCGGTTCCTGCCGCAGGCCTTGTGTCAGTGTCCCCAGCAGCCTGGTCAGGCCGCCGTCCAGGGTTTGCTGCCACGGCAGACGTTGGGCCAGGGCACGGGCAATCCCGGCTTCGGGTGCGGGCGCCAGTTTGCCCATCAGCTGTAGTTCATTGCCTGCACGCATCACTTTTACCCAGTCACCGGTAGCCAGTTCTGTTTTGCCGACAGCGGCCTGAACAAGAAGCGACTTGCCTCGAATGTCCAGTAACAGATCCGCGTTGTTGCCGCCCTGGCGGTTGATGATCTCCGCCACCCGGGCCAGGGTGGTTTCCCTGTTGGCCAGCTGCATCTGGTCGAGCAGCTGCCGGGCTGATGCCGCCATGGGCTCGCCGGCCGCTTCGGATGTGACCGCGGGCCGGGAAGTCTGCGTTGCAGGCTGGGCAGGAGTTCTCGGTGGCTGTTGTCCGCTGGGTAGTTTCATCGTCACTGATTTGATGTTGGACAAGAGTAATCCGCCGGCGCTTTCGTTATAATACGCCGCGCCGGTAGGTCACGCGCGAACAATGTTCATGGCTGCCGCTGTCACGAATGCACGCGATGCCGTTTTCACGCGCATCGTCCTGGTTACGGGGCCCTGATGTCTGAGCCGTTATTACAGGCTGTCGATCTGCAGTGCGAACGGGATGAACGCATCCTGTTCCGTGACCTGTCGTTCTCCATACTGCCCGGTACGGTCACCCGTGTCGAGGGCCCGAACGGCTCCGGCAAGACCACTCTGCTGCGGATGCTGGCAGGCCTGAATGACGCTTGGTCCGGCAAGCTGCTCTGGTGCGGCAAGCCCAGGTCTGCCCAGCGGGAAGAATTCCTCCGCAATACCCTGTATCTTGGCCACCGGCCCGGCATTAAACCATTGCTGACACCGATGGAAAATCTCCGGGCACTGACGGCAGGGCGTCGGCCGCTGCCGGATCCGGTTCTGCGCGAGGCGCTTGCTGGTACAGGGTTGACCGGGTTTCAGGATGTGCCCTGCCGGAATCTCTCCGCAGGTCAGCAAAGACGGGTGGCCCTGGCACGCCTGTTAATCGCCGATGAGCCGCTATGGCTGCTGGATGAAGTTTTTACCGCCATTGATGCGAGCGGCGTCAGCGCCATTGAAGAACTGCTTCAACAACGGGCTGCCGAAGGAGGTGCGGTGGTTGTGACGACCCACCACGATCTCAGCATACCCGGTATGCAGCGTATTGTTCTGGGTGGAGGTGCAATCAATGAATGCTGATTGCCGACCGGCGTTGACTTTACAGCAAGATGCTGTCGGAGTACTGGCGGCGATGCAGGCTGTGTTTGCCCGGGATATGAAGGTGGCCTTCCGGCAGCGGCAGGATCTTCTCAATCCGCTATTGTTCTTTGTCATGGTCGTAACCCTTTTTCCCCTTGGGGTTAGCCCGGAAGTGTCATTCCTGCGGGAGGCCGGAGCGGGTATCCTCTGGGTGGCGGCGTTGCTGTCGGTGTTGTTGTCACTGGACCATCTGTTTCGACATGATTTTGATGACGGCACGCTCGAGCAACTGGTGCTTCAGCCCCAGCCCCTGTTTCTGCTGATATTGGCAAAAACAGCGGCGCACTGGGTATTGACAGGCTTACCGCTGGTGGTACTGACGCCGGTTTTGGGCGTAATGGTTCATCTCGACGGGAACTCCATCGGAGTTTTGTGTCTAACGCTGCTGATCGGTACACCTGTGTTGAGCCTGATCGGGTCTATCGGCGCGGCACTGACGCTTGGATTACGGTCGGCAGGGGTACTCTTGTCCCTGCTGATCATTCCGCTGTACATTCCCGTCCTGATTTTTGGAACGGGAACGGTGGCTTCGGCTGCGGAGGGTGCTCCCGTGGGTGCCTATCTCGCTTTGATGGGCGCATTTCTGATGCTGGCACTGACTCTGGCGCCCTTCGCATCGGCAGCGGCGCTGCGTATTAGCCTGTCTAACGGGTAAAACAAGGTAACGGTAGGACGGTGACCATCTGATGTGGCAATTTTTTCACAAGCTGGGTTCTCCCAAATGGTTCTTCGGGATTGCAGCCCGGCTGATGCCCTGGCTACTGGCAGGTGGCATCCTGCTGTTGATGGCGGGCATTGTGTGGGGGCTGGCCTTTGCGCCGAAAGATTACCTGCAGGGCAATAGCTACCGGATTATTTTTATTCACGTGCCCACGGCCTTTCTCGCCCAATCAGTCTACGTAATGATGGCTGTGGCAGCCGTTGTCACTCTGGTTTGGCGCATGAAGCTGGCCGATGTATTTGTGAAGTCGGTCGCGCCGGTGGGTCTGGTCCTGACCTTTCTTTCACTGTTTACCGGCGCTGTCTGGGGTAAGCCCACCTGGGGAACCTGGTGGGTCTGGGATGCCCGGCTGACCTCGATGCTGATCCTGCTGTTCCTGTATGGCGGCGTCATTGCCCTGGACAGGGCGATCAATGATGAAAAATCTGCGGCACGGGCGGTAGCGGTGCTTGTGCTGGTCGGGGTGGTAAATATACCGATTATCCAGTACTCCGTTGAATGGTGGAATACACTACACCAGCCGTCGACGTTCAAACTGACGGAAAAGCCGTCCATGCCGGCAGAAATGTGGGTGCCTTTGCTACTGTCGGTGCTGGGGCTTTATCTGCTGTTTGGCTGGCTAGCCTGTCTGCGTATGCAAACAGAGATTCTGTTACGCGAGCAGAGAACGCGCTGGGTTAAAGATTACGTTTTGGCCGGGAGGGTCTGAAGTATGGCGTTTGATTCCTTTTCGGCATTTATGGTGATGGAAGGCCACGGGCCCTATGTGTGGTCTTGTTACGCTGCATTTTTCCTGCTTATGATTGGCCTGATGGTCTGGTCACTGCGCCGCCGAAAAGCGGCCATTGAAGCCTGCCGTCGAGGTTATGAGTTCCAGGCCGGGCGGAAGGATCAGCAGGCGGCATCGGCTTCGGCAGCGTCCTTCACCCGCGTCAAGGTTTCCCAAGACTGAAAGGCAGATAGCTGATGCATCCAATCCGAAAAAAGCGACTGACAATCGTCCTGTTCCTCCTGGTGGGACTGGGCATTGCTGTGAGTCTGACCACCTACGCGTTGCGCCAGAACATCAATCTGTTCTACGACCCCACCCAGATTTCCGCAGGTGAAGCGCCGTTAGATGTCAGAATCCGGGCCGGTGGCATGGTCGAGGAAGGATCGGTTCTCCGTGATCCGGACAGCCTGATGGTTGAGTTCAAGGTAACCGACTTCAACGCGTCAGTGCCGGTCCAGTACACAGGTATCCTTCCGGATCTGTTTGCCGAAGGGCAGGGCGTAGTTGCCATGGGCAGACTGGATAATAACGGTCGCTTTGTGGCCGATCAGGTTCTGGCCAAGCATGACGAAAACTATATGCCGCCGGAAGTTGCGGATGCACTGGAGAAGGCCGCGAAGGGCCAGCAAAAAGCCAGTGGCAGTGCGGAAACCGTATCCTACTAACCGTTTTATTTAACAGCCTGGTTTCTGGAGGCCTTTGATGTATCCCGAACTCGGACAGCTTGCACTGATTCTCGCGCTGTTGTTGGCAGTGCTCCTTTCCGTAGTCCCCCTCGCCGGTTCCCTGACCGGCCGGGACAATCTTCAGGCATTTGCCAGGCCGCTGGCGTCGGGCATGTTTGTTTTTATCGGTCTTGCCTTCGCAGTTCTGACCCACGCGTTCGTGACCGACGACTTTTCCGTGGCCTATGTTGCCAATAACAGCAACAGCCTGCTGCCCTGGTATTACAAGTTCAGTGCGGTCTGGGGCGGTCACGAGGGCTCACTGCTGCTCTGGATACTGATGCTGGCTGGCTGGACATTGGCGGTCGCTGTGTTCAGCCGCCGCCTGCCTGCGGTGATGATCTCCCAGGTGCTCTCGGTATTGGGTATGGTCTGTGTGGGCTTCCTGCTGTTTATTGTTCTCACCTCGAATCCATTCGACCGCCTGCTGCCCAATGTGCCTGCCGATGGCGCGGATCTTAACCCGTTGCTGCAGGATTTCGGGCTGATTGTTCATCCGCCGATGCTCTACATGGGGTATGTCGGCTTTGCGGTGGCTTTCGCTTTTGCAATCGCCGCCCTGATCAATGGCCGGCTTGATGCTGCCTGGGCCCGTTGGTCGCGCCCGTGGACCACAGTTGCCTGGGCGTTTCTCTCCCTTGGTATTGCGCTCGGAAGCTGGTGGGCCTATTACGAGCTTGGCTGGGGCGGCTGGTGGTTCTGGGATCCGGTGGAGAATGCGTCGCTGTTGCCGTGGCTGTCCGGTACTGCGTTGATGCATTCGCTGGCGGTGACAGAGAAACGCGGCGTGTTCAAGAGCTGGACAGTGTTGCTGGCGATCGTAACATTTGCTCTCAGCCTGCTTGGTACCTTCCTCGTTCGATCGGGGGTGCTGACCTCGGTTCACGCCTTTGCCTCTGATCCGGAGCGGGGCACTTTCCTGCTGGCCCTGCTTGCAGTAACAGTGATCGCAAGTCTCGCGCTCTATGCATTCCGGGCGCCTGTAGTGCATGTCCGCTCCCGTTATGGCTCGCTATCGCGGGAAGTGTTTCTGCTGTTCAATAACGTGCTCCTGGTTTCAGCGACGCTTCTGGTTGCCGTCGGCACCTTGTATCCGTTGGTCCTTGATTACCTGGATCTGGGCAAGCTGTCGATCGGTGAACCGTTCTTCAACCTGACGTTCAGTCCCCTGGCGGTGGCGACGGGCCTGTTGTTGGGTGCCGGCATTTTCTCCCGGTGGAAGAAAACCGATGGTGGCTGGTTGGCGCGAAAGCTGCTCTGGCCCCTGGCAATCAGCATTGTCGCCACCACCGCTGTACTGATCGGTTACGGCGGCTTCAAGCCGTGGGCGTTCCTGGGCATTTTCTCCGCTATGTGGGTAACGGTTGCCACCTTCTGGGATCTCTGGGACAAGTCCTCTTCCCGGAAAGGCCGCATCCATGGGCTCAAGCGCCAATCCCGCAGCTATTTCGGCATGGTGCTCGGACATCTTGGCTTGGCTATTACCATGGCGGGCGCAACGGTGGTGTCGAACTACGGTATCGAGCGGGATGTACGCATGGTGCCGGGTGATGTAGCGACAGTCGGTGATTATCAGTTCGTGTTCAAGGACATCGGTGCGCGTCAGGGCCCCAACTTTACCGCTCAGTACGGCACCTTTGATGTCATGCTGGATGGCGAGCGAGTTTCCGTGCTCCATCCTGAAAAGCGCCAGTATTCAGTTGGTATGAGCGTTATGACTGAGGCCGACATCGACGCCGGCCTGTTCCGGGACATCTTCGTGGCTATTGGTGAACGTATCACCGACGAGGCCTGGGCCATTCGCCTGCAATACAAGCCACTTGTACGCTGGCTCTGGCTGGGCTCTCTGTTTATGGCGGCCGGAGGCTTCCTGGCTATCTCGGATCGCCGGTATCGAATCCGGGAGGGCGCCGACCAGAAGGTGCAGGCCGGCCCTGGGGTGCCGGAACCTGGCTCTGCCACGTCCGCCGGAGCAACCTCATGAAGCGGTTCCTGCTCTTTCTGCCGCTGCTGATCGCCCTTGTAGTCGGTGTGGTGCTGTTCGCGGGTATTGGCAAGGATCCCACCAAGCTTGAGTCGGTGCTGGTCGGCAAGCCAGTGCCGGCATTCAGCCTGAAGGACCTGCACAACCCGGAGACCATGCTGGACCAGAGCCTTTTCCGTGGCCAGGTCAGCCTGTTGAATGTATGGGGAACCTGGTGTCCCGCCTGTAAGGATGAGCACGCCGACCTGATTTGGCTGGCCGAAGAGAAAGGCGTCAATATCATTGGTCTGAACTACAAGGACAACCGTGAGGATGCCTTGGTCTGGCTTGATCGTTTAGGGGACCCATACCGGAAAACCATCTACGACCCTCGGGGCACGCTCGGGTTCGATCTGGGGGTATACGGAGCACCGGAGACCTTCGTGATTGATGCCGGCGGTGTCGTCCGCTATCGCCACGTGGGTGTCGTCAATGAAACGGTCTGGGAGGAGAAGTTGCTCCCGGTCATCAATGACGTTCGGGGGAATGGCTGATGCTCCGGATCCTCTACCTGGTTTTTGCACTTCTGTTTTCAGGAATCGCTGCAGCCGATGTAGCTGACGTATACGATTTTGAGGATCGGGTCGAGGAGCAGCGTTTCCAGAACCTGATTTCGGAACTGCGCTGCCCGAAATGTCAGAACCAGAACATTGCCGATTCCAACGCGCCTATCTCGAAGGACATGCGGGATGTTGTCTATCGGATGATGAAAGACGGGTCCAGTAACGAGGAAATCGTTGAGTCTCTCGTTGGCAGGTTTGGTGAGTTTGTTCGCTACAAACCCGAGCTGGACAGCCGGACATTCCTGCTCTGGGCGACACCTGCGATCGCGGTGTTCGGCGGGTTTTTGGTGGTTGCCGGTGTGGTTATCCGTTCCCGGCGAGCGGGCCCGTCAGGCCCGGCGTTGAGCACTGAAGAGAAAGCCCGTGTCGACAAAATGCTGACAGAGCAGGACAGACCGTCCTGAAGCCGGCACTTGTCGGCATGTCCTGGCCGCTACCTCATTCTTAATTCTGAACCTGTGACTGAAACTTCATGACTGACATTTTCTGGATTGCCGCAACGGTACTGATCGTTCTTGCCCTGATGTTTGTGTTGTACCCGGTCTTTTTCCATCGGCTCGGTGCGAGAAAACAGACAGACCTGAAAAACCAGAATCTGATGGCCTATCGCTCCAGGATGAAGGAGCTCGATAACGAATACGAGGCCGGTATTCTGGACGACGAAAATTACCGTCAACTCAAAGAAGAGCTTGCGGGAAGCATGCTCGATGACGTTCCGGAGCAGGAACAGGTAAGGCCCGTGATCAGTGGCCGCAGGAGCGCCATGGCAGTGGCGCTGGTATCGATTCTTCTGATCCCCGCGGCCACCGTTTATCTGTATGAGCGCTGGGGCGCGATGGACCGGGTTGAACAGTTCATCACTATGCAGGAAATGGGAGCTACCGAAGGATCGAGACAGGCCCAGATGACCGAGCTTTCCGGGCAGCTCAGGGAGCGGCTGGAAGCCAGCCCGGATAACCCGGATGGCTGGGCGATGCTGGGGCGCACCTACATGCGCCTGGAGCGCTATGACGATGCAGCCTGGGCATTCCGGCAACTGGCCGACAGTGTAAATGACGATAGCCGGGCGAGAGCCGTTGCTTATGGTCTGTCTGCCCAGGCGCTGTTCTTCGGTAGCCAGGGCGCAATGACGAAAGAGGTTACGGCGGCCATTGAACAGGCCCGTGAGCTGAACCCGGATGAAGTGAATGCCCTCGGGTTGCTGGGGATCAACGCCTTCAGCCAGCAGAACTATCGGGAAGCCATCGAGTACTGGGAGCGAATCGAAATCGTAGCACCGGACCACCCCCAGATTGGCTCCATTCGGGAAGGTATTCGTGAAGCCTACACCCGTCTCGGCGAGGAACCACCGGCACAGGTGGCCGCAGCCGAAACCTCCGGTGCTGGGGTTACCGTTCGGGTAACGCTTTCCGAGGACTTCCAGACTCAGGTGCCTGCAGATACCACGCTGTTCCTGTTTGCCCGCCAGCCCAATGTCCAGCAGGGTCCGCCTCTGGCAGTAGCGCGGCTGACGGCAGATCAGTTGCCGGTGGAGATCCGGCTGGACGACCGGTACGCCATGTCACCCCAGGCCACCATTTCCAGTGTTGAAGAGGTTGTCGTGACGGCCCGTCTCAGCCGTTCAGGCAGTGTCAGCGCCCAAGCGGGCGACTGGCAGGGCAGCACCGACGCGCCCATAAGTGTTAATGAAAGCCAGGAAGCGCCGGTAGCGGTTGTGATTGATCAGCAGTTGATTGATTAACCCTCAGGACAGGCCCTCCGGATAGAGCGGAGGCAGGTCGGCCATGGTTTTGTCCGGTGTCCGTTTCCGGATATGTTCAAGGGCTCGTGCCAATGGTCGACCATCCCAGGCGTCGTGCTCGTGTCGGGGCGCAAAAAGCCTGGCCTGAAGCCTTCGGAGTTCCGTGGCCAGTGTCTCGTCGCCGAAATGATCGACAACGTCAGACGCAGAGCGGAAGCCGTGGCCGGGCGAGTGCAGATTTGCCCACTCCACCACAAGTTCCGGTGTCATTGCTGCGCCATCTCTCGCGGCCTTGGCCAGACGGTCGAAGGCGGCATCTTCATCCCGCTTGTCAGTCTGTTCCGACGTCACTTTTCGGCCTTTGCCTGACCACCACCATGCCAGTAACGTCCCGGCCCAGAGAATTCCCAGCAGCAGGCTGAGCCATTGCCAGAGTCCGGTTTCGTCAGCTGCCGGTTCAATCGAGGGTTCAATGTTGGCGGCATCGGGTTCCCGATCTGAACTGCCCTGGTCGGTTTGCGGGGGCGCAGCCGCGGCAACGGCATGCGGGTCTTTTACCGTCAGCGTTTTCTCCGGAATGACGGCAACACGTTCCCGATCCGCTTCGGTATCCCACCAGTAAATGCGAATGGCTGGCAACGTCATCTGTCCCGCCTCAACCGGTACCAGAGCCACGGATTGCTTCAGCGAAGAGGTCAGGCCCGCCGGCGTTGTTTCGGTCTGCCTCTCTGGCTCTTCCGGGTAACTTCTCAGTCCGTCCGGGACAGTATCGGGTAAGGGTGGCAGGGCCTCCCCGGGCAAGCCCGCCGCCGTCAGCCTGATCTCTCGGGTAATGTTTTCACCGGTCGCGACTTCCAGCGACGGGGGAAGCCCGGACTCTTCAAGCGACAAGCCGGTTGCCGGCAGCCAGGTATCTCCACTGAACTGGGAAGGAACATCCTTGACCGGCACCTCAAAAAGCTCCTCACTGTCCCTCAGAAAACGGAGGCTGCCGGAGGCATCCCTGGCCTGTCCCTCGAAGCGCACAGGGGGCAGATTCAAGGTTCCTGGCCGTTGGGGGAAGATCGCGTAACGGCGCTCCACCACGCGGTATCGCACACCGTCGCGATAGCGTGAAAATTCCTGCTGCCTGCCCAGGGATTCGATAATCACATGGGGATGAGTCGGCTCAGACAGCTCGCCGCGAATCAGGTTACCCCTGAAGAAAAGCCGCACTGTCAGGATCAACTGCTCCTGTACATAGACTTCATCCTTGTCGGCGGACAGCTCGATAAAACTGTCCCGTCCAGTCGCGGCCTGGTCCGGCGGCGAGCCGTCTAAGACTTCCACGGTAACCGGCTCCGAAACAGCATCCTTGAAGTTGAGTGCAGGGATGGTCAGTTCGCCGGTGGTTTTCGGTGCCAGTTGGTAGGTCCAGGTGATTTCGCCCACCATCTGACTGTTTACGGTGCGGATACTGTACTGCTGGTTCTGTGCCAGGATTTCAAAATCGGGTTCCACCTTCTCGATATCAGGCTTTGGCAGGCTCGACATGTCGAAGTCGAACAGGTTGCCGAGATTGATGTCGATCTCCATGCTGCCTTTTACGGTCAGGGTAAGAACCTCGCCCTCATAGAGACGGGTCCGGTCTGGCTCGACTGTCAGTTGCCGGGCCTGTGTATGGGTTTGTGCCTGGGCCGGCAGCCAGAGTGCCGTCAGAAGAAACAGACAGATGGCGGGTATCATCAGCCGTTTTACCATGGTGTATCGCCCTCATCGGATGGAGTCTGGCGTTGTTGATACTGCTGCAGGAACTTCCTCTGCAATAAGCCGCCCGGGTTGTCCGGGACCCGTCTGAGCCATTGCTCCTGGCTCTGGGTCAACGGCGTTTCAGAAATAGGGGCGGGCGCCTGAGCCTGGCCTGGCGATGATTCGTTGTCGCCAGATGCCTGCTCTGGGTTGCCGTCCTCGCCGGATTCCTGCTGATTCTGCTCATCGGCCTGATTGTTTTGCTGATCCTGGTTGCCGGGCGAGGACTGACTGTTTTCGGGGGTTTGCTGCTGATTATTACCCGAGCTGCCAGAATTTTCGCTTTCACTGTTTCCGTCCTGATTCTCACCGTTCTGTTGCTGATTGCCTTCGTTGCCCTGGGACTCTCCGGAATCCTGTTGGTTGTTGTTCTGGCTACCGTCCTGACCCTGTTGCTGTTGGTTCAGAAGCTCCTCGACAATCTTCCGGTTGTGCCGGGCATCCTCCATTTCAGGGGATTTTTCCAGGGCTGCATCGTAGGCAGCCAGAGCCTCCTGCAGTTTGCCGGCACGGGCCAGTGCGTTACCCCGGTTATAATTGGCACGTGGGCCCTGTGAACGGGCAAACGCCTGGGCGGCGTCTTCAAACTGGCCAGAATGATACAGTGCGGAACCTTGCCATTCCGGGTCATCCAGTTGCCGGGCGGCTGTTTCCGGGCTTTTCTCGATCAGTTCAGGGGCCCTTTGATCCTCCCGTTGCCAGAGCTCATCCCAGCTTATGGCTGCAGCTGGCTGTGGCCAGACCGGCAACAGCATCAGTGCGAGGGCACTGAAGGCACCGCGGCGCCAGCCCATTAAAACCAGGGGAAGGGCGAGCCAGAGTAGCCAATAGCCATCATCCTGCCAGCGACTGACCGTCAGGCCATCTTCTGACTCCTGCCATTCGTCGCTGTCCCTCGGGCTCAGGTTCAGGGATTGAATATCGGTATCGTCGAGGGTCAGCTCATGGCTCTGGCCACCGGTACTGCCAGCGAGTTTCGCCAGCGCTTCCGGGTCGGCGCGACTGATAACAATGTCGCCGTTTTCCCGGATAAAGCCGCGTCGGGCCAGGGGAATGGGACCACCTTCCTCGGTGCCGACAACCAGGGTATTCAACGCATACCCGGTGCCGGAGAGCGCATTTCGGATGGTTCCCTCGTAGCTATCGTTAATGCGGTCTGTGATCAGCAGTATGCGACCTTCGCCCGGTGCGCCCTGCTCAAGTAACGCCTTTGCGCGGGCAACCGCGAGATCCGCCCGGTTGCCCGTGGCTGGCATGATGACCGGGTCCAGGACGTTAAGCATGCCCTCAATGGTACGGCCATCCTCGGTCAGTGGTGTCACCACGTGGGCATCGCCCGAAAAGACCAGCAGGCCGGTCAGGCTACCTTCCCGAAGCTCGAGAATATCCCGGATTTTCCGTTTGGCCCGGGTCAGGCGATCAGGCTCCAGGTCCGTGGCCAGCATGGACAGTGACAGGTCCAGTGCAATCACGAGGCTGTCGACCGGTTGTTTCAGTGGGGTGGGTGCCTCCCGCCAGGCCGGCCCGGCCAGGGCCAGGGACAGAATGATCAAGGCAGCAGTAGCCGGAACCAGAGGCGATTTCGTTGCTTTGCCCGAGCTGCCATCATGACGAATCAGCGGCGATAGCAAACGGGCTGGAATAAGCCGGGACCAGCCGCTGTCGCCCAGGCGCATTTGCCGGAATGCCAGATACAGGATCGGTAACAGAAGGAGCAGCAATAGCCAGAACGGTCGCAGAAAATGGAAGTCAGCCCACATGCGTTTCCTCCTCCTTGCTCCGGCGGGTTTCAGCAACAAGTTCCCGCCCGTGGCGGACGAGGAACAGGGCCAGCCACAGAATGATCGCAAGCCCGGCGGGCCAGACATAGAGCTCGGTTACCGGTCGATAGAACTTGCCTTCAAGCTCGATCGGTTCCAGTTGATCGATGCTCTCGTAAATGAGTTCCAGCTCCGGCAGGCTGCGCGCCCGGAAATACTCACCGCCGGTTTGCTGGGCCATGCGGGTCAGCAGGTTTTCGTCCAGATCCCTGGAGGGATTGACTCGGCGCGAACCCAGCAGGCCACGCTGCACCATGGACTCGGCGCCAATGCCAATGGTGTACAGGCGGATGCTGGCAGCCGCGGCAATTTCGGTGGCCTTGTCCGGGGTAATTTCGCCGGCGGTATTGGCGCCATCGGTCAGCAGGACCACAACGCGCTGGTCCTGGGGCCGGTTTCTCAGCCGTTTGGTTGCCAGACCCACCGCGTCGCCAATGGCGGTGGCGCGCCCGGCCATGCCCAGGCCTGCCTCGCGCATCAGGGTTCTGACGGTTTCAAGATCGAAGGTGAGGGGAGCCTGGACGTAGGGCTCGGTGCCGAACAGGATCAGACCGAGCCGGTCGCCTTGTCTGCGGGAAATAAAGTCATCAAGCACTCGCTTGACCGCCTGCAGGCGATTGATGCTTCTGCCCTGCAGGACCATATCCTGCTCATCCATGCTGGGTGAAATGTCCACGACCAGCATCAGATCCCGGCCGGAAACCGGCATCTGAACCTGCTCGCCCAAATGCTGCGGCCTTGCCAGCGCAATCACCAAAAGGGTCCATATAAGAAACAGCAACAGTTGCTGCCAGATCGGTACGCCATTGCCGCGACGACTGACCCCGGGCAGGTCCGACAGCCAGTGGCCAACCGGCAGCACCGGCGCGTCGACCGATTGCCCCCTGGGCTTGCGCCATTTCAGGATCAGCGGTAACAGCACCAGAGCCAGTACCCAGGGCCAGGCAAAATTCAGCATTTCTGCCCTCCCAGCCACAAACGGGCGAACGCCAGTGCCTCGGTGGGCTCAGCCGAAACCGTGGGCCGCCACGCACTGTGCACCAGTGCCTCGGCAACTGGTCTGGAGGCAACCCGGTCTCTGGGTGCGGTGGTCATAAGGAATTCCACCCAGGCATCGCCAGTCAGCGCTTCCGGGTGTTGGTCGGGGTAGCGCTCACGGGCAGCCTGCTTCAGCAGGGTGTTCAGTTGTGCAAACCACGAGGGGTCGGGGCTGGCTAAACGCTCCAGTCTGGCGAGCTCGGCCCGCGCGAATCGGAACCAGCGGTTTCTTTTTCGTCGCCGGAGAACCAGCCAGGTCAGGGCGGCGAGCGCGGCAATGAGCAGGACGGCCAGAATCCACCAACCCGGAGCCGGCGGCCAGAAGCCACCGGTTTCGGGCAGGTGAATGTCCCGGAGCTGGTTGAGCGGATCCTGCGGGTTCATCCGATTCGCCCTCCGGGCCCCAGCAGCAACTTCAGGGTCAATGCGGGGTTCTCCGCCGTGGATAACTCTGCCATGGCAACGCCGGAAGTACGGAAGCACTCTGCCAGCCTGTGTTCATGGTTAGTGACTTTTTCATGCCAGGCCCTTTGGAACCGGGGATTCCCTGCGTCGAACCACACCGGACCGTCCGGACCGGCCACCGCAAAGCGTCCGCTTGTCGGCAGCTCTTTTTCCAATGGGTCCACAATTCTCAAAGCGCTGACGGCATTATGACGGGCGAGGGCTCCGAGCAGTGTGCCGGTCTCTGGCGAGATATTCAGGAAATCACTGATCACGAAAATCCGGCTGCCGGTATGGGCCACCCGGCGGGCCTCGATCAGTGCCGTGTCCAGCCGGCACTGACCGGCCTGCTCGTCCTGAACCGGCCCTCGGTTATCCCGTCGTTGCTGTTGGTCCAGAGTGTCCAGCAAGCGCAGCACCGACTTCTTACGACGGGCAGGGCGAAGGACGCTCAGGGTCTCACCATTGAAAACAATACCGCCCACTTGGTCCCCGGACCACAACGCCAGCCAGGCCAGAATGGAGGCGATCTGGGCACAGCGAACCTGTTTGAAGGCGCCGGTGCTGGCAAAGAACAGGCTGGGACCGAGATCGCACAGGAGCAGCACAGGCCGTTCCCGCTCTTCCTCATAAAGCTTGGTATGCGGTTCCTGACGCCTGGCCGTTACCCGCCAGTCGATGCTGCGGATGTCATCTCCGGGCTGGTAAAGACGGACTTCGGCAAACGCCATACCGCGGCCGCGCTGGGGTGAGCGCTGCAAGCCGGCGTGGCGGGAACGCACGGGGCGGGCAGAGGGCAGTTTCAGTGCCCGTGCGTCTGCCTGCAGGCGGATCAGATCCGGTAGGCCGATGTGCGTTATTGCTTCGGTGTTGCCCATGCCTGACGGCTCCCGTGTATTGCTTCCGTCGATGGCTTCAGGCGCTCACCGGAACACGTTCGATCAGCCGTTCGATAACCGTGTCAGCGGTCATGCCTTCGGCCTCTGCTTCGAACGTGAGGAGGATGCGGTGTCGCAGCACATCGAAGGCCATGGCTCGGACATCGTCGGGCGTTACGTAATCCCGGCCATCTAGCCAGGCCAGCGCACGGGCACAGCGGTCCAGGGCGATGGTGCCACGGGGGCTGGCGCCGAAGGCTGTCCAGCGGGCCAGTTCCGGATCCAGTGCCGCCGGGTCGCGGGTTGCCAGCACCAGGGCCAACAAATATTGCTCGACGGGTTCCGCCATGTAGATGTTCGCGACTTCCGCGCGGGCATCAAACACCTGGTCTGGCGTCAGGCGAAGGTCCGTTTTCGGAAGGCCATGACGATAATCGTTCCGGGCCAGTTGCAGAATGGCCTTCTCCGCTTCCGCCGACGGGTAGTGGATAACCACATGCATCAGGAAGCGGTCCAGCTGGGCTTCGGGCAGCGGGTAGGTACCTTCCTGCTCGATGGGGTTCTGGGTGGCCATCACCAGGAACAGCCGATCCAGCGGAAACGTGCGCATCCCCACGCTGATCTGGCGTTCGCCCATGGCCTCGAGAAGCGCAGACTGCACCTTGGCAGGCGCACGGTTGATTTCGTCCGCAAGCACCAGGTTGTGGAAGATGGGGCCGCGCTGGAATTCGAACTGGCCTGTTTCAGGCCGGTATATTTCACTGCCGGTGACGTCTGAGGGCAGCAGGTCCGGCGTAAACTGGATCCTGTGGAAATCGCCTTCGAGGTGGTCGGCAAGCGCCTTGATGGCGGTGGTTTTCGCCAGTCCAGGCGCACCTTCTACCAGCAGGTGGCCGTCGGCAAGCAGTGCGATCAGCAGACGATCCACCAGCTTTTCCTGCCCGATTATCCGTTTGGCTAACTGTTCCCGTAACTCACCGAACGTATGCTGTAGCGACATTGGAAATGACTGCTCTCTGTATCTGAGGATGTTCCGGAGAAACCCGTATCTTGCGTAGGTAGTTGCCGAAGTTTTGGCGTCTGGCCGGCAAAAATCAAGGGTTTGACTATGCTTATGTGACGATACGCCGATTACGTTTATTTCACACTAACTGAGGTCGACCATGAATGCGCTGACAGTGGCCAGCAAGGATCAATTCTTTGAACAGTTGGCTGACGCTTTCGCAAAGAAGATTTCCAAAACCGAAGCCAAGAAAATCAGCGAATTTGCCAAGCAGCATTATGCTCATATTCCCCTCGAAGAGCTGGTCAGTCGACGATTTGCGGATACCTACGGCGCCGTTCTGGCAGCCTGGCAGTTTCTGCAGAAGCGGTCTGCCGAGGAAACTCCGGTTGCTGTTTTCAACCCCGACCTGGAGAGTGACGGTTGGCAATCGACCCACACCGTTGTTTTTATCCTGCACCCGAACATTCCGTTTCTGATTGATTCCCTGCGCATTGCGATAAACCACCGGGAAATCGGTACCCATTCTATCCAGCACTCGATCCTCCAGGTAGAGCGGGACGAAGGTGGCAAGCTCAAGAAACTGCACACCTCCAAAAAGAAAGCCTCTGGTTCGGCCTACGAGGCCTTCATTGTTCTCGAGATCGATCGGCACAGTAATCCCGAGGATCTTCGGGACCTGGAAGATGCGCTCCAGAATGTGCTGCATGAGGTGCGGATCGCTGTCAGCGATTTCCCTATAGTCACAGAGAAGGTAAACGAGATTCTCGGCGAGCTGGAAAGCACCACCGCAGGCATCAATGATGAGCAGAAAGAAGAGGCCCGTGAATTTCTGGAATGGCTGGCCGGGGATCATTTTACGTTTCTCGGTTATGACGAGTACGACTTTGCCAAGGACAAAAGCGGCATGGTGGTGCGTCGGGTAGAGAATTCGGAACTGGGTATTCTTCGCGTCAATAACGAACGCCCGGACCGGGTTCGCCTGAATGAATTGCCACAGCGCACCCGACACGAAATGACCCGGTGCGACGATATTTTCATCTTCGCGAAGTCGGCCCAGCGTTCACGGGTGCATCGTCCTGCTTACCCGGACTACATTGCGGTCAAGAAATTCAACAGCAAGGGCGAGGTGGTCGGTGAACGTCGCTTCCTCGGCCTCTACACTGCTCGGGTCTACAATGAGCGGCCCGACGAGATCCCCCTGCTGCGTCGGAAGTTCCAGAGCGTAATGAAGCGGTCCGGGTTCCTCCGTGACGATTACGCCGGCAAGGAACTGGAGCAGATCCTGACGGTGTATCCCAGGGATGAACTGTTCCAGATTGAGACGGACGAATTACTCAAGGTGGCAAAAAGTATCCTGTATATCCAGGAGCGCCGCCGCATCGAGTTGTTCCTGCGGGAAGATGTCTACGGTCAGTTTGTTACCTGCCTGGCGTTCTTCCCCAGGGACATCTACAACACCGAATTGCGGTTGAAGGTAGAGCAGGTGTTGGTAGACCGGCTGGAAGCCGAGGACGTTGAGTTCGTAACGCACTTTTCCGAGTCGGTATTGGCGCGGGTCCAGTTCACCATCCGGGTACCCCAGGTTGAGAACCGCCAACTGCCTACGGCGGAGATCCGTGAAAAGGTCATGGAGCTTGCCCAGTCCTGGCGTGACGGTCTCTCCGAAGCCTTGACCGAGGCTTATGGTGAAGAGCAGGGCAATGAACTTTACCGGCTGTGGGCGGGTGGTTTCCCGGCCAGTTATACCGATATGTTCTCGCCCAGGCGAGCGGCTATCGATCTGGAGCACATTGCGGCATCGGCTAACAATCACGATCTGGCCATGAGCTTCTACCGGGCTTTGGAAGAGGATGAGAGCACGCTGCATTTCAAGCTCTTTTACCCCGATGAGCCCTTGCCCCTTTCGGATGTGATGCCGATATTCGATAACCTGGGATTCCGGGTTATCGGTGAGCACCCCTTCGAGGTGACTGACAGGCACAACAAGACGGTCTGGATCCACGATTTCACCCTCAAGGCCCACACCGGCAATATCGTGGACATTCACCGTATTCGGCCAATCTTTGAGGAGCTGTTCCGCCGGGTCTGGTACGGCGAAGCGGAAAACGACGCCTTTAACCGGATGCTGCTTTCTTCCTACATGAGCTGGCGGGAAATCGCGTTGCTGCGGACCTATGCCCGGTACATGCGTCAGATCCGGTTCTCCAACAGCCAGACCTTTATTTCCAACACCCTGGTAAATCATGTTGAGCTGACGCGGTTGTTGCTGGAGTTTTTCGAGATACGCTTTAACCCGGAGCGCTATCAGAGCCCGGGCAAGAGCCAGGCAGCCCAGCAGAAACTGGAAATCGAATTCAATGCCGGCCTTGAGGATGTTGAGAATCTCAGTGAGGACCGTGTACTTCGGCTCTACCTGGAGCTGATCCAGGCAACCTTGCGCACAAACTATTACCAGTTTGATGAGGCTGGCGGTCCCAAGCCCTATATCAGCGTGAAGTTCGATCCATCCCGGATTCCGGACATGCCTCTACCCATGCCGATGTTCGAGATTTTCGTGTATTCACCCCGCGTTGAGGGTGTGCATCTCAGGGGTGGCAAGGTCGCCCGCGGTGGCTTGCGCTGGTCTGACCGGTTCGAGGATTACCGCACGGAGATTCTGGGTCTGGTCAAAGCCCAACAGGTCAAGAACGCAGTCATCGTGCCAGTCGGCGCCAAGGGTGGTTTTGTTGCCAAACGCCTGCCCGATCCGTCAGACCGGGAGTCGTTCCAGGCGGAGGGCATAGAGGCCTATAAAACCTTTATCCGGGGGTTGCTGGATATTACCGACAACCTCGTGGATACGGGTATTGCGTCTCCGGACCGAGTGATTCGTCACGACGAAGATGACCATTATCTGGTGGTCGCAGCTGACAAAGGCACAGCCACCTTCTCGGATATTGCCAACGGACTGGCCGCGGAATACGGCTTCTGGATGGGCGACGCCTTCGCTTCCGGCGGCAGCAATGGCTACGACCACAAGAAAATGGGCATTACCGCCCGCGGCGCCTGGGTGTCGGTAGAACGTCACTTCCGGGAGATGGGTATCAACCCGGCTCTGGATGAATTCACCGCCATCGGTATTGGTGACATGGGCGGCGACGTCTTCGGCAACGGCATGCTTTGCTCCGAGAAGACCAAACTGGTTGCGGCCTTTAACCACGTGCACATCTTTATTGATCCGTCGCCGGATCCGGAGAAAAGTTTCAAGGAGCGAAAGCGCTTGTTCGGGCTCGCTCGCTCGGCGTGGACCGATTACGACAGCAAACTCATTTCCAAGGGCGGCGGAGTCTTCAGCCGGAATGCCAAGTCCATACCGGTCAGCCCGGAAATGAAGAAGCTGTTGGGCATCAAATCGGACCGGGTGCCGCCCAACATGCTGATCTCGCACATACTCAGGGCTCAGGTCGACCTGCTCTGGGTGGGTGGTATCGGTACCTACGTGAAGGGCGCCAGCGAATCCCATGGCGATGTCGGGGACAAGGCCAACGACGGTCTGAGGATCAATGGTTCGGAGCTGCGCTGCAAGGTGGTCGGTGAGGGCGGCAACCTTGGTCTTACACAGCTCGGCCGGATTGAATTCGCCCTGCGGGGCGGGCGCCTGAACACCGATTTCATCGATAATTCTGGTGGCGTGGATTGTTCCGACCATGAGGTCAATATGAAGATCCTGCTCAACCGGGCCGTGGCCATGGGCGATCTTACCAACAAGCAGCGCAACGTCATGCTGGAAGAGATGACCGACGATGTGGCGGAGCTGGTGCTCAAGAATAACTACCGGCAAACTCAGGCTATCAGTATTGCCAGTGAGGATGCGGCAACGCGGCTGGAGGAGTATCGCCGGCTGATGAACACCTTCGAGAGCGAGGGTAAGCTGAACCGGCCCCTGGAGTTCCTGCCGGATGACGAAACCCTGACCGAGCGCAAGCTGGACAAGAAGGGACTGACCCGGCCGGAATTGTCAGTATTGATTTCCTATGTGAAGGGCGATCTGAAACAGACCCTGATCGACAGTACACTGCCAGACGATCCGTTGCTGGCTGGGGAAATGTACAAGGTGTTTCCACGGGATTTGACCCAGAAATTCTCGAAGGAGCTTGGAGAGCATCAGCTGCGTCGGGAAATCATCGCGACCCAGATTGCCAATGACATGGTCAACCACATGGGGATTACCTTTGTGGAGCGTTTGAACCAATCGACAGGAGCTGATGCGGCCTCCATTGCACTGGCCTGGATCATCGCCCGGGATGTATTTCGTATTGATAACTGGTGGGACAGGATTGAGGCCCTGGATTTTCATGTACCGGCCCAACTGCAGATGGAGCTGATGCAGGACCTCATGCGCCTGATGCGCCGCTCGGTACGCTGGCTGTTGCGTAACCGTCGTGCTGAGCTCAGCATTCAGCACCATATGGAGCGGTTTGCCGACAGCGTCTGGGCAATTACTGCCGGGCTGCCCGAGTATCTTGGTGATCAGGCCAAAACCACCTGGAAAAAACGGCATCAGGCTCTTGTGGATGCTGGCCTTCCTTCAGAGCTGGCCTCCGTGGTTTCGGGTACCGGGTACCTGTATTCGTCCCTGGGTATCATTGAGGCCCACGAAGCCTCTGGCATGCCCCTGAAAACTGTCGCCAACCTCTACTATGAGCTGGGTGACCGCCTTGACCTGAACTGGTTTGCCAGCGCTATTGCGGCGATGCAACCGGCTTCCCACTGGCAGGCACTGGCCCGGGAGAGTTTCCGTGAGGATCTGGACTGGCAGCAGCGGGCTCTGACTACCGGCGTTCTGAAGCTGGCGGAAAAGCCGGAAGACGTATCTGCCTGTGTGGAGAGCTGGCTGTCGCGCCATCAGCAGATGATTGATCGTTGGAAATCCATGCTTTCCGAGCTCAAGGGGGTGAGAGAGCCAGAATACGCGATGTTCTCGGTGGCCCTGCGCGAATTGCTGGATCTGGCCCAGAGCACCATGCACCAACCACACACTGGGGCAGAGGTTCAGACCAACTGAGTATTGCTTTGAAATCCGCATTCCCGTTCAATCGATGATCGGGAACCATCAAACGGAGTGGGATAATGGGTCAGCTTGACCATCTTCTTGAAAAAAACCGGGCCTGGGCGGATGGCATCAAGTCTCAGGATCCGCAGTTTTTTCACCGCCTGTCGAACCAGCAGGCACCGGAATACCTATGGATAGGCTGTGCGGACAGCCGTGTACCGGCCAACCAGATCGTCGATCTTCTGCCGGGGGAACTCTTCGTTCACCGAAACGTGGCCAACGTGGTTGTCCATACGGATTTTAATTGTCTTTCGGTGTTGCAGTTCGCCATCGAAGTGTTAAAGGTGAAGCACATTCTGGTGGTTGGCCACTATGGTTGTGGCGGGGTGAGAGCGGCATTGCTCAATGAAGGGTTTGGGCTGATCAGCAACTGGCTTCGTCATGTTCAGGATGTCCGTGACCGGCACCAGCAGGTGCTGGATGATTTGCCAAGCGTTCAGGATCGCGTGGACCGGCTGTGCGAGCTCAACGTTGTTGAACAGGTAGGCCATGTCTGCCAGAACAACATTGTTCAGGAAGCCTGGAAGCGGGGGCAGCCACTCACGGTGCATGGCTTTGTCTACGATGTCGCTGACGGGATTCTCCGGGACATGGGGTTGTCAGTCGCCAGCGAGGAGGATCGTGAACGGGTCAGGCAGAATAGTATCGATGAATTGGTGCAGAGGCCGGTGCGCTCGGGGCGTCAGAAAAGCGTCCAGTAGAGAATGTTAAATTGCGTCAAAAAATCGTGATGAGCGTCACTTCCTGACCCTCGGCGTCATCACAGTTGGTCACCTCCCGCTTTGCTACAGTAGATCCTGCAGTAAGCGAGGAGGTAGACCATGAAAGAACTGATGCAAAAAGCCCTGACAGCCCTGAATCAGCGTAAAGACGGTACTGCCGGCCCGGATCAACGGGGTCGGGGACGCAAACCTTCTGACGCCAGCCAACCCGAAGACTGGGGCATGTCCCCTGAAGATGCTCTGCGTGTTGGTACGGTCGCCCGTTACAAGTAACTGAGTTTGCCATGGTATTTGCCCTCTGATAGCCCTCCGGTCTCTGCCTGCCTAGGGAGACGCGAGGGCTCATTCCGGTTAAAGTATCCCGTTTCCGAACCATCCACGCGGGATCAGCCAATCAATGTCATTGCCCAATTCCCATGACGCCGTGTTGCGAAACCGCCACCTGTTGCAGGGGCGGGTGGCCCTGTTGGGCGTAGCCGCCAACGAACTGCTGGCGAATCTGCCGGCCGGCGGTATAGCCATGAGTGAGCATGTCGGTGTGTGTGCTTCGCTTGCCGGACGCGACGGCTGGCAGATCTGTTTCGGCTACGACGACCCGGCACTGGCTGCCGGCACCTTTGACACCCTGGTCGTGTTTCTGCCCAAGGCGCGGGCGGAGCTTGACCTGCGTCTTGCCCTGGCGCGCTCGCTGGCTGTGCGGGGCGCCCGGCTAGTGCTTGTTGGCGAGAAGAAAGAAGGCATTGCCGGAGCCGTCAAACAGCTTAAAGCCGTGGCGCCTGAAGCGACCAAGACCGACAGTGCCAGGCACTGCCAGGTCTGGTGTGCGGAACATATCGAACCCCTGCCCGAATTCTCGCTTCAGCAGTGGATGACCTGGACCGGCATTGACTGCGAGTCGGTGCATCTGGAAGTCGCTGGGCTGCCGGGTATCTTTAGCCTCGGCGAGCTGGACGAGGGCACCAGGATGTTGCTGGAAACGTTGGACGAGAATCCGTTGCGATCCAGTTCTGTCCTGGACTTCGCGTGTGGCGCCGGTGTTCTTGGTGCCTGGCTGCACCGCTGGCATGAGCAGCAGAACCAACCCCGGGTAAAGGTTGACGGAATCGACGTTCAGTCCCAGGCGGTCGTCTGTGCCCGGGCAACCTATGAGCGCAACGGCGTTTCGGGACGCATCCTGGCCTCGGATGGCCTTTCGGGAGTGGAGGGCACCTGGCCCGTTATTCTGAGCAATCCCCCGTTTCATAATGGTGTCAGAACTGACCTGTCGATGACCGAACGCTTTCTTCGAGAGGTGGTGCGTCATCTGGCACCGGGTGGTGAAGTGCGCCTGGTGGCGAACAGCTTTCTGCCCTATGAGCCATTGATGAAGCGCTGCATCGGACCGGTTGAACGCCTGCGGGAAGATCGGCGTTTTACGGTCTATCGCGCTTTTCGCCGTTCCTGAACGAAAAAAGCCCCTGGGGTGAGGGGCAAGAGGTTCGCGTCCAGAACAACGGAGCCAACCGGAAAAGGGATATTCAGCGTGAACACCCTCCACGTTAGGGTTAATTTCTAGAATAAACAGCCTAGAATGGCGCTTTTGTGACAAAAAGCCCACAGGATGCCCGAAATGACAACTGCCGAACTCGTTTTTTCGCAAGGCACGCTGACTCTCAGCCGGCCGGGCACCGGTGATCCGACGCTCAGGGCGTGGGATGCGGCGGACGAGCTTCTGCTTGAAGAGGCTCTTGGCGCTGCGGCAGCCTTTGATGAGCCCCGGGTCCTGGTGGTGGATGACCAGTTCGGGGCTCTGACGTTAGGGCTTTCGCGGCTGTCGCCGACCGTCGTTGCTGACAGCGCTTTGTTGCCCGCTGCGTTGGCAAGTAATGTTTCCTTGAACCCCGAGTTTGCTTTACCTGAATCTGTTTTTAGCTGGATAGATCCCCCGGCAGGCCCGTTCGACCTGGTGGTATTGAGAATACCGCGCCAGGCTGACTATCTGGCCTGGTTGTTGCGCTGGCTCAATGGCGTGATGGCTGATGCCGGTGTCTTGCTGGCAGGAGGCATGATCAAGCATCTGCCCGCGAAAAGCGTCGACGTGTTTGCCGAAGCGGTGCAGACGGAGCAGGTTCTGCCCGCGAGAAAAAAGGCTCGGGCAATTCGTTGCCGGAAAGGAGCACCGAGTCTGGCGAATTGGTCAGCTACCTGGAAGGGGTATGGATTAACCGGACGGAACGGCGATGTGGCAGTCGAGGCAATGCCCGCGGTGTTCGCCAGGGAAAATCTGGATATCGGTACTCGCTTGCTTCTGCCCCATGTGGCGAAAGCGGTATCGACTATACAGTCCGGCGGCTCTGTACTTGATCTGGCCTGTGGCAACGGCGTGCTGGGCCTGGCGACGCTGGCGGAAAGAGGAGATCTACAGTTGGGTTTCAGCGACGTTTCAAGCCAGGCTTTGCTCAGTGCCCGCCATAATGTTGAACGAGCTTTTCCGGACGCCAGCACGACTTTCTCTCACAGCGATGGCATTGTTACAGGTACCGGCGCTTTCGACCTGATCCTTCTGAATCCGCCGTTTCACGAGGGTGGTGTGATCGGTGACCACATTGCCCAGCGGTTATTCGAGCAGGCTTCGCAACACCTGAGGCCGGGCGGTCGCCTGCTCCTGGTAGGAAATCGCCACCTGGGCTATCACCGAAGCCTGCGGCGGTATTTTTCTCTGGTAGAACAGCTGGATGCCAGCCCCAAGTTTGTGGTGTTCCGGGCCGGCAACCGCTAAAAGGTCATACGGGTTAAAGAGTGGGAGCCGGGCGGTCGTAACCCAGGCGGGCCAGGGTGTCCACAATGGTCTGGGTCTGACTGTCTATCTCTATGTTCACCCGTTCACCCTCTTCACAGGTGCCAAAGGTTGTGGTGCGCAGGGTCTCCGGAATCAGATGGATGTTGAACCGGTTGCCACGAACTTCGCCGATGGTCAGGCTGGCGCCATTGATGGCGATGTAGCCCTTGGGGAAGATGTAGCGGGCCCATTCGTCGGGGACTTCGAACCACAGCGTAACGTTGTTTTCCGTGCGAAGGATTTCGACGATGTTCGCCGCCGTGTGGATATGCCCTGACAGAAGATGACCGCCAATTTCATCCCCGATTCGGGCGGCCCGTTCGAAATTGACCTGGTCTCCGGTTTTCAGGTCCCCCAATGTGGTGAGTCTCAGGGTTTCCTGCATGGCATCGAAATAAAGCACGCTGTCTTCCTGGCGTGTCACGGTCAGGCAGGTGCCGTTGATTGCCACCGAAGCGCCAATGGACACGCCGCCTGCTTTGTCTGCCGGTAGCCTGATAGCAAAGGTGCTCAGTCCGGGCTCGGCACTGACGTCTTCGATGGTTGCAATGCCCTGGACAATGCCTGTGAACATAATCCCGACCTCGTTAGGTGTGGTGTGCGGATGCCTTTCTGGCAGGTGCGCCAAGGATAACGAGCGGGCTGACCAATGCCAAGGTTGAGGCGGGGGAATTCAAGTATCCGATGCGATGGTCGATACCTGTTTAAACCCCTGAATTCGGACAATCTGTCATGGCTGAAAATCAGAGTAAGGCTGCTAACCAGGCGAATGAGCCGGCGCAGGCCCCGGTACTGAGGCCAGGCCGGGCGGCCGATCCTGTGCCGGCGCCCATAACTGCGGGTGCCCAGGCTTCGGCGCCAGTATCCGCTAGTCAGGCCGCAGAAAATGCACCGTCCCATCAGGCCCCGGACACCGCTGCCAAAACCGGTAAACCGTTAGGTGGTGAGGAGTCACGGGAGGCGGACAGTCGCGGGACCGAGAGGGTGTTGGCAGAATCCCGGCAACGCAAACTTCGGCTGATGCTGCGGCAGTGTGACCGGGTGCTGCTTATGGACTTCGATCTGCTCGCCATGAACGGTTGGCCGGACAACTTTACTATGGCCGAGGCGCGCCGGGGTCGGGATCTATGGTTGTTCAGTGCGTTGATTGCCGCAGCCATCTTTCTGAGTGGACTGACCGGATTTGTCCCGGCCTGGATTGCCGGCGGCGGCTTCGGTGCCTTTGTGATCATTCTGTTTCTGGGAATACCGGCGGTACGCAGAATCTACACCACCAAGCCTTCCTATCTTGATTTGATCATGACCCGACGGCGGATGCTCCGAGAGGCAAGGCAGCACGTTGCTCATCTGGAGGGGGCAGATGGCCTTGTCTGGCAATGTGCCCGAATGGCTGATTTTAACCCTGCGCTGAAGAACACGCGCTTCAGCAATCTTCTCAGGTCGTCCGAGAACCGAGTCCTGTCGCGCCAGTTGAATCGTCGGGAGCACGTACGCCTTTACCTGATATACCTGCTGGAGGCAGAGAAGGCATACAGCCGCGTTCAGAAAGCCTTCTTCGAGGGTAACCAGGAAGCGATTGACCAGGGCTGGGAAGAGGTGGCGGCAGAGCCTGACCCCAGAACTTGACATGGATGCGCTTCAAACGTATGTTTCAAACAGACGTTTGCTAGAGGCTTTGATAACAAAATGGCGCAGTCTGATACCGTTGACCGGATTCTCGATGCAGCCGAAGAGCTGTTCGCCGACCGGGGTTTCTCGGAAACCTCGCTCCGAATGATTACCAGTAAGGCTAAAGTAAATCTGGCCGCTGTCAATTACCACTTTGGTTCAAAGAACGCCCTGATTCATGCGGTGTTCGCGCGCTTTCTGACGCCGTTTTCTGCCACGCTGGAAAACGCCTTTGATGAACTTGAAGAACGATGCAGCGGCAAGCCGCCAACCCTGAATCAAACGCTTTGGGCGCTCACGGAAAGTGCGGTGCGCATGCCCCAGCGTAACGAAAAGGGTATTTCGATCTTTATGCGCCTGCTCGGGCTTGCCTACACCCAGTCCCAGGGCCATTTACGCAAGTTTCTCGAGCAGGAGTATAGCGAGCCCTTCAGCCGATTCATGCGGCTGCTCAAGGAAGCGACCCCACAGCTGTCGTCGGTGGATCGCTACTGGCGAATCCAGTTCATGCTCGGGGCAACGGCGTTCACCATGTCCAGCAGCGATGCGCTGAGGGATATCCTCCAGAACAAGCTGGGTGTGGAAACCACCGTCCAGGAAATTGCTGCCCGTTTGGTGCCCTTCCTGGCCGCCGGTATGCAGGCTGAAGATGCCATGTTGATTCCGCCCGCCGGCAGCAAGGTCTCGGTTGCCTGAATTCCTCTGTCTCGGTTAGGCTCTCCTCTGAATCTCCATGGGAGCCTGACCGGTTTTGACGCATCCTGCATCAGTCCGCATTGACATTGATCTGACCCTCCAGCGCCTGCGGCTTGAAACCGAGGGCGGAGAGCTTATTGCCTCCTATCCGGTTTCCACCGGTTCACACGGGCCGGGTGAGAGCGATGGCAGTGGCTGCACTCCACGAGGCGAACATTATATTCGCGCGAGTATTGGCGCCGGAGTTCCGGAGGGAACGGTATTTCGTGCCCGGCGCCCGACAGGCGAAACCTATAGCGCCGAACTTTCCCGTCTACATCCTGACCGTGACTGGATCCTGAGCCGGATTCTCTGGTTATGTGGTCGCGAGTGGGGCAAAAACCGGGGCCCGGGTGTCGATACTTTCCGCCGCTTCATATACATTCACGGCACACCTGACAGCGAGCCTATGGGCGTGCCGCTGTCACACGGCTGTGTGCGGATGCGCAATGAAGACATTATTGATCTGTTTGAGCGCGTCGTGCCGGGAACGGCCGTTTCCATTCGATAAACCTTTCGAAACCAGAGGGATCCGATGATCGGGGATGTTATGGCCATGGTGAATGGCTGGATCGAGAATTTCGGGCTGCTGTCTGAGGCCTGGCGTGTCGGAATTGTCGTGTTTGCGCTGGTTTTCGGGACGGCCACGGTGGCCTACATCGCCAGCCACATTATCGCGGCGCTTGAGCGCAAATTCAGCCAGACCAAAAACCTCTTCGACGACGCGCTATTGCATGCGGCGCGCAAACCAGTTGTCGCATTCGTATGGCTGCAGGGTGTCTATTGGGCTGCGGAGGTAGCTCACAAATACTCGGAAGCAGAGATCTTCAAGGCCAATGAGTCTGTTCTGCAGATCGGTTTCATCTTTGTCCTGGTGTGGGCGGTATTGCGACTGATCAAGGAAGCGGAGGGGATTCTGGTGTCTCCTCTAAAGATGAAAGAGCCCATGGACTACACCACCGTTAATGCGGTGAGCAAGTTGTCCCGGGCTGTAGTCCTGATTACCGCGGTGCTGATTGCAATGCAGTCCTTGGGTTATAGCATTTCCGGCGTCCTGGCCTTCGGCGGCGTGGGCGGTATTGCTGTTGGCTTTGCCGCCAAGGACCTGCTGGCCAACTTTTTTGGCGGTTTTATCATTCATCTTGATCGACCATTCAAGGTCGGCGATTGGGTGCGCTCGCCGGATCGGAATATCGAGGGTACGGTCGAGCATATCGGCTGGCGTCTGACGACCATTCGTACCTTCGACAAGCGTCCGCTTTACGTGCCGAATGCCGCGTTTACCACCATTGCGGTAGAGAACCCCTCGCGCATGAGCAATCGTCGGATCTACGAGACCATTGGCATCCGCTATGCCGATGTCGGGCAGATGGCAACGATCGTGGAAGATATTAAAGCCATGCTTCAGCAGCATGAGGACATCGAGAGCGATGAGACCCTGATTGTGAACTTCCTGGCTTTCAATGCGTCGTCACTGGATATCATGGTTTATTGCTTTACCAAGACAACCCAGTGGGTTCCGTTCCATGGGGTGAAACAGGATGTGCTGCTGAAGATCAGCGATATTATTGAAGGGTACGGAGCCGAGGTGGCCTTCCCGACCCGGACTCTGCACTTGCCCGAGGGAGTTCGATTGTCCAGATCGCAGTCCGACGGCTCGGCAAATCAGAGTGGGGAAGCCTCCTCCGGGAAAAGTGCGCAGAAATCGCAGAATCGCCAGACCACCGGAGATGTAGAAGATTCAGGAGAGTCAGAATGACGTCACCGGAGAAAATGCATCCTGTAGGCATTATCGGTGGTACAGGCCTGACCACGTTGTCTGGCCTGGAAATCACTGGGGAGAACAAGGCAGGAACGACCTGGGGAATTCCTTCCGCGCCCCTGGTTGAGGGGCGGTTAGGTGATCAGCCGGTTATCTTCCTGTCGCGCCATGGTAATCCCCACCGTATCCCACCCCATCAGGTGAATTACCGGGCAAACCTCAAGGCCCTCTATGATGCCGGTGTCCGAACGGTGGTTGGCGTCAACGCCGTGGGCGGTATTCATGCGGATATGGGGCCTGCCCATGTGGTTGTTCCCGATCAGATTATCGATTACACCTGGGGGCGCGCCAGCACCTACTTCGAGGGGGATCTGGACTCGGTGACCCACATTGATTTCACCTGGCCCTACGATGAGAGTGCGCGTCAGATCCTGATCGATGCCGCCGGCGCAGAAAACGTGCCGTTTTCCGGTTTCGGGGTTTACGGCGCAACCCAGGGCCCGAGGCTGGAAACCGCGGCTGAAATCATCCGGATGGAACGGGACGGCTGCGATCTGGTGGGCATGACCGGTATGCCGGAAGCCGCGCTGGCGGCGGAACTGGGTATGCGCTACGTCTGTCTCGGTCTGGTGGTGAACTGGGCGGCCGGCAAATCCGACCACATTATTACCATGGCAGAGATTGAGGCGGCCATCGAGCAGGGCATGTCCGGTGTCAAACGGATTCTCGAAGTCTCGATGGCCGGCCTCGGTGTGCTTACTCCGTTGCCTCAATCTTCTTGAAGAACACTAGTACGCCGATGGTGGGGGAATCGAGGAAGTGGATTTCCTCACTGCGCATCCGGCGGGTTTCCCGGATCCAGGTTAACAATTCCAGGGGCGCGGGTTCAGCCAGCACGGGTAGTTGCTGACCGGCTGCTTCTCCGGTTGCTGCTGACATTGGGGCGGAGTCACTAGCGTCAGATGCGTCCGGGGCGGGGGGTGTTTCTTCAGAGAGCTCGGTCGCCGCCTCTGCAGGCAGCGCCGATGGCTCTTCCGCCAGTTGCCAGTGGTTGAGATGAACATTAACGTGCAGATAGCGTTGCCGGTCAATGGTTATGCGGCCCTCAACCTCGCGGGTGCGAGCCTCGTTGAGCCAGTCGCCTGCTTCAACCCGCAAGGGTATCCCCTCGTAATCCGGTGGAAACGCCTCGTACCAACCAGCAGCCACGAGCACACGATAACGGCCACTGCGTTCAAGTCTGGCAGCGGCGCTGGCTAGATGGAGATCGTTGCGGGGCGCCAGTTCCAGAGTGGTTTCCGTGGTGCCATTTTCAAGTACTGACCAGAGAACCTCCTCTGTTTCCGTCGGCTCCTCTACTGTGCGGCCAGACATCTGCTCATTAACAGACTCGGGTTCTGTAATCCGCTCAAGAATCACAAACTCGGCCCGGTAGTAGTCATCGGGAACGGGGGTGCCAGGCTCAAGGGGCAAGGTAGCCCGGTCAGGCTGCTGTGCAGCACCTGTGCCTGCAAAGCTCAGCAGGAGGGCTGCCAGGATGGCCCGGGTCGGGTATCGGCACCAGCGAATTCCATCAATTTGCAAGGGTCGTACTCCACATGTTGGTCGGCCGTTCATGAGCCGGACGCGTCATTTTTTAGCAGGCTCCAACTCGCCAAGCATCCGGGAAATGCCGTCGAGTTTACCACCGGTTGTGGCATCCTTCAGCCGAAAACGAAAGCTGTTGGCACCTTCGAGCCGGTACTGGTCCGGTGCGGATTGCACTTTTTTAACCAGAACCAGGGGATCGACTGGTGTAGAGCTGCCAAACTCGAGCCTCGCCCATTCCTTGCCGGCGTCTACTTTCACGATGCCAAGGGCTTCCGCACGGAGTCGAAGCTCGGTCTGGCGGATCAGGTTTTTGGCCGGATCCGGCAATAATCCGAACCGGTCGATCATTTCAACCTGAAGTTCTTTTAATGCTTCCGGGCTGTCCACGCTGGCAATCCGTTTGTAGAGCATCAGACGGTTATGGACATCCGGCAGGTAATCCTCGGGAATCAGCGCCGGGATTCTCAGGTTCATTTCAGTGCCGTGGCTCAGTGGCAGGTCGGCGTTCGGGGTTCGGCCCTCGCGAATCGCCTTGACGGCCTCGTCCAGCAGCTGCATGTAAAGGGTAAAGCCAATGCTTTCGATCTGCCCGCTCTGTTCTTCCCCCAATAACTCCCCGGCACCGCGGATTTCCAGATCGTGGGTGGCCAGCATGAAGCCGGCGCCCAGGTCCTGCGCCTCCGAAATCGCATCCAGACGCTTTTTGGCATCCGACGTAATCGATTTTGGCGGCGGCGTGAGCAGGTATGCGTAGGCCTGGTGGTGAGACCGGCCCACGCGACCCCGGAGTTGATGAAGCTGAGCCAGGCCGAACTTGTCGGCCCGCTCGATGATGATGGTGTTGGCACTGGGAACGTCGATGCCGGTTTCAATGATGGTCGAGCAAACCAGCACGTTGAAACGTTTGTGATAGAAGTCCGACATGATCCTTTCCAGATCCCGCTCCCGCATCTGGCCGTGGGCGACGCCCACGCGGGCTTCGGGAATGAGTGATCGGAGATCCTCTGCGGTTTTCTCGATGGTCGCCACATCGTTATGGAGGAAATAGACCTGACCGCCGCGGAGAATCTCCCGCAAGATGGCCTCCTTGACCATGGCGTTGTCTTTCTGGCGCACGAAGGTTTTCACCGAGAGTCGCCGTGCCGGTGGTGTTGCGATAATCGAGAGGTCTCTCAAGTGCCCCATAGCCATGTTCAGCGTCCGTGGAATTGGCGTGGCGGTCAGGTTCAGCATGTCGACTTCCGCTCGCAACGCTTTGAGCCTCTCCTTTTGCTGCACGCCAAAGCGGTGCTCTTCATCAATGATGACCAGTCCAAGATTCTTGAACTTGATGTCGCCCTGAAGCAGTTTGTGGGTCCCGATGACAATGTCCGCCTTGCCGTTCTCCACGGCCTCCAGGGCCTTGCTGGTCTGGCCCGCGGTGCGGAACCGGCTGAGCAGCTCAACCTGAACCGGCGTGTCCGAGAAGCGGTCCCGGAAGGATTCATAATGCTGCTGGGCAAGCAGGGTAGTGGGAACCAGAACCGCTACCTGTTTGCCGGACCATGTCGCCATGAACGCGGCGCGCATGGCGACCTCGGTTTTTCCGAAACCCACGTCACCGCACACCAGGCGGTCCATGGGGCGCTCACTGGTCATGTCTTCGAACACCGACTGGATGGCGACCTGCTGGTCCGGCGTTTCCTCGAACGGGAAGCCGGCGGCAAAAGCGCGATAGGCCTCCTTCGGATCCTCAAAGCTGAAGCCCTTGCGTGCTTCCCGGCGGGCGTAGACATCCAGCAGCTCGGCGGCCGTATCACGGATCTTCTCGAGGGCTTTCTGTTTGGCCGTGCTCCAGCGATCTGTTCCCAGTTTGTGCAGTGGCGCATGCTCGGTGTCATTGCCGGCATAGCGGGAAATAAGATGCAGGCTTGAAACCGGTACGTAGAGCTTGGAACCGCCGGCGTACTCAAGCATCAGAAACTCGCTGGCTTCGCCTTCGACAGTAATGGTCTCCAGACCCCGGTAGCGGCCCACGCCGTGGTCAATGTGAACCACCGGCGCACCAATCCGCAATTCCGACAGATCCCGGAAACCGGCATCGTCGGTTTCTGTGGGCTTTTCACGACGGCGTCGCTGCAACACCCGTTCTCCGAACAGGGCTGTCTCGGTAATCAGGGCAACGGAATGCGCGGGGAGCACAAGGCCTTGCTCCATCGGAGCAATGGTAATGGCCAGGGGGCTCTTTTTGTCTTCAAGGAAGGACTGCCAGCCAGAGAGGGTTTTCATCTCAAGGCCCTGCTCGGCAAGGTTCTCCATCAGGGCTTCTCGCCGACCGGAAGATTCGGCGCAGATCAGTACGTGGCCGTCGAACTCGCCGAGAAATCGCTTGAGACGACCGGCAGGATCTGAGGCCCGACCATCCATGGCGATGTCCGGCAGAGTTTCTGTCGGGCAATTCACCGACCCGGCGGAATCGTGGATTTCGGAGGAGACCGTTACCCTCGGGAAGGCTTTCAGGTGCCTGAACAGCTCTTCCTGCTGCAGGAAGAGGCGGGTAGGCGGCAGGATAGGCCGCAGGCGATCGTGGCGTCGGTCTTCGTACCGGTTGCGGGTTTCGCTGTCAAAATGGCTGACCGCATCGTTCAGTCCGTCGGCGGTAAAGACATGGGTGGCACCGGGCAGATAGTCGAACAGGGTTGCCGTCTCGTCGAAGAACAGCGGCAGGTAGTACTCGATACCCGGCGGGGTGATGCCGTGTGTTACGTCCTGGTAGATGGGCGTGTCCTTGTCGGCCTCCGGGAACTGTTCGAACCAGCGGCTTCGGAACCCCGATCGTGCCTCCTTGTGCCAGGGGAATTCGAAAGCGGGCAGCAGCTCAATGCGGTCAATGCGGTCGATCGAGCGCTGGGTTTCGGGATCGAACGTGCGGAGGGTTTCGATCTCATCGTCGAACAGATCAATCCGGTAAGGCTGGCTGGCGCCCATGGGGAAAATGTCCAGTATGGCACCCCGGACAGCGTATTCGCCGTGTTCGTAAACGTTCTCGGCGTGGCGGTAACCTGCGGCTTCCAGCTGCATTCGCCAGTTATCTATAGCCAGGGACTGTCCCACTTCCAGGAGCAGAGTATTGCCCTGAAGGTAGTTTACCGGCGGCAGCCTGTGCATCAGGGTTCGTGCCGGAACCACCAGAACTCCATGACTGGTGGAGGGCAGGCGGTGCAACGTCCGGATTCGCCGGGAGATGATGTCCTGATGAGGCGAGAACAGATCATAGGGCAGGGTTTCCCAGTCTGGCAGGGAGAGCAGCTCCAGCCCGTCGTCGCTCACCGCCGGGCCATCTTCTTCTGGAGGCAGCCCGAGGAAGAAGCGCATGGCCTGTTCAAGCCGGATGGCGTCGGCGGTGCTGCGGGTGATGACCAATGTCAGACCCTTGTGCGCGCGGGCACTCTCACAGATGGCCAGCGCGTCACTGCTGCCGTGCAATTGACCCCATGTTCTGTGATCGGCCGGCCGCGTTGGAAATTCGGGGGCAATCATTGGTCGGGGCGACGGGCGTGTGCTGGCACCTTGGCTCATGGGCGGTCTGGCTCTCCTGCTGTGGATGTCCGGGCGGCGGTAAGGCGCGTATTCTAACGCTCGCGCCCGGCACTGTCATGGCGCCCGCGCTCCGGTCAGCGCTTGCTTAATTGGCAAGCGCGTCCTATACGAAGGTCATGGCCTGCCGTATTTGCGGTCGACCGGATTAAATTGGATAATGTGCGCCCCAATTTCCCAGTGCCAACTGCAGAGGTTCAAGCGTGAGTCACGAACAGATCAATCAGCACCTGTCCAACTGGACAGAAAGAGAATCCACCGCGGAAGCCATGATTCCGCTGATCGGCCGCCTCTACCGCAAGAATAATGTGGTTACTTCTGTATACGGCCGCGCCATCATCAACCAGTCGGTTATTGATATCATCCGCGCCCACCGCTTTGTGCGTCAGGTTGAAGACAGCGAGCTCTCTGTTCACGACACCCTGCCGATCCTGCAGGCCATGGACAAGCTTGATCTTGGTCGGGCCCACGTGGATATCGGCAAGCTGGCGGTCAAGTTCAAGGACGAAGGTGGTGATCTCACCGAATTTCTGAAGCGCGAAATCGGTGCGGTTGTCGGGCAGTACGCCGCACAGTCTGAAGAAGACGCCCATAACGACACCAAAGACGTTGTCCTGTATGGCTTCGGCCGTATCGGTCGTCTTCTGGCGCGAATCCTGATTGAGAAAGCGGGCGGCGGTAACAACCTGCGCCTCCGCGCGATTGTCGTTCGTCAGGGCGGTGCGGAAAACGATCTTGAGAAGCGTGCCAGCCTGCTGCGTCGTGACTCTGTGCACGGGCCGTTCGATGGCACCATAACGGTTGATGAAAAAGAATCCGCCCTGATTGCCAACGGCAACTACATCAAGGTGATTTATTCGGACGGACCGGACAAGGTGGACTACACCGAGTACGGCATCAATAACGCCATTGTGATCGATAACACCGGTAAGTGGCGTGATGAAGCGGGGCTTGGCCTCCATCTGAAATCGAAGGGCGTCAGCCGCGTTATCCTGACCGCTCCGGGCAAAGGCGACATCAAGAACATCGTTTATGGCATCAACAACGACTGGATCACCGACGAAGACAAGATCCTGTCAGCGGCCTCCTGTACCACCAACGCCATCACCCCCGTACTGAAGGCGATTGAGGACGAGTACGGCATCGAAGACGGTCATGTCGAGACCGTTCACTCCTACACCAATGACCAGAACCTGATTGATAACTACCACAAGGGCAGCCGTCGTGGACGCAGTGCGGCGCTGAACATGGTAATTACCGAGACAGGCGCTGCTAAAGCCGTCGCCAAGGCGCTGCCGGTTCTGAAAGGCAAGCTGACCGGCAATGCGATCCGGGTGCCAACGCCGAACGTTTCCATGGCGATCCTGAATCTCAACCTCAAGAAAGACGTTGATGTGGAAGGTGTTAACGAATATCTGCGGGATATGGCTCTGCACTCGGAGCTGCAGAAGCAGATCGACTTCGTGAACTCTCCGGAAGTGGTTTCCACCGACTTTGTTGGTTCCCGCCACGCCGGTATTGTTGATGCCCAGGCAACGATTGCCAGCGGTAAGCGTCTGATTCTGTATGTCTGGTACGACAACGAATTCGGCTACAGCGCCCAGGTCGTCCGTGTGGTAAACCAGATGGCGGGCGTAAATTACCCGATCTTCCCCAAACGTGCGAGAGACTGAGCACATTGCACCGATCTGGTGAGATAAAGGTATTCAAAAACCCCGGCAGCGCTGGCTGCCGGGGTTTTTGTTTTTATAGCCATTTGCCAGGCTCGATTAGCTGTCGGCTTTTAACCGGTTCCGGTTTCTGGTGGAAATAGGATTCCTTAATCTCTATAATTGGCGCGATTTTGGGTACGTCTGGCACTCCGTTTCTCATGGTTTTTCTGGGCCGCAGGTGTCGGGCGTTACGAATCCATTGCAAAGTTTCTGATGATTGGATGAGGCTAATGATCAAGATCAAAAAAGGCCTGGATCTTCCCATCAGCGGCGCTCCCGAGCAGACCATTACAGACGGCAAACCCGTTCGCCACGTGGCGTTGATCGGTTTTGACTATATCGGCATGAAGCCGACGATGGCTGTGAAAGAGGGGGACCGTGTCAAACGCGGTACGCTGCTGTTCACGGACAAGAAGACCGAAGGCGTTCGTTATACTTCACCCGCCGCGGGCGTTGTGAAAGAGATCAACCGTGGTGAGCGTCGGGTATTCCAGTCCATCGTCATCGAAATTGATGGCGATGAGGCTGAGACCTTTGCGCGCTACAGCGAAGCGGATCTTGCCGGCCTGGAGCGCCAGCAGGTAGTCGATAATCTGGTGGAGTCCGGGCTCTGGACCGCATTCAAGACGCGTCCGTATAGCAAGGTTCCCGAGATTGATTCCGCTCCCCATTCCATTTTTGTTTCGGTTATGGACACCAATCCGCTGGCAGCGGACCCGACGGTTATCATTGGCGAGAACAGCGAGGCGTTTGAAAAAGGCCTCACGATCCTCGCCAGGCTGACCACCGGCAAGGTCTTTGTTACCGGCAAGCCGGGATCCAACGTCGCGGTTCCCAAGTCCGATGCTGTCGAGGTGCACCAGTTTGATGGCAAGCATCCCGCGGGTAATGTGGGCACCCACATTCATCATCTGGATCCGGTGTCCGGCAGCAAGACCGTCTGGAGTATCAATTACCAGGACGTCATCGACATCGCGAAGCTGTTTGAATCCGGAGAAGTGCCGGTGGAACGTATCGTGGCGATTGGTGGCCCCAAGGCACTGAATCCTCGCCTGGTGCGTACCCGCCTGGGTGCCAGTCTCGCGGAACTTTTGGAAGGTGAAGCTGCCACAGACTGCGAAGTCCGGGCGATTTCCGGCTCTGTTTTCGGTGGTCGCCGCGGCGACGGCCCTTGCGCGTACCTTGGCCGGTTTGCCAATCAGGTATCCGTGCTCGAAGAGGGCAACAAGCGCGAGTTCATGGGCTGGCTTTCTCCGGGGCCGAATCGGTTCTCGGTGCTTAACATCTATTTGTCCAAACTGGCCAGTGGCAAGCTTTTCAACTTCACCACCACTACCAATGGTAGTGAGCGGGCAATGGTTCCGGTCGGCGCGTACGAGCAGATCATGCCTCTGGATATTCTGCCAACGCAGCTGCTGCGTTCGCTGATTGTCGGCGACACAGAGATGGCACAGAAGCTCGGTGCGCTGGAGCTGGATGAAGAAGATCTGGCACTGTGCACGTTCGTGTGCCCGGGCAAATATGAATACGGTCCGATTCTCCGCGAGAACCTGACCAGAATCGAGATCGAGGGCTAACACGATGGCTATCAGACAGTTTCTCGATGGAATCGAGCATCACTTTGAAAAGGGTGGCAAGTACGAGCGCTGGTACGCTTTGTACGAGGCCGTAGACACCATTTTCTACACGCCAGGTAAGGTGACTTCCACAACCGCTCACGTTCGCGACGGGGTAGACCTGAAGCGCATCATGATCACGGTGTGGATGTGTACTTTCCCGGCTATGTTCTTCGGTATGTGGAACATTGGTTTTCAGGCCAATAGCTATCTGGCAGCCACGCCGGATGCCATGGTCGGCGATGGCGGTTTACGTACCGCCTTTATAACTGCACTCGCCTCGACCGGAGCAGGTGCCGGCGTCCTGGATAATTTCATCTATGGAATGGCTTACTTTATTCCGATCTACGCTGTCACATTTATTGTGGGCGGATTTTGGGAAGTGCTGTTTGCAACTGTGCGCCGTCATGAAGTGAATGAAGGCTTCTTCGTCACATCGGTGCTGTTCGCTCTGATCTGTCCGCCCACCATCCCGCTATGGCAGGTGGCTCTGGGTATTACCTTCGGTGTTGTGATCGGTAAGGAAGTGTTTGGCGGTACTGGCAAGAACTTCCTGAACCCGGCACTGACTGGTCGCGCGTTTCTGTACTTTGCCTACCCGGCACAGATATCCGGCGACACAGTGTGGACCGCTGTTGATGGCTTCAGTGGCGCCACGGCGCTGAGCTGGGCCGCAAGCGGCGGCCTGGAAGCCCTTGAAACCCAGATCGGCTGGATGAGTGCGTTCATGGGTACGATTCAGGGTTCCATGGGTGAAACCTCAACCTTGGCGGTGCTCATCGGTGGTTTGATCCTGCTGGCCATGAAAATTGCCAGCTACCGGATTGTTGGCGGTGTGCTGATCGGCATGATCGGCATGTCGCTGCTGTTGAACATTATCGGGTCTGAAACCAACCCGATGTTCGCGATTCCGGCGCATTGGCACCTGGTCATGGGCGGTTTTGCCTTCGGGATGATGTTCATGGCAACCGATCCGGTTTCCGCGGCAATGACCAACACAGGCCGCTGGTGCTTCGGCATACTGGTGGGTGTAATGACAATCCTGATTCGCGTCATCAACCCGGCCTTCCCGGAAGGCATCATGTTGGCCATCCTGTTCGCTAACCTGTTCGCGCCGCTGATGGACCATTACGTGGTTCAGGCGAACATCAAACGGAGGCTTGCTCGTGGCTAAAGCTAAAGAAACCGTCTCCCGCACGCTGATTGTTGCGCTGGTGCTGAGTATAGCGTTCTCTGTCGTGGTCTCCACGGCAGCAGTTCTGCTGCGCCCGGCCCAGATTCAGAACCAGAACCTGGATATCAAGACCAATATTCTGTCTGCCGCCGGCATGTTGGAGTCCGGCTCCAGCGCCGAGCAGATTGAAGAAGCGTTTGCGCGTTTTGATGTTCGCCTGGTCGACCTCGACACCGGTGAATTCGTCGAACCTTCCGACGTGGGTGTCCAGGATCCGATGAAATACGACATGTACAGGGCTGCTTCCGATCCGCAGATGTCTACCAACATTCCGTCGTCGCAAGACAAGGCCGGCATCAAGCGCCGCCCGAATGTTGCCAAGGTCTACACCATGAGCGAGAACGGCCAGATCAACCGCGTGGTTCTTCCGATCCACGGCTACGGGCTCTGGTCCACGCTGTACGGCTTCATTTCTCTTGAGGGTGATCTGAACACCATCGAAGGTCTGGGTTTCTATGCACATGCAGAAACTCCGGGTCTTGGTGGTGAAGTGGACAACCCGCGCTGGAAGCGCCAGTGGGTTGGCAAGGAGGTCTACAACGAAGACCGTTCCGAGCCCCAGGTGCGACTGGTCAAGGGCGGTGTTGGCGCCGATGCGCAGGACAAGGAGCATAAGGTTGATGCTCTCTCCGGTGCTACGCTGACAAGCCGCGGCGTTGAGCAACTGGTCAACTACTGGATGGGCGACCGCGGGTACGCGCCGTTCCTGCAAAAACTTCGTGAAGGGGAGGTCTGATCATGGCAGATGCATCAGCCAAACAGGTTCTCTTCGAACCGATCTTCAGCAATAACCCGATTGCCCTGCAGATTCTGGGCATTTGTTCAGCGCTGGCGGTAACCACCAGCATGAACGTTACTCTTGTTATGTGTGCAGCGGTTATTGCCGTTACCGCATTTTCCAACCTCGCGGTGTCGCTGGTACGTACCCAGATTCCGGGCAGTATCCGGATCATCGTGCAGATGACCATTATCGCCTCACTGGTAATCGTGGTTGACCAGGTGCTCAAGGCCTATGCCTATGAGATTTCCAAGCAGCTGTCGGTGTTTGTTGGTCTTATTATCACCAACTGCATCGTCATGGGTCGCGCGGAAGGCTTCGCCATGAAGAACGGCCCCTGGCTGAGCTTCCTGGACGGCGTCGGTAACGGTCTGGGTTACTCCGTACTCCTGATCTTTGTTGCCTTCTTCCGTGAACTGCTGGGTGCTGGTTCCCTGTTCGGCGTGTCCCTGATGCCGGTGGTCAACGAAGGCGGCTGGTACATTCCGAACGGTTTGTTGCTGCTGCCGCCGAGTGCGTTCTTCATCATCGGCCTGGCTATCTGGGGTCTGCGGACCTGGAAGCCGGAGCAGGTTGAAGAGCCTGACTACAAAATGTCACGTCATGTCGCCAAGGAGGCCTTCTGATGGAACATTATATCAGTCTGATTCTGAAGGCAGTTTTCGTTGAAAACATGGCTCTGGCGTTCTTCCTGGGGATGTGTACTTTTCTGGCCATCTCCAAGAAGATCGAGGCTGCGACTGGTCTTGGCATCGCCGTTGTTGTAGTGCTGACGGTAACCGTTCCGGTGAACAACCTGCTTTACAACACCATCCTTCGTGAAGGTGCTCTGGACTGGGCAGGTCTGCCAAATGTCGACTTGAGCTTTCTCGGATTGCTGACGTATATCGGTGTAATCGCGGCTATTGTCCAGATCATGGAAATGGTGCTGGACAAGTACATTCCTGCGCTCTATGCAGCTCTGGGTGTATTCCTGCCACTGATCACAGTGAACTGCGCCATCCTTGGTGCCTCGCTGTTCATGGTGGAGCGTGACTACACCTTCGGCGAGAGTGTGGTGTATGGCTTCGGTGCCGGCCTCGGCTGGGCTCTGGCGATCATTGCCCTGGCGGGTATCCGCGAGAAGTTGAAGTACAGTGACGTTCCGGAAGGCCTGCGTGGCCTGGGTATCACCTTCATTACCGTTGGTTTGATGTCCCTGGGCTTCATGTCCTTCTCCGGTATCTCACTGTAATTCACCCGGTGATTCGGTTTAACGAAAAGGCGAGACCATGAATACAGAAATTATTCTCGGCGTGGTCATGTTCACCGTTATCGTTCTGGCCCTGGTCGCAGTGATTCTTGCGGCCCGGTCCAGGCTGGTAAGCACCGGTGATGTGACCATTGAGATCAACGATGATCCCGAACATACGCTGAAGACCGAAGCCGGCGGCAAGCTGCTCGGTACTCTGGCGAACAGTGGCATTTTCCTGTCTTCTGCCTGTGGTGGCGGTGGTACCTGTGCCCAGTGCAAGTGCAAGGTCCTTGAGGGCGGCGGCGCCATGCTGCCAACGGAGAAGACCCACTTCACTAACCGTGAAGAGAAAGAAGGCTGGCGCCTGTCCTGTCAGGTTCCTGTTAAACAGGACATGAAGGTGGAAGTGCCTGAGGAATTCTTCGGCGTGAAGAAGTGGGAATGCGAGGTTGTCTCCAACCACAACGTGGCTACCTTCATCAAAGAACTCGTACTCAAGTTGCCTGAAGGCGAGGAAGTGGACTTCCGGGCCGGTGGTTACGTTCAGCTCGAGTGCCCTCCCTACGAAATTGACTTCAAGGATTTTGATATCGAGGAAGAGTTCCACGAGGACTGGGACAAGCACAACATTTGGCGCTACAAGGCGGTCAACAAGGAAGAGACCATCCGGGCCTATTCTATGGCGAACTACCCGGAAGAGAAGGGTGTTCTCAAGTTCAACATCCGTATCGCCACGCCGCCTCCTGGCACAGACCACAATCCGGGCATCATGTCGAGCTACGTGTTCAACCTGAAGCCGGGTGACAAGGTTACCGTGATGGGGCCATTCGGTGAATTCTTCGCCAAGAAGACCGACGCCGAGATGGTATTTATCGGTGGTGGTGCCGGTATGGCGCCAATGCGTTCCCATATCTTTGATCAGCTCAAGCGTCTGAACTCCAAGCGCAAGATCAGCTTCTGGTACGGCGCGCGAAGCGTTCGCGAAATGTTCTACGTGGAAGATTTCGACGGGCTGCAGGAAGAGAACGACAACTTCGAGTGGCACGTTGCACTTTCCGATGCGCTGCCCGAAGACAATTGGGAAGGCCCCACCGGGTTTATCCATAACGTGTTGTATGAAAACTATCTGAAGGACCATCCGGCTCCGGAAGATTGCGAGTACTATATGTGTGGGCCCCCAATCATGAACGCCTCCTGCATCAAGATGCTCAAAGATCTGGGTGTAGAGGACGAAAACATCATGCTGGATGACTTTGGAGGCTAAGCAGTCCTGATGACATTCAGCATGTTACGACCCGCCAGGGTGGCCTTGGCCAGCGCTTTTATAGCGTTGGCCCTTGCCGTTCTGGCGGGTTGTTCGTTTGAGCCAGAAGAAAAAATCTGGGAAATCTCCGGCCCTGTTTTCGGTACCAGTTACCACATCAATGTCATATTGACCGAGGATCAGCAGAGGCTTGAGACTCTCGCAAGTGGCATTGACGAGGTGCTGGAGGGTGTTGACGCGTCGATGTCGACGTGGCGCGACGATTCGGAGTTATCCCGCTTCAATCAACTATCCGATCAGTCCGAGTGGATCCCCGTCTCAGCCCGGTTGTTTCAGGTGCTCCAGAAGGCCGATGAGATATCAACGATGACCGATGGCGCTTTCGATGTAACGATCGGGCCTGTTGTGAATCTATGGGGGTTTGGGCCCCAGGCACGGCCGGAACAGATTCCGTCGAGAGAATCGCTCACGAACGCCCTTGCCGCGACCGGCTTCGAAAAGCTTGAGTTGCGGGCAGATCCGCCAGCCGTGCGTGCGACACCACCGCAATATGTGGACCTGTCGGCCATTGCCAAGGGTTATGGTGTGGACGCAGTTGCTCGCTTTCTCGAGAGTGAAGGCGTAGAGGCTTATCTGGTGGAGATCGGCGGAGAAGTTCGGGTCAATGGTCGGAAACCGGATGGTAGCACCTGGCGTCTGGCCATCGAACAGCCGATGTCTGAGGGGCGCCAGGTCAACCGGGTGGTGGCGCTGGAATCACGCGCTATGGCAACATCGGGTGATTATCGTAACTATTACGAATCGGAAGGGCGTCGCTATTCCCATACAATAGACCCTGCGACTGGTGAACCGATTGCACACAAGCTGGCATCGGTCACCGTTATCGCAGACGATTGTATGACAGCAGACGCTCTGGCGACCGGCTTTAATGTGATGGGCTACGAGCGGGCCAATGAGGTCGCGGTGAGGGAAAATATCCCGGCCTATTTTATTGTCAGGACGGAAGAGGGCTTCGAGACGCACCAGACGCCGGCCTTTTCGTCCTACGTGACTCAATGAGGGGAGGGCAACATGGGTACCTTTCTTTTGGTTTTGTTTATTGTGGTGCTGCTGGTTGCAGCCATGTCCATCGGCGTGATTCTGGGGCGTAAGCCCATCAGTGGAACCTGCGGTGGGATCGGGGCTCTAGGTATCAGCCAGTCCTGTGATATCTGCGGTGGCAATACCCAGAAGTGCGAAGAGGAAAACGAGCGGTTGGCCAGTGAAGGTAAAGACCCCGAGGCTTTGGCTTACGACGCCAGCAAGCACTGATCTGTTCCTGACAATTACAACCATTTTTTCACGACGTAGATAAGGAGTCACTGCGCGCATGGCAGAACATCATTACGACGTCGTCGTTATCGGCGCCGGTCCGTCCGGCGAAGGCGCGGCGATGAATGCGACGAAACACGGCAAACGAGTCGCGATCATCGAAGACAAGCCTACCGTCGGCGGGAACTGCACTCACTGGGGCACCATCCCCTCCAAGGCGCTGCGCCACTCCGTCAAACAGATCATCACCTTCAACACCAATCAGATGTTCCGGGATATCGGGGAGCCTCGCTGGTTCTCCTTCCCGCGGGTGCTTCAGAACGCCCAGAAGGTCATTGGCAAGCAGGTCAAGCTCCGGACCCAGTTCTATTCCCGCAACCGGGTTGATCTGATCAACGGTCGGGCCTTTTTCATCGACCAGAACCGCATAGAAGTCCGTGGCAGCAAGTCCTCGGAGACCCTGCACTTCAAGCAGGCGATCATTGCCACCGGTTCCAGGCCCTATCTGCCACCGGACGTGGATTTCCGTCACCACCGGATCTATAACTCGGACACCATTCTTAATCTGTCTCATACCCCCAGAACCCTGATTATCTATGGCGCTGGCGTTATTGGTTCAGAATATGCCTCGATCTTCGCCGGGTTGGGTGTGAAGGTAGATCTGATCAACCCGGGTAGCCGGCTGTTGTCGTTCCTGGATGACGAGATCTCGGATGCATTGAGTTATCACTTGCGCAATAACGGCGTTCTGGTTCGCCATAATGAGCAGTATGAATCGGTTGTGGGTGATGACCACGGCGTGGTGCTGTCGCTGCAGTCCGGCAAGAAAATCCGTGCCGACGCCTTCCTGTGGTGCAACGGCCGCAGTGGCAACACCGAGAAGTTGGGTCTTGAGAATATTGGCCTGGTTCCCAATGGTCGCGGCCAACTGGCCGTTGACGAGCACTACCGCACCGAGGTGGAAAACATCTACGCGGCCGGCGATGTGATCGGCTGGCCGAGTCTGGCAAGCGCGGCCTATGACCAGGGCCGCTCGGCATCTTCGGATATCGTTGACGATGAGTACTTCCGTTTTGTGTCGGATGTGCCGACCGGGATTTACACCATCCCGGAAATCAGTTCCGTTGGCAAAACCGAGCGTGAATTGACCGAAGCCAAGGTGCCCTATGAAGTCGGGCAGGCGTTCTTCAAGGATCTGGCCAGAGCCCAGATTACCGGAGAAGCTGTTGGCATGCTTAAGATCCTGTTCCACCGGGAGAGCCGCGAGATTCTGGGTATCCACTGTTTCGGGGATCAGGCAGCGGAAATCGTCCACATCGGTCAGGCGATCATGAATCAGGAAGGGGAGGCTAACTCTCTGAACTACTTCATCAACACCACGTTCAACTATCCGACCATGGCTGAGGCCTATCGGGTCGCGGCACTGAACGGCCTCAACCGGATCTTCTGAGCCATCTGCGAAAACGGGGTCAGATGAGTGTTTTCATCTGACCCAAGCCGGCAATTTCAGCCAGTAGATACTGCTTCACTGTTGAGTGACGTTGATTCCCGGCTCTGAGGCAAGGACAGGGCGGACCTCGCCCTGTTGTCGAAAAAGATACGGGTACTTGTGGGGTAGTCAGTAATGATGCTGTCCACTCCCATCTCTTCCAACTGCAGCATGTCGTGAATGCGGTTCACAGTCCACGTAGACACGTGCATGCCGCGTCGATGTGCCTGTTCCACCAGCGCTTTTGAACACAACTTCCAGTTTATGCAGAGATACTCGCAGCCCAGACGGCTTGCGATACTGAGGGGCCGCGGGAATTTTCGTTCGGCTACCAGGCCAAGACGGATGTTCCTGTTGCGCCGCCGTATCTGCTTCAGAAACCAGATGTCTGAAGAGGTGATTGCCGCAGTCTGATAGAGGTTCCTGCGCTGAATGACCTCGGTCAGACGGTTACACAGGATATTGAGCCGCTGGCGACTGTCTTTTTTGACTTCCAGCTGCAAGTGCTCGATATCGTCGAACTGATCCAGCAGGTCTTCGAGTGTCGGAATACCGGTGGGAGAGGGCCAGGAGCTGGTGTTGCGCCGGGCGTCCATAGTCGCCAGCTCGGCAGCGGTGTATTGGCTGATGCTGCCTTTCTGGCTGGTTGTCCGGTCTACCGACAGATCATGTACCAGTACCGGCTTGCCGTCCTTTGACAGCACAAGATCCAGCTCGAAATGCCGGATGCCATGCCGATAAGCATGAACAAATCCGGGAAGAGTGTTTTCGGGGGCCTCTCCCTTTGCGCCTCTGTGTCCGTAGACAATCATTCCGCTTTGTCATCCTTCAGCCGCTGGTAAATGGCCTGGCGCTTCTTCCAGGTGTCATGGCAAAGGCGAATGTCTTCCAGATACGCCGGCAGCTCGTTCATCAGCAGGGCCTGAGGACCGTCCACCAGGGCTTTTTCAGGTTTGGGGTGGAAATCCACCAGCACCATGTTGGCGCCGGCCACGACGCCCTGGGCGGTCGCATGCATGACATCAAGAATGCCGTCCGGAGACTGCTCGCGGCTTCCAACCGAATGGGAAGGATCCACACATACCGGCATACGTGTGAGGCGCTTGACCGCCGGCACATGCGCGAAATCCACCATGTTCCGGTGGGGTTGGCCGGCCTCGGTTTTCATTCCCCGCAGGCAGAAGATCACGTTGGCGTTGCCTTCGCTGGCCAGGTATTCGGCGGCGTTGAGGGATTCATTCAGGGTGATCCCGAATCCACGCTTGAGTAGTACCGGATAGGTATTCTGGCGGCCAATAGCCTTCAGCAGCTCGAAGTTCTGGGTGTTACGGGTGCCCACCTGCAGCATCACGCCGGTGGGCCGGCCGAGTTTTTCGAGGCAGGTGTCGATTTCCTCAATGTGGCTTTCATGGGTGATCTCCATGGCAATCACCTTGATGCCATGCTTGCCCGCCTTCTCGAACACCCAGGGCAGGCAGCCCTTGCCGTGGCCCTGGAACGAGTAAGGGTTCGTGCGCGGCTTGTAGGCGCCCATTCGGGTGCAAACTTCGCCGCTGTCCTCAAGGGCTTGCATCATCATGTCGACATGCTCGGGCACATCGACGGCGCACAGACCGGCAAAAATGTTCAGATTGGACTGGTTGAACTCTACACCGTTGTAGGTGAAGCCACTTTGCCGTCGATCATCCCGGTGGCGGCCGAGAATACGGTAGTCGTCCGAGATGCGAATGGCGCGTTCAACTGCAGGCAGGGCCTCGATTTCTTCTTTGTTCAGGGGTTTGGTGTCCCCGAGAAGATAGATTTCGGTCAGCCTCTGGGTCGCACCCTGAACCTCATGAACCCGAACAGAGACGTTCGGAAGATTCTCGAGGTAGTGCATGGTCTGTCGGTATTCTTCGCTGTCCAGAGCGGTATTCGGATGAAGAATCGCTAGCATGCTGTCTCCTTTTAAGAACCGGCGTCTTGCGCCCGGTGCCGCGCCTGCATGAACTCCCGATGATTAAGATGCAGCAGGTCTGCCATGCGGCGAATAAGATGTTCTTCGTACTTGTCGATGCGGCCGTCCGCAAACGCCACTCGCCAGATACTCTCAAGCAGGGCCTGTTTGCCCTCCTGGTCCAGGCACTCGTTGATCTGGCCGGTAAATTCATAGAGCGATGTGGCATCGTCTGCATGGCTCAGGGCATCCTGAAGGATCTCTTCTGCTTCGGCCCTGGTAACCTGGTGCGCTTTCACCGCCCCATCCACAATGGCCTGTAGCTCGCGCTTGTCTTCGTGCTGGTCGATCCGTGAAACCTGAACCATCAAAGCGGTTGCAGCCACGGCCAATTGGTGAGAATCCGGTTTCTCGCTCTCAGCTTCCGGTGCCGCAAACAGTTTTTTCAGGCTCTCGATCATGATCGGACCGTCCTACTTCTATGTTTGGTTCGGGGCTTTGCGTCAGGCGGCCTTGGCTAGCTGCCGGACCCGGTTTTCCAGTTCTATCTGGTCGGCTGTGAACCGGCGAATGCCATCGGCCAGCTTCTCGGTCGCCATGGCGTCCTCGTTGGATTCCCAGCGGAACAGTTTCTCGTCGATAGTGCCAAACCGATCCGGTGAGTTGGCCGTTTCAGCAACCAGTTGCCTGGGCAAATCGCCATGGTCATCCTGCAACTCCTGCAACAGGGCAGGGCTGATGGTCAGACGGTCGCAGCCTGCCAACATTTCGATTTCCCCGGCATTTCGGAAGCTGGCACCCATCACCACGGTGTTGAAGCCATTGGCTTTGTAATAATTGTAGATGCGGGAAACCGAAAGCACCCCTGGATCTTCCGGGGCCGGGTAGCTGTCGCGGCCGGTGCTGGCAAGGTGCCAGTCCAGAATCCGACCGACAAAGGGCGAAATCAGGAACGCGCCGGCCTGGGCGCAGGCTGCAGCCTGGATGAACGAAAACAGCAGCGTCAGGTTGCAGCGAATCCCTTCCTTCTCCAGTTGTTCGGCAGCCCGGATGCCTTCCCAGGTGGAAGCAATCTTGATCAGTACGCGACTGGTGTCGACGCCCTGCTTGTCGTATAGCTCAACCAGGCGGCGGGCGCGCTCCAGCGTACCGGCGGTATCAAAGGACAAGCGAGCATCAACCTCGGTGGACACCACGCCGGGAATCAGGTTCAGGATTTCCCGGCCGGCAAGCACGGCCAGCATGTCCGTGGCCAGGGTCAACTGCTCGGCGTCTGAGCCGCCATGCCGCCGGGCTTCTGCCACAGCCTTGTCCAGCATCGGCCGGTAAGCGTCGGAAGCGGCAGCTTTGAGCAGCAGGGATGGATTGGTGGTGGCATCCTCCGGCCGCCATTTCGCAATGGCTTCGATATCGCCGGTATCCGCCACTACCGTGGTCATGGTTTTCAGTTGGTCGAGCTTGCTGGTCATTCGTCCTGTCGTCCCGGTTGCATTGTTATTGGTGCGCCCCAATCCCGGGCGCCGGCTATATGCCTACAATAACGGGCCGCCCTGACAGGAACAAGACAACAAAAGGTATACTGGCAATCGCCGGCGATTAAGCTTCGGCAATCTCCGGCGCCGCCGGTTCACGAACCTTTTCTAGAGCGGTTTCGATCACTTCCAGGCCAGCACCGGATTTATGGGCGTTCTCGCTGATATAGCGACGGAACTGCCGACCGCCAGGTTGGCCGTGGAACAGACCGAGAAGATGCCTGGACATGTGGGTCAGGAATACGCCGCGCTCGAGTTCGCTCTGGATAAACGGAAGCATGGCCCGAAGTGCCTGATGTCGTGTTTCCACCGGCGCCGCCTGCCCGAAAAACTCCGGATCAACCCCTGCCAGCAGCCAGGGATTGTGATACGCCTCCCGGCCCAGCATAAGGCCATCGGTATACCGGAGATGCTCGTGGCACTCATCAAAGGTCTTGATGCCGCCGTTGATGATGATCTCCAGATGCGGATATTTTGCTTTCAGCCGGTAAACCCAGTCGTATTTGAGCGGAGGGACTTCCCGGTTCTCCTTGGGACTCAAACCCTCAAGAATCGCGATCCGCGCGTGCACGATAAACGTCCGGCAGCCAGCTTCCGACACCTTTTCCACGAACTCGCAGAGATCGTCCCAGGATTCCCGCCCATCAATACCGATCCGGTGCTTCACGGTGACCGGCAGGTCGGTTGCCTCGATCATGGCGCGTACCCCTTCCGCGACTTTGTCCGGGTGGCCCATCAGACAGGCACCGATCATGTTGTTCTGAACCCGATCGCTCGGGCACCCGACATTGAGGTTGACCTCATCGAAGCCGTATTGCTGTGCCAGTCTGGCGCAGTGGGCAAGTTCGCCAGCATCGCTGCCGCCAAGCTGAAGGGCCAGCGGGTATTCTGCTTCGTCGTGGTGCAGAAAGCGTGCTGTGTCGCCGTGGATCAGCGCGCCTGTGGTGACCATCTCGGTGTAGAGCAGGGTATGCCGGCTAAGCTGGCGTGCCAGATAGCGGTAGTGACTGGTGGTCCAGTCCATCATCGGGGCCACGCAGAAGCGGCGGGAGGGATGCACGTGAGCACTTTCGGTGGCTTTCGAGTGCTCTCCGGGTTGATTGAAAACAGTTGATTGATTCAAGTTGTGCTCGGTTATGGGACTGTTGACTGGGCGAAGAGTGTGCCGAGTCCATACAGCACACGGCAGATTGAGTATTGAAAGGGATTTTATCAGTCATCGGGACGGTTCTTGAAGAGTATGGAGTTTCTCCTTGTTTATATCTATCAAGGAGGTCGATGTTTGTACGGGCGTTTACATAATTGCTCTCAGGGTGTCGAAAAAATAAACAGGTTCTTGGTTCTCGATTCGAGAGTTAAGCGTTAACCGCATAAAAAAACGAGAAAAAGCGCTAGCCGGTTCGAGTATTGCTGGCTAGTAGTTAAGGTCTTCGCAGCACCGCCAAGGAATATGGTGACAGTGTGTTTGGCCTTTAAAACGGCTCGATTGCAATGGAGAGACAACATGAAAATGAAACTAAAGGTAATCGCAACTTTGTCATTATCCGTGATGGGGCTATCCGCCAACGCGGTGCCCGTCACTTACCTTGGTACGGATGACAGCGTCGCTTCGCTTGCGGATATGGTGAATTCCCAGGCGGCAGCAAGTAATTTTCTCTCTGTGGCTGGTAATTTGAACGTCTTTGATTTCGAAGCGCCGGTGCCAAGTAATCTGACGATCTCAGGAGGATCTACAGTCAATGGATCCTCCTGCGGGGCTCTTTGTGGCTTTAATACGACAGTCGGAGGGGCCTTGCATCGCGAGGTATTTGGTGGTTCGGTTACGTTCAGCTTTGCAGATCCTGTTGACGCATTTGGTTTTTATGTCAATGGCCTGCAAACCGACCTAGTGCCTCAGCAAACCATTGAGTATGTTGATGGGTCTTCGGCAACTCAAATTATCAACTTCCCAACTGCGCTCGGTGGCGGTGGAGCCTTTGTTGGCTTTATTGATTTCGGGCAACTGATTTCGAGTGTCACCTTTAATGCGACCAATGATATTCTCGGGTTTGATGATCTTCGATTTGGGCGATCTGAAAACAACCCAGGCGACCCTGTCAGTGTGCCAGAGCCAGGTTCTATTGCTCTACTTGGCTTAGGGCTCTTGGGGCTGGGAATCGCTCGAAGGAGGAAATCTGACAACTCTGTCTAACGAGCAGGGTGGCTTTCCGGTGGTGGATCAAGCTAAGAAGTTGAATCATAATTGACCGCAGTATCGGGCTGCTCCTAAAGAATCTGATTTGCTTGGAGCAGCTCATCTCTCAATACACAGGTCTGTTTACATTGAAACGTGGAATTGGGCCTGATGCTTTAGTTAGTTAGAAACCTTGATATGCTGCGACTCAAAGCATATCGAGTTATGGTGCCGCAATGCCACTAATCTGTTTCTTCCAAGTTTTACTTCACTTTTTAATAGTCGAGTTGTGAGAGATTGATGGCGGTACAAGCCCTGTTGCCGGTATTTGTTCTGATCATGCTCGGGCATGTGTTCCGCCGCATTGACTTTCCGGGCGGCGATTTCTGGCCCCAGGCGGAGCGGTTTACTTACTACGTACTGTTTCCAGCCATGCTGGTTTTCAAGCTGGGGCAGGCCCGGTTGCCTGCTTCCGCTTATGGCGACATCGCCTTGCTGATCGGTGCTATGCTGATCGCGATGACGCTGGTCCTGGCGCTCGCCCAGTGGTTCTGGCGCTGGTCCGGTCCGGTTTTTTCTTCGGTTTACCAGGGGTCTATCCGGTTCAATTCCTATGTGGGTCTGGCTGCTGGTGGAATGTTGTTGGGGGATCAGGGACTGTCGCTGACGGCGATTGCGGTTGCCATCATGGTGCCGTTGCTGAATCTGCTCTGCATACTGATGTTTTCCCTGGTGGCCACGGAAGGGCCGGTGAGGTTGGTGCCGGTGTTCAAGGCGATCGTGACCAATCCTCTGATTGTGGGCTCGGTGATCGGCGTGGTCTGGAGCTTCTTCGAGATCGGGTTTCATCCGCTGATCGGCGGAATTCTCGAGCCTCTCAGTAATCTGGCGTTGCCGATGGGGCTGATGACAGTCGGTGCCGGGCTTCAGCTCAAGGCCCTCAGAGGCGCCTCACTGCCGTTTATTGTCTCGTCGGCGCTGAAGCTGGTCGGGTTTCCGATGATGACTGCGGGGCTGGCGTTGTTGCTAGGTCTTGAGGGAATGATGGTGCAGGTGGCCGTGCTGTTGTCGGCGCTTCCCACGGCCACATCGGCCTACATTCTGGCTCGACAGCTTGGTGGCGATGCCCCCCTGATGGCAGGCATCATCAGTGGCCAGACCTTGCTGGCCATCGTCACCATACCGCTAGTGCTCAGTATTCTCTGGTAGGCACTCGAGTACCGCGTCGACAATGCTGTGCTGGAAGTTGTTGTAACCCTCCGGCGTTGCTTCAATGTCAGTGGCCAGAGGGTCCCAGGTGCTGAAGGTTACGTCCAGGCTCTCGGTGATCGAGCGCCACCACTGCCGATTGAACTGCGGTTCGGTCAGCAGACAGGGGTGGTTGGCGTTGCGCAGCTTTTCCTGAACCTCTGCGATATGGCGTGCCCCCGGCGACAGCTCCGGGTTCAGCGTAAGGACGCCCTCAAGTTTCAGGTCATAGTGTTCGGCAAACCGGGTGAAGGCTTCGTGATAGGCGAACAGACTGATGTCCTGTGCCGGCGCAAGACGGTCCCGAATGTTGGCATCCGTTTGTCGAACGCTGACTTTGAACTGCTCGAAGTTCTCGTTTAACGCGCCAGCGTCAACACCGCCCAGTCCTGAGAGAGCATCGCGGATAGTCGCGGCCATTTCGATGGCCAATTCGGGATCCAGCCAGATGTGCGGGTCTTCGCCGTCACCGTGATCATGGCCGTGTCCGTGTCCCTCGTTGTGATGCTCTTCTTCCTTGGCCTCCTCATGATCAGCGTGGCCATGATGGTCGTCCGCGTGTTCATCGTGAGCGTGCTGGTCGTGGGTATCTTCCCCGGATTCGTGCTCGGCATCCATGAGCGCGACCGTTCTGCTGCTGAAATCCTGCCCGGTCAAAAGGCGATTAAGAAAGGTTTCCATGTCGGGTCCCACCCAGAAAATCACGTCGGCGTTTTCCAGTGCCCGACGCTGGGATGGCTTCATGGTGTAGTTGTGGGGGCTGGAGCCAGGCGGGACGAGGCTCTTTGTCTGCATGTCCTCCGTGGCGATCGCGCTGACAATCAGCTCAACCGGTTTGATGGAAGTAACAATACGGGTCTCGGCCTGCAGAGCGCCGCTGATCAAAAGGGTGCCGGCACCGAGTGCCAGAGAAAGTGCTTTTCCGGGAACGCGCATGATAAATGAGATCCTGCGATGCAATTGTGTAATGTTATAATATAACAAATCGGGAGGGTGTGGGCAAAAGAAACTTTCCGCAGGTGCTTAGCGTTTCGCTCGTTAACTTCCTGATCATGCGAAACCTGACGATGGCCGGTATAATGCCCGCTTTATCAAACGGCCACCGACTTTTTCAGGAAGGTTTCATGACTGTACGTACCCGAATTGCTCCGTCACCCACTGGTGACCCTCACGTTGGTACCGCCTACGTGGCCCTGTTCAACCTGTGCTTTGCCCGTCAGCACGGCGGCCAGTTCGTCCTGCGTATCGAGGATACCGACCAGGCCCGCAGTACCGCGGAATCCGAGCAGGACATTCTCAAGGCGTTACGCTGGCTTGGCCTGAACTGGGATGAAGGCCCCGATGTAGGTGGCCCCCACGGCCCCTATCGCCAATCCGAGCGCAAGCACTCCTACCGTCAGTACGCCGAGGACCTGGTGACCGCCGGGCACGCCTTTTATTGCTTCCGTACACCGGAAGAGCTGGAAGCCATTCGGGAAGAACGCAAGGCTCAGGGCCTGAATCCGGGCATCAAGGGCGACCTGGAGTTGTCCGATGACGAAGTGAAGCGTCGTCTGGACGCGGGCGAGCCATATGTGATTCGCATGAAAGTGCCCGACGAGGGCGTCTGCGAGATTGATGACATGCTCCGGGGCACCATCGAGATTGACTGGGCCCAGGTGGACTGCCAGATCCTGCTCAAATCCGACGGCATGCCCACCTATCACCTGGCCAACGTGGTTGATGATCACCTGATGGAAATCACCCATGTTTTGCGGGGCGAGGAGTGGATCAACTCGGCGCCGAAGCACAAACTGCTGTACCAGTATTTTGGCTGGGATATGCCGGTGCTCTGTCACCTCCCGCTGCTGCGTAACCCGGACAAGAGCAAGCTGTCCAAACGCAAGAACCCCACCAGCATCAATTTCTATGAGCGCATGGGCTTTCTGCCGGAGGCCGTCACCAACTATCTCGGGCGCATGGGCTGGTCCATGCCCGACGAGCGGGAAAAGTTCACTCTGGACGAGATGATCGAGAACTTCGATATCCAGCGTGTCTCTCTCGGTGGCCCGGTATTCGATGTGGAGAAGCTTCGCTGGCTCAACGGCCAGTGGTTGCGCGAAGAGCTGGCTGAAGAGCAGTTCATGGAGCGCATGCGCCAGTGGTGGTTTAACGAGGACGCCCTGCGTTCTCTGGTGCCTCACATCAAGGGTAGGGCAGAGGTGTTTTCGGATGTGGCGCCCATGGCCCAGTTCATGTTCTCCGGCATGCTCAACCTGAAGCCGGAGGACTTTGCCCATAACAAACTTGAAGAGGCCCAGATCAAGCGGGTTCTGCAGTTTACGCTGTGGAAGCTTGAAGCACAGCGCCACTGGAGCAAGGAGACCATCTTCGCGGACATCAAGGCCCTGGCCAAAGCCATGGACCTGAAGATGGGAGACTTCATGTTCTCCATTTTTGTGGCGGTTGCCGGTACGCCGAATTCCTGGTCTGTGATGGACTCCATGGCGCTGCTGGGCCCGGACATGACCCGTTCAAGGCTTCGGCGTGCGCTGGAAGTGATGGGTGGTTTCTCCAAGAAGGAAACCAAGAAGGTGGAAAAGGAATACGCGGCTCTGGGTATTCATTAACCGCTTTGGTGGATTAATAAACGGCTTGAACAAGGATGTTCAGAAAACTGAAAAAAAGTGTGTTTCAGAGGTTGACGCCCATAGGGCGGATCCTTAATATACGCAGCCGTTGAGGGGCCATAGCTCAGCTGGGAGAGCGCAACACTGGCAGTGTTGAGGTCGGCGGTTCGATCCCGCCTGGCTCCACCAATTTCTAGTCCCCTTCGTCTAGTGGCCTAGGACTCCGCCCTTTCACGGCGGCAACAGGGGTTCGAACCCCCTAGGGGACGCCAATACGGCTTGACGGTTTAGTCCACCGGAAAGCCATCAAAAAAACCGCCTTCGGGCGGTTTTTTTGTGTCTGAATTTCGGGGCAGGCCCAATTTAACTCAACGTTCGGCAATCGCCCCCTTGCCAACGCCTTCGTATGCCTTCACCCGGATGGTGTCCTTCGCAAACTCTACCTTGAGCTTGTCGGCCATATGGGCGGCAATCAGCTCCACCGTGGTGTCGGTATCGAGCATGTATACGCGCTCTTCTGGCAGGGTCAGCGCAAACTCGCCCTGGTTGGCCTCGTATTCAAAGGTCACGTACCGAACGCCGTCATCGCCCACATGGCGTCGTACTACGTCTTCTTCGGACCCGACGTAAATATCCCGCCAGAGCTTGGCCCAGTGACGTTCCAGATCGTAATCGCGGTGGCCGTTACGATCAATACGAATCGGTGAGCGATGGCCGTGGGCAATGCGCTGGCAGTTGCCCAGGTGTTTCTTCAGGCCGTGCACGTAGTGGTAGTAGGCACCGTCGATTTCCTCTTCCCGGAGATTGATCTCCACCGAAATCACGTTGGCCGGAAGGACTGCCTTGATTTCCTGTTCCAGCAGCGAGGCAACGGCAGAAGGCACAACCCGGTCGGCGGACAGCCAGACGATGGCTTCGTCCGGCGAGCGGTGAATGATCTGGCTGCCGTCGGTGAGCGCCCAGGTAAAGGTGTCTGGCTCTTCCTCGTTCCAGGACAGTCCCTGGTAGCCACGGGGAATCACCAGACGATGGTCAACTCGCTCATCGATCACCCGTTTGATGGTGCGTTTTACGTTGCTGAAGTCGAACACCATGCCCTGTTCGTCCAGCTCCCCGCCAAGCACCACATCCGCAATCCAGCTTTCACCCACCAGCCCCCGGGTCGGGTCCAGGTAGGCGAAATCGATAACGGTCAGGTTGTCTACAAACAGATGGTTCATCAAATTTCCAGGCGGGTATGGTTGATTGATGGCCGAATTCTAGCAAAAATCACCGAGTACAGCAGTCTGGCGGCTGGCCAGCGCTCCATTTCTTTTCGGATACAGCTCATCATCTTAAACTTCGACAAGCGCAACGATCAGCAATTCCCGGTACTTATACTGGCTGCCGGTGCTTCCAGTCGCCTTGGCCGGCCTAAAGCCCTGTTGCCCGTGGTGTCTGGAAACCGGGCGGAGACGGATTCCCACAACCACACGCTTCTGGACGCCGCCATTGGCCAGGGCCGGGTTTTGAGCCCGGATGTCCGGGTAGTGTGCGGTGCCTGGTACCCCCTGATCCGGTTTCGTTGCCGGCGCCAGCCGTCCTCGTGGTTACGGGCGCCGGATTGGCACGAGGGCATGTCGGCCTCACTATCTGCGGGGCTTCGAAGCCTTGGGCCGGCTGTGAAAGGCGTTTTTGTTTTGGTAGCGGACCAGCCGCTACTGGATCTGAACGCCCTTGAGGCCTTTGGCAAGGCAGCCCGCTGCTTACCGGAACAGCCCATTGCCGCTGATTATAGTGGCGGGCCGGGTGTGCCGGCCTACTTGCCCCGATGGCTCTGGCCGCTGGTACTGGATCTGGAAGGGGATAGGGGTGCCGGGCGGTTGCTGGCGGAGGTGCGGGCAACCCGGGTCGATATTCCGGGGGTCTACGACGATGTGGACACCCCGGCAGACTGGAAAAGAATCAGGGCGTTGCTCAGCCGAACAGGCCCGACAGCCAGGCAATCCCGACGCTGAAGATCCCAAGGCTTACGGCAAGGCCAGTGGTGTAGATACGTGACGCCGTCGAACGCTGCTGGGCAACAAACAGGTCGATTGTGCGCTGGGCGATGTCTTCAGCAGTTTCCCGGGAAATCTCGTGGGCCTGCTGAATGGCCTCGGATTGCAGAGTCTGCCAGAACTCCGTATCAATCGTCTGAACGCTGGTAATGTGATCTTTCAGCTCGGCCATGTGTTCGCTGGTGAATCCGGAGTTCTTTTTCAACTCCTTCTTGAGTACTGCCAGCTCACTCCGGAGGTTGAGGTTGACCTCGGCGGCAACTTCGTCGCGCAGGTTTTTGGTACGCTCGTTGACCATTTCGGTAACGGCGTTCAGACGTTCCTCGATCACTGCGTCCTGTTTGCTGCGGGATTCGTCCAGGGCGCGCTTCAGGTGGTCGAACTGTTCGTCGAAGAGGGAGCTCAGCAGTTCGTGCAGGCGGTTGTTGATATGGGTTTTGACCGCGGAGCGGGCGATCTGCTCGATGAGCTCGCTGGTCAGAGGGACCACATTGGCCTGCGGGTTTCCGCGACCGGCTGAATCGCCTGTCTTGGGCGACAGTTCCACTGAGGCATCGGCAGGTACGTTCAGTAGTTCGTCCTCGTGCCTTGAGGAGGGCGCAGATTCAGCGGGCGGTTCCGGCAGGGTTCCCTCTGTGACATCACTGGCCAGCTGGTCCAGAACGTCTTTGAGACCCTCGGTTTGCGGTGGTTTGGTCAGGATGTTGTAAACACCGAAGTTTCTGGCCTCTTCCATAAATGACGACGATTTTTTGGATGTGCACATGATAATGGGGATGCCGGCGGTCTCCGGATTGTCCTTGATGGCCTCCACGCCATTCATTCCGGGCATCAGGTGATCCATGAAGATGACATCCGGGCGGCCATGGCTGTTGAGGAAATCCAGGGCCTCTTCGGCTGAGCCAGCCATGTTGATTTCCATATCGCGACTCTCCAGCAGTTTACTCAGGGCAAATCGTGCCACCTTGGAGTCATCTACCAGCAGAGCGTTTTTGATCGCCATGTCACTACCTCAATTGTTTACTGCAAACGCGTTTTTTATCGGGCCGTTTTGATTACCAGCCTTTCAGTTTCGGGCACTCTGTGGCCCGGTAGCTCTTGTCCCGATAACAGACACCGGGTTCAGTGGTTCGGGCAGTGAAAATCTCTCCTGCCGCCGTGGTCAGACGCACCTGTCCGTAAGGTTCACCATGACGGAAAGTGGCTTCGATCGAGCTTCCGTTGGGATTTTTTAATAACCCCTTGCCGTGAAATTTTCCTTCGATGTACTGACCTTCGTATTTTTTTCCACTGGCGAAGACTTCGGCCCCGGTGCCGTGGAAGGCGCCGTTGGAAAATTCGCCTTCGTAATGGCGCCCGTCGGGGTAGGTCAGTGTGCCGCTGCCATGAAATTCGTCGTTTCGGAAGCCGCCCACATAAAGCATGCCGTCCGCGGTGGTCAGGGAACCATGGCCATTGAGTTGTCCGTCCTGCCAGTGCCCGGTCAGTATGTCTCCGTTTGCCAGTGTCAGGGTGCCTTTGCCATTAAACTGGTCGGCCCGGAACTTGCCGGAGTAGCGGGAACTGTCAGCACTGCGCCATTCACCTTCGCCCTCGCATTTGCCGGCAGACCAGCCTCCGTCATAACGGCTGCCGTCGGTATGCAAGGCGGTGCCCTGGCCGTGGAATTCACCGTCTACAAAATGGCCCTCGTAGCGCAGGCCGTTGGCATCCTGATAGCTGCCGTCACCGGTTTTGACGCCGCCGATCCAGGTGCCGTCACGGAAGTTCACGGTGGTCAAGGCTTCCAGTTTGCCCACCAGTGTCATTTCGTTGCCGGCTTGCAGGGCAACGGTGCGGTTCCAGGGCTTGAAGCCGGGCTTGCTGATGGTGACATTGTATCGGCCCGGATCCAGCTCCAGATCCAGGCGGGTCGCGCCATATTCCTTGCCGTTGATGGTGACCTGATCGCCGACAATGTTAGAGCGAAGCACCAGCAGAGCCTGCATCTGTGGCTGCGGTTGCTGCTGTTTTGCCGGTTTTTCCGGAATTGTCGGAGCGGCGTCTATTCGGGTTGCCATCACCTCTGGTGGTTCAGCCACAGCCAGAACCTCCGGGTTCTCCGGCATGGATGGAACGGCAAACGGGGTGGCCTCTACCACAGGTGAGCGCGAATCTCGGGCAGCCTGTTCAGTTTTGGCGGATGCCTCTGGAGCAGGCTGAGGGACCGGCCTGGTCTCGGGTTCGGCAGCGGCAGACGCAACAACTTGATCAGTGGCGGGTGGTTCGAAGGATTCCGTCGGCCGCAGGTCGTCCCGGACTGATGCGAACCCGGCGGTAACCAGTAGCATAAGTGTCAGGGCATTGACGAACAGCAGCGGTCTGAAATCGACCATGAGGGAACCTCGTGATCCTGCATTCTTGGAATTCTGTCTACCGCTTCATCTTACCCAGTGAGTGCAGCGCTATGTAACAGAAAGTGTCCTGCAGTTACCGAGAATGCAGGCCAAATCACACTTTATCCGGAAGCTGGTCATGGTTGAGTTGCTCCCATGATCTCATGTACACGTCGGCTTCGTATTCATAAGGTGATTTGAACGGGGTGAGCACGAAATCGAACACCAGGAAGAAAAACCCGATGGACGCCCAGGCAATGACCAATGTACTGATGGTAGTGGCTTGGACCTCCGGGTTGGAGTTGACGAAATTTTCCAATAACGGAATCAGATCCGAGGCCATTACGACCGGATTGAAGCTCGCAAGTACGAAGGGCACCCAGAAGGCGATAAAGACCGGAAAGAACCCGAATGACCAAAGCACTCGGCGGAGCAGGTAAACGGCAACTTCCCGCCAGAAGCGCTGTCTGATTTCCGGTACCTTTCGGATCCGATCAAGGTAGAGGCGACGTTCTGCCCAATAGGCGGCTACTTCCGGGGCGTCAACTGCCTTTGATTGCGGTGCGGGAGTTGTCATGGACGGCGCGGTACCCTATAGCTACTGGAGTGATGCATGATAAGCGATACTACGTGTTACCCTACAATTCTCCAATTGTTTAAAGACAGGATAGTTTGAATGGCTGCAGTGATCGACAACGCAACCCATCCGGCCTTTGAGAAGCTTCGCAGTCACCGGATCGACACGCTCAACCTCGAGGTTGAGGAGTATCGCCACAAGAAGACCGGCGCCCGCCACCTGCATCTGGCTGCAGATAACGACGAAAATGTATTTTTCGTGGCGCTTCGGACCTTCCCGATGGATTCCACCGGCGTAGCCCACATTCTCGAACATACCGCACTGTGTGGCAGTGAGCGTTATCCGGTCCGTGACCCGTTCTTCATGATGATCCGGCGGTCACTGAACACCTTCATGAATGCCTTTACCAGCAGCGACTGGACCGCCTATCCGTTCGCCAGCATGAACCGGAAAGATTTCGACAACCTGTTGTCGGTTTATCTGGACTGCGTGTTCTTCTCCAAGCTGGATCCGCTGGATTTCGCTCAGGAAGGCCACCGCCTGGAGTTCGACAAGCCGGAAGATCCCTCGACCGATCTGGTTTATCGGGGCGTTGTCTACAACGAAATGAAAGGCGCCATGAGTTCGCCTACCTCCCAGCTATGGCAGAACCTTAGCAGCCATCTTTTCCCAACCACGACCTATCACTACAACAGTGGCGGTGAGCCTGATCATATTGTCGACTTGAGCTACGACGACCTGCAGCAGTTCTACCGCCACCACTACCATCCCAGCAATGCGATATTTGCTACCTATGGTGATATTCCGGCTCATGAGCACCATGAAAAGTTTGAACAACTCGCGCTGAAACGGTTCGATCGGCTGGACATCGATCTCCCGGTTCGCGACGAGAAGCGGATGTTCGCACCGGTGCGGGTCGAGCAGGGCTACGCTGTCAACGAAGGTGAGGGTACCGACAACAAGACTCACATCGTGGTGGGCTGGCTTCTGGGCCACAGTTTTGATCTGCAGGAAAATCTGGAGGGGCAGCTGTTGTCTGCCGTTCTGCTTGAAAACAGCGCCTCGCCTCTGATGCGGGCATTGGAAACCACCGATCTGGGGCACTCTCCGTCACCCATGTGTGGCCTGGAAGACTCCAACCGTGAGATGACCTTTGTCTGCGGCATCGAGGGCAGCGAGCCGGACAAGCACAAGGATCTGGAGGTGCTGCTCGAGTCCACGCTGCTGAAGGTCGTGGAGGAGGGTGTTAGCCAGGATCGTCTGGAAGCTATCCTGCATCAGCTCGAACTGCACCAGCGGGAAATCGCCGGTGACCAGTTCCCCTATGGCTTGCAACTCATCATGAGTGCCATCGCGCCCATGGTGCATGGTGGGGACCCTGTTGAATTGCTCGACCTGGAGCCGGTTCTGGCAACGCTCCGGGAAAAAATCCGGGATCCGCAGTACGTGCCGGATCTGATCCGGCGCAAGCTTCTGGAGAACCCTCACCGGGTCACGCTGACCCTGCGACCTGACGAAAAGCTCGAGTCTCGCCGGCAGGAGGCGATCCGTGAAGCGCTGGCCCGTCGCAAGGCCGAGCTGACCGAAGAAGAAGTGCGCATGATTGTTGACCGGGCCAAGGCACTGGAAGAGCGCCAGATGCACAAGGATGACGACTCCATCCTGCCGAAAGTGGATCTGTCCGATGTACCGCTGCAGATGCCTGAGCCTGAAGGGCGTTATGACGGCGATATTTCGGCGACGGTGTATGCCCGTGGTACTAATGGCCTGGTTTACGAACAGATTGTTGTCCCGGTGCCGGCGCTGACCGAAGAGGAGCTGCTGCTGGTGCCTTACTACACCACCCTGATTTCCGAAGTGGGTTGTGGTGAGCTGGATTACCTGCAGATGCAGGACCGTATCTCTGCGGAGTCTGGCGGTATCGGCGCGGCATTCAGCGCCAAAGGCCGTATTGATGATGTTCAGGCGTTGTCCGGATACATCATCTTTAACGGCAAGGCACTGGCCCGTAACCGCAGTGAATTGACCCGTCTTCTGCGGGATGTCTACACCAATGCCCGCTTCGATGAAAAAGAGCGAATCCGGGAGATCATTGCCCAGATCCGTGCCCGGCGCGAGCAGGCCGTAACCGGCAGTGGTCATGCCCTGGCCATGGGCGCGGCTTCACAGGGTATGAGCCCCGGAGCCTGGCTGTCTTTCCGGCTGGGTGGTCTGGCCGGTATTCGCGGCACCAAACAGCTGGATCAGGCCCTGAAAGATCCGGAAGAATTGACGGCGCTGTGCGACAAGCTTTCCGCATTGCACGAGAAGATCGGCAACCAGGGCCGCGAGTTTCTGGTGATTGGTGAGGAGGAGCAGCTCCCTGCGATGGTTGATGACCTGAAGTCATGCTGGCGAGGTGCCTCCGAAGCAGGCGTTTCAGGCTGGCAAATGGAGCCGGTCAATTACACCACCCGCGAGGCATGGCTGACCTCCACTCAGGTGAACTTCTGTTCCAAAGCCTACAGCACGGTAGCCGTGGACCATCCGGATGCGGCGGCACTGACTGTACTGGGTGGCTTTCTGCGCAATGGTTACCTGCACCGTGCCATCCGTGAAAAGGGCGGGGCCTACGGCGGTGGTGCCGGCCAGGACAGCGTGAATGGCACGTTCCGGTTCTTCTCCTACCGTGATCCGCGCCTGGAGGAAACACTGGACGATTTCGACGCGGCCCTGGCGTGGCTGCAGGACAACGATCACGACTATCAGGAGCTGGAAGAGTCGATCCTTGGTGTGATTGGTCAACTCGACAGGCCCCGTTCTCCGGCGGGTGCGGCTCGTCATGCCTTCCACAACAAGCTGTTTGGCCGCACCCCGGAACAGCGGGCAAGGTTCCGGGAGCGCGTGCTGTCGGTCACACTGGATGATCTGAGGCGTGTGGCGAGAGCCTGGCTGGTACCGGAAAAAGCCAGTACAGCCGTGGTAACCAGTCCGGAAAATCGGGCCAGGGTCGAGGAGCTAGGCTTGACGATTCAGGACCTGTAAAGCTGATACTGAAAGGGGTCAGATGAGCATTTCATCTGCCCCCTTTTTCGTCTGAGCCCGATCACTTTCCTGGGGTTTTGGCCCCCTTAACGCTGTCTCTTCAATCCGGTTGTCACCATGATTCGGGTGGATATTTCCTCCACGGAATAGGCCGTGGTGTTGAGGTACGGAATCCGCTCACGCCGATACATCAACTCGATTTCCTCAATCTCGTGCATGCATTGCTTGATGGATGAGTAGCGAGAGTTTGGTTTGCGTTCGTTGCGGATGGTTGCAAGACGCTCCGGTTCGATAGTCAGCCCGAAAATTTTCTCTTTGTGAGGTTTGAGGGCTTTGGGGATCTGTTGGTCTGCCAGATCTTCTTCCGTAATCGGATAGTTCGCCGCTTTTACGCCGTATTGCAGCGCCAGATAGAGGCAGGTGGGCGTTTTTCCGCTTCGGGAGGCCCCCACCAGGATCAGATCGGCTTCATCGTAATGCCGTGTGCGCGCGCCATCGTCGTTATCCAGCGCAAAGTTGACCGCATTGATCCTGCGCTCATAACTCCCTTCGTTATTGATGGCATGGGACTTACCCACGGTGTAAGAAGACGAAGACTGCAGCTCCTGCTCCAGGGGTTTGAGAAAGGTCCCGAAAATGTCCACCATGAAGCCTTCGGCGGTAGCGATGATTTCCCGAATATCGCTGTTTACAATGGTGTCGAACACCAGCGGGCGTGCGCCATCGGTCTCGGCCGCCTTGTTGATCCGTTTGACCATTTCCCGGGCTTTTTCTTCGTCCGCAATATAGGGAACGGTGACCCGTTCAAATTCGATCTTTTCGAACTGGGCCAGAAGGCTGTGCCCGAGAGCCTCGGCTGTCAGGCCGGTGCCATCAGAAATGAAAAAAGCAGTGCGTTTCATGCTGTATTGTCCGGTTCCATGGTTCCTTGATTCCCTGGGCTTGTGGCCTAGGTAATTTCCGCAGGTTACAGTATCATACACGCCAAGTTCGAGACTCCGCAGTGGATATTACCTGCTTTTATCGCTGGCCCGGTTTTGCTCTTTGCTTCACAGACTCAAGGGAGACACGCTTTGGAAGATTACATTATCTGGTTTGATCACCTGGGAATGTCCGATGTCGATCGGGTAGGCGGCAAGAACGCCTCACTCGGCGAAATGATCAGTAATCTCGCCAACGCCGGTGTTACCGTTCCAGGTGGTTTTGCCACCACAGCGCACGCCTATCGCGAATTCCTCGCCACCGATGGATTGAAGGAGCGTATCGACAACGCTCTTGATGTTCTGGATATCAATGATGTCAATGAACTGGCCCGGGTAGGTGCGCAGATCCGCCAGTGGATCATTGAAACGCCGTTTCCGGATGTCCTGGAAAATGCCCTGAAAGAATCGTTTGCCGCCCTTAAGGATGGCAATGACCATATGGCGGTTGCGGTTCGTTCTTCTGCGACTGCAGAAGATCTGCCGGATGCGTCATTCGCCGGCCAGCAGGAAACCTTCCTGAACGTCGTGGGCCTCGAGCAGGTACGCACCTCTGTAAAGGAAGTGTTTGCGTCGCTGTTTAATGACCGCGCTATTTCCTACCGCGTGCACCATGGATTTGACCACAAGATGGTTGCTCTGTCCGCCGGCATCCAGAAGATGGTACGTAGCGAAACGGCGGCCAGTGGCGTTATGTTCACCCTGGATACCGAATCCGGCTTCCGTGACGTGGTGTTTGTAACGGCCTCCTACGGTCTGGGTGAGACCGTCGTCCAGGGCGCCGTGAACCCAGACGAATTCTACGTGCACAAACCCACACTGGAAGCTAACCGTCCGGCTGTTCTGCGCCGCAATCTGGGCAGCAAGGCCATCAAGATGGTCTATCACACCAAGCCCGGTGAAGGTGAGTTCGTTGAAACGGTGAAGGTCGAGCAGGAAGACCGTAACCGCTTCTGCATCACCGATGCCGAGGTGGAAGATCTGGCCCGCCAGGCCATGATTATCGAGAAGCACTACCAGCGCCCCATGGACATTGAATGGGCGAAGGATGGTGATGACGGCAAGATCTATATCGTTCAGGCCCGCCCTGAAACGGTTAAAAGCCGCGCATCCGCTAATGTCATGGAGCGGTACCTGCTGAATGAAACCGGTAAAATACTGGTTGAAGGCCGGAGTATCGGACATAAGATTGGTAGCGGCCCGGTGAAGATCATCACCAGCATCAAGGAAATGGACCGTGTTCAGGCCGGCGATGTGCTGGTTACCGACATGACTGACCCCGACTGGGAGCCGGTCATGAAAAGGGCCTCCGCCATTGTCACCGATCGTGGTGGCCGCACCTGTCACGCGGCCATCATTGCCCGCGAGCTGGGCATTCCGGCTGTGGTTGGGTGCGGTGATGCCACCGAGTTGCTGACCGATGGACAGGAAGTGACTGTTTCCTGCGCCGAAGGTGATACCGGCATGATCTATGAAGGTTCCCTGGATTTCGAGCTGCGGGAAAACACCGTGGACTCGATGCCCAACATTCCGTTCAAGATCATGATGAACGTGGGCAACCCTGACCGCGCCTTCGATTTCCAGGCTCTGCCCAATGAGGGCGTTGGTCTGGCACGGCTTGAGTTCATCATTAACCGGATGATTGGCGTTCACCCCAAGGCACTGTTGAACTTTGACGGTCTGCCCCGGGATATCAAGCAGACGGTCGAAAAGCGCATTTCCGGCTACAACTCGCCCGTGGATTTCTACGTCGACAAGCTGGTAGAGGGTATCTCTACACTGGCTGCTGCATTCGCGCCCAAGAAGGTGATCGTGCGGTTATCGGATTTCAAATCCAACGAGTACGCCAACCTGATCGGCGGTACTCTGTATGAGCCGGATGAAGAGAACCCGATGCTCGGTTTCCGGGGTGCCTCCCGTTACATTTCTGATACCTTCCGGGACTGCTTCGAGCTGGAATGCCGCGCTCTGAAGAAAGTGCGTAACGAGATGGGCCTGACCAATGTGGAAGTCATGGTTCCGTTTGTGCGCACCGTGGGTGAAGCGGAACAGGTCGTGAATCTGCTGGCGGAAAACGGGCTCAAGCGCGGTGACAACGGTCTGCGCGTGATCATGATGTGCGAGCTGCCAGCCAATGCGCTGCTGGCGGATCAGTTCCTGGAACACTTTGACGGATTCTCTATCGGCTCCAACGACCTGACCCAGCTTACGTTGGGTCTGGACCGGGATTCCGGCATCATTGCCCACCTGTTCGACGAGCGCAACGATGCGGTCAAGGCATTGCTTTCCAATGCGATCCAGGCCTGCAAGAAGGCCGATAAGTACATTGGTATTTGTGGGCAGGGGCCATCAGACCACCCCGATCTTGCCAAGTGGCTGATGGATCAGGGCATAGATACAGTGTCACTGAACCCGGATTCGGTGCTGGACACCTGGTTCTTCCTGGCCGACGAAAAAATCGACTGAATTTACTTCCAGGATAAGGAGAGCGACGACGTGACGACGATAATTACCCCGGATCTGTGTGACGAATTTCCGGAAGTGCAGGTGGTTGAGCCCGGGTTCAATAACTACGGCGGGAACAAGGCCTTTGGCGGCGAGATTGTGACCGTGAAGTGCTTTGAAGATAATTCCGTGGTGAAAGAGCAGGTCGGCCAACCCGGTAACGGTCGTGTGATGGTTGTGGACGGTGGTGCTTCAAAGCGTCATGCGCTGCTGGGCGACATGCTAGCAGAGAAAGCGGCGAGCAATGGCTGGGCCGGTCTGATCATCTACGGCTGCGTCCGCGATGTGGATGAGATTGGCAATACCGCCCTGGGTGTCCAGGCCCTGGGTACCCACCCCAGAAAGAGTGAGAAGCGTGGCCTTGGTGACCTGAACGTTCCGGTCACCTTTCATGGCGTGACATTCCACCCGGGGCACTATGTTTATGCCGATAACAACGGCATCATCGTTTCGCAGAAGCCTCTATTCTGAGGCTTCTGCCGGCACAGACAAGAACGGCGGCCAATGGCCGCCGTTCTTCGTTCAGCGCGTGACTTCGCTGATGTTTGTTCCCAGCAGGAAACCATCCCCGTCTGGTTCGCAGCGGATGACTTCGCAAACCGCCTCCAGTGGCGGGAATTGATCACTGCTGGGGTGTAGAACCGTGTGGAGCTCCTCGCCCACGGCTACTTCCTGCTCGACGTGCAGCTGCATGCCGGTGGCACTCAGGTCGCGACAAACGCCTTTAAAGCGATTGCCGTGACTATCGGTGATTTCAATCTCCGAGTTTACTTGCATGCGGTGGAAGTCGCGTTTTTCCGAGTAATCTTTCATGACATCAGGCCCAATTGTCGGTTTTTCTTGTCGGTTTTAGCATCGGGATGATCAGTGCCAGCAGCACACCACCGAGAACCAGGCCAGCGCCCAGCAGCATAAAGTCGTATTCCTTGCTGGCTTCAAGACGTTCGTTTTCGGCCGTAAGTACCTCAAGATCGTTGCGAATCTTCTGGTTTTCTTCACGGAGCTCGCGATTGCGACGTTCAAGGTTAATGGAATCTGCGGCAATACTCTTGATCCGCTGGAGCTCTTCCTGAAGCTCCTGGGAACGGTCAGAAAGAGAGGCCTCCGAGTTTTCCAGAGCATTACGCTCACTGACCACGTTCGACAATTGCTCCTTTACCTGGGCCAGTTCGGCGCGGGTTTGCTCCAGCTGGCGATTAGCGGTCTGAAGGCGGTCTGCCGCGATGGGCGTTTCGCTCAGGTATTGGCTGGAAACCCAGCCTTCAGTCCCCTTAGGGGTACGAACAAGGGTATATCCGGAGTCCGACGCCTCGATCACTTCCAGCGGTGTGCCACTGGGAACCGCGTTTTCGATGATCCGGAACTGTGAGCCCGCGCCGGACCTCACCGGAAGGTACAACTGGTCGTCCACCCAGACAGTTTTGGCCTGGGCAACGGCAATGGAGGACACTGCGAACAATACACTGATGGCGAGACGAAAAAGCGTCACTGGTTACGTTCCCTGAAATTCTGCGATTGAAATCTGAGCGTCATTAAAGGCGCAATTTTGTCATAAATGCCCCACCGTGCAAGCGGGCCATCATTACAATAACCTCATGGATCTCCATGTAGTTGTTTATGGCAAAACCGCCTTGAAGGGCTTCACCACAACCTTCTCGTACACCCCCGCATCCACGTAGGGATCGGCATCGGCCCACGCCTGGGCTGCTTCGAGAGAGTCAAATTCCGCGATCACCAGGCTGCCGGTAAAGCCGGCATCGCCAGGCTCTGGTGTATCAAGCGCCGGGTGAGGACCCGCTACAAGCAATCGGCCTTCGGCTTTTAAAGCCTGCAGTCGCTCGATGTGTGCAGGGCGAGCGGACTGGCGCAGCGGCAGGCTGTTCTCGACGTCTTCACTGATAATCGCGTAATACATTCAACTCTCCGTAATGACTCTCATACACGAGAGAATCGGGCAGATAATGAGCGGTCGTGTCGCACAAGGGTTGGCTGGTACACTATCATGCCATGGGATACCGCCAGTCATCTGATGATTCAGGATACTTTGTGACTATACCGCAAGACCCGCATTTGTGCATTGATCTGCATTGCCATAGCACGGCTTCTGATGGCGCGCTATCACCGGCGGCGCTTGTTGAACGGGCTGCCGGTCGCGGCGTCACCCATCTTTCCCTGACCGACCATGACACCATCGCGGGACTTGCCGAGGCAGAAACGGCAGCACAGGCACAGGGCATTGTTCTGATTACGGGAGTTGAGCTTTCCTGCCTCTGGAAAAGCCGCACCATCCATATAGTTGGCCTCGACTTTGATCCCGATGCAGACGATTTCCGGCAGGCTCTGGAGAAGCAGAACGAGAATCGCTGGGGTCGCGCTCGAATGATCGCTGAGCGCCTGGGCAAGCTTGGTATTGAGGATCTTCTGGGTAGGGCCTCTGAGGCTGCCGGCGGCGATGTGCCGGGGCGCCCGCACTTTGCCCAGGTTCTAACAGAGACTGGCGTGGTTCGTAATACCGCTCAGGCATTCAAGCGATATCTGGGCAACGGTAAGGTCGGTGATGTAAAAGCCTTTTGGCCGGAGCTGACGGAAGTAGTTCGCTGGCTTATCGAGGCGGGCGGCATTGCAGTTCTTGCCCATCCCCGAAAATATCAGCTGACGGCAACCAAGCTTAGGGAGCTGACAGCTGATTTCCGGAGGGCAGGGGGGCAAGCAATTGAAGTGTCTACCTCCGGGCAGTCCAGCGGCGACTTGGGCTTTCTGGCAGAGCTATGCCGCAAAGAGAAGTTGTTGGCATCCCAGGGGAGCGATTTTCACTTTCCCGGCGCTCCCTGGTGTGAGCTTGGCCGTATCATGAAAATGCCAGACGGGCTTGAGCCGGTCTGGCATTCGTTCAGACAACCCATTCTGAGCCCAGCGCCGGCCTAATCCGGCGCGTGGAACAGCAGGTACAGATCCGTTAGTGAGTCCGGAATGGCATCGGCCATCTGCCGGGACAACTTGTCACTGTTGCGAACCTTCTGGAAGTCCTCGTCATCAAACAGTCCCGAAAGGGTCAGCATGGGCACCATCAAATCGGCGGTTTCTTCCTCGCTGGCTGCTTCGAGCCACTGTTGCTCGTTTTCAAGGAAAGTGTCCACGAACCCGGCGCACCAGTTTTCCAGGGCGTTCATCGGGTCGCCGTCCTCCGGCTCCGGCAACTCCAGGGCCTGCCCCATATCCAGGGCATGGGCCATGTCACTGGCCAGCTGGGTGGAGCAGCGACTGAACACCTCGGGAATCCCGGTGTCGGGCACTTGATCGGCACCCGTGGCGAGGCGGAAGATTTCTTCCGCGCTCAGTTCAGCCGGGCCGACGACGCTGGCGCAAACCACCCCGTGGAAACCGAAGAAATCCAGGGCGTCATCGCCCCAAGGCTCGGCAAAGAGGATGTCTTCCAGCGCTTCAATGTCGGAGTTCGATAGCATCAGTTAGTTACTCCCGGCCTTTTTGGCCTCTTCCGCAGCCTTCTGGCGCTTGCGGACTTCTCTTGGGTCATTGTAGGCGCGGCCCGGTGTCACTGGAACTTCGAGTGCCGGGGCTTCGGCAGGCGTGTCCTGCGCCGCCGTTTCGGGGGCGGAAGGCTTCTCGACCTTATCCGGCTCTGCTTTTTCAGTCACGGCCTTATCAGCTTCGGCCTGTGCAGGTGCCGGCTGCTTCGGTTCCGGCTGGATCTTCGGAGCCTGGCTCTCGGTTGCTGCCTTTTTCTCCGCGGGCTTTTCAGCCTTCTCGGGTTCTGCCGACGCCTCAGGTTTAGCCTTGGGCGCGGGCGCTTCCTTTGATTCCGCAGGCTGCTCTTTGGCCGCAGGCGCTTGTTCGCCTTTGGGAGCTGCCTTGGGTTCCGGCTCTGGCTCGGTGGCGGCGGTCTCTTTCTTTGGAGCCTGGTCGGTCACCGGTTGTTGCTCATCAGCGACGGCGCTGTTCTTGGCAGGCGCTTTGTCCGTGGCTGGTTTTTGAGCCTTTTCGGCAACTTTTTCGCCCTTGACCGGCTCGGCTTTTTCAGATTTCTCAGCTTTCGTTTTACCTGCTTCAAGCTTTTCAGCCGGTTTTTCAGCCGGCTGGTCGGCGGCTTTTGCGGCTTCTTCCGGCTGAGCCTCGGGCTTGCTGTCTGAAGTCGCCTTGTCTGCAGGTGCCGGCTCAGGCTTCTGCTCCTTTTTGGGCTCTTGCTCGACTGCCGGTGCTTTCGGCGCTTCCTTGGCAGCGGGCGCTGGCTCGGTCCGGGTTTCGGGTTTCTCGGACTTTTCTGGCGTTGCCTTGCCCGCGGTTTCCTGCGTTTGCTCGGCTTTTACTTCCACCTTGGCGTCGTCACGACCTTTTTCCGGCTGGGTATCCTTCTGGTGCTTCTCGCTGCGGGCAGCTTTACGATCTGCCGGTGAAGAAGCTGGTGTTTCAGAGGGAGAGCCGTCACGACTGCGCTGGCGACGTGGCTTGCGGCGCTTTTCGTCAGAGCCAGACTTGTCGGCCGGACCAGATTTGGCCGCGGTTTCCTGCGGGGCCTGATCCTTTTGGGCCTTCTGATCGCGGTTGTCTTTCTGGTCCCGCTGGGGCTTGTTGCGGCCACGGCCCTGGTTGTCGCGACGGTTGTCACGGCGATTGTCAGAGCCTTTGCTATCGACGCCCTTGTTATCGCCTCCGCGATTATCCGGGCCTTTGCTGTCTGATGCCTGGCGATTCTGGTTGCCACGGCTCTGGTCGTCATTGCGGTTGCGCGCGCGGCCACGGTTGTCGTCACCGCGTCCCTGCTGGCCGCCCTGGCGACGGTCGTTGCCACTGCGATTGCCGCCTGAAGATTGCTCATCGCCGCGGGCTACCCGGGATTTGCGACGGTCCTGACGGCCCTGACTGCGGCGATCCTCGCGCTGGCTCTGGCCCTGTTCGCGACTTTCGATCTTCTGCTCTTCCTCGCCACTGAAGAAGCCGGCGATCTTGCGTCCGAGCCGGCGGAACAGGCCTTCCTCCTGCTCCGTTGCTTCATCAGCCTTTGCTGCGGCCGGGGCAGGCGCGGATGCGGGTGCGGGTGCACTGGGTCGGATGGCCTTCACCGCGGCCTGTTCGCGCACTGGCTTTTCGGGGGCTGGGGCCTCAAAGATTTCTTCTTCACGCTCGCTGTATTCCTGGGCCACCTGGTGGCTGGAAATATGCTCGGGCGTTGTTTCATCCTGACGCATCCGGATGATTTCGAAATGCGGTGTTTCCATGTGCGGAACCGGAACCACCACCACGCTTACTTCCTGGCGGGCTTCAATGTCGGCCAGCTGCTTGCGCTTTTCGTTGAGCAGGAAAGTGGCGACGGAAACAGGCACAACTGCTCGTACCTCGCCGGTCTTGTCCTTCGAGGATTCCTCGTAGATCAGGCGCATGATGCTCAGGGCGAGGGACTCGATGCCACGAATGGTGCCCTGGCCTTCACATCGGGGGCACACTTCGCTCCGGGTCTCACCGAGGGACGGGCGCAGGCGCTGTCGGGACATTTCCAGCAGACCAAATCGGGAGATCTTGCCTACCTGAACCCGGGCCCGGTCGATTTCCAGGGCCTCGCGCATCTTCTGCTCAACTTCCCTCTGGTGCTTGGCCGGCGTCATGTCGATGAAGTCGATGACAATCAGGCCACCCATGTCACGCAGGCGTAACTGGCGTGCAATTTCCTCGGCCGCTTCCAGGTTGGTCTGGAGAGCAGTTTCCTCGATGTCCTGGCCCTTGGTGGCACGGGAGGAGTTGATGTCGATGGAAACCAGGGCTTCGGTCGGGTCAATCACGATGGAGCCGCCGGAGGGCAGTTTTACTTCCCGCTGGAACGCTGTCTCGATCTGGCCCTCAATCTGGTAGCGGCTGAACAGGGGGATTTCGTCCTTGTACAACTTGATCTTGTTTTCGAAGGTGGGCATGACCGCACGAACGAAATTCAGAACGTCTTCGTAGACGCCGTTGGCGTCAATGAGAACTTCGCCAATGTCCTGGCGAAGGTAGTCGCGAACCGCACGAATGATAACGTTGCTTTCCTGGTGAATCAGGAAGGGTGCCTTGCGCTCGCCAGCGGCCTGGGTGATGGCTTCCCAGAACTGCACCAGGTAATCCAGATCCCACTGCAGCTCTTCGGTGCTACGGCCAATGCCGGCGGTCCGAACGATGATGCCCATGGATTTCGGCACCTGAACATCGTTCATGGCTTCTTTGAGCTGTGCTCGCTCATCGCCCTCAATTCGGCGGGAAATGCCGCCGGCACGGGGGTTGTTGGGCATCAGCACCAGATAACGGCCAGCCAGGGAGATAAAGGTGGTGAGAGCCGCGCCTTTGTTGCCACGCTCTTCCTTGTCGACCTGAACAATTACTTCCTGGCCTTCGGACACGACGTCCTTGATGTTGATCTTGCCTTCAATCTGGCCGGGAGACTTCTTGAAGTACTCCTTGGAGATTTCCTTCAGCGGGAGAAAACCGTGGCGCTCGGCGCCGAAATCCACAAAGGCAGCCTCAAGACTGGGCTCAACGCGGGTAATGCGGCCTTTGTAGATGTTGGCTTTCTTCTGCTCGCGGGAGCTGGATTCGATATCAAGATCAAACAGACGCTGGCCGTCAACCAGGGCGACGCGCAACTCTTCAGGATGAGTTGCATTGATAAGCATTCTTTTCATGGAAAGAAAAAGTTCCTGTCGTTTAATTTGACAGAAAACCGGAGGGATTCGCATCAGCGAAGCAGGATGTGCGTGCCGCGGGCCCTGATACATCAAGGGCGGACCGGCGGCCAGACGAATCAGACCCTTCCGGGGTTTGATCCTTTCGGTCTGAGACCAACGCCGACGATCCGGCTGCCTGAAAGCAGGGGGAGGTCGTGTAAGGTTCGTGTCTGTTGACGCATGTTATCCGTTTTCAGGTTCACTCAGGTGCCTGGGTCTCACGTCGTATTCGTAAGCTGGACGGCCCGGCCCTGGGTGGCAGTGATTCTTCGCGATGTCGCCCGCGGTTTTCCGCGCGGTTTTTCCTTCGCCCGGGTACAGGATTCAGCCTTTTGAAGATCTGTCCTGGTCCTCCGGGAGCATTTCTCTCGCCGTTCCCGGTAGTGATTGGGTGCACGGCGTTCAAACTCTCGAATAGTGTCGGTATACTTCTGCCGCTCCGGCTTCTGACTTGAGTTCGTCAGGCCGTAGACAAACGGCAGAACACGCCGGAATATACCAGTATTCATGCAGCCGTTCAATCCTGCAGTCACTCCATCACCCAAGGAGCTTCATGTCCCGAAAGTCTGCGAGCAAAAAGCCAGTCCGAGTCAGGCCCGGGAGGCCGGTCAAGACGAGTAAGGTTGGTGGCGACAACGCGGCTGTCCGTGGCGAGGTCCGTCAAGGCGTTCAGTGGGTTACCGTGGATGAGGATAACGATGGCCAGAGAGTGGATAACTTCCTTCTCGCCCAGCTTCGTGGCGTGCCCAAGAGTATTATTTATCGGCTGATCCGAAAGGGCGAAGTGCGGGTCAATAAGGGTCGGGTGAAGCCGGACACCCGCGTCAATACCGGGGACCGGGTGCGCATACCGCCTGTAACCCGCAAGGAAAAGCCCGAGCAGGTGGCGCCCGGGTCCCGGGTTCAGGGTGTTATGGAGTCGGCTGTTGTTTTCGAGAACGACCAGATGCTGGTGGTCAACAAGCCCTCCGGTATCGCGGTTCACGGGGGCAGCGGGTTGAGCTTCGGTTTGATTGAGGTGCTTCGTTCGGCTCGCCCATCGACAAAATTTCTGGAACTCGTTCACCGTCTGGATCGAGATACATCTGGTCTGGTCATGGTGGCGAAGAAGAGATCGGCATTGCGCTATTTGCAGGACGAGCTGCGCCAGAAACGTATCCGTAAGCACTATCATGCGCTGGTTGCCGGAGACTGGCCGGATAGCGTCAACCGGGTTGATGTACCGCTGCTGCGATATGAGATGCCCAACGGCGAGCGCCGAGTGAAGGTGGATGCGGCTGGAAAGGCGTCTCTGACCACCTTTCGCTGTCTGAACCGTTATGCGGGGTACAGTCTGGTTGAGGCCTCGCCGGTCACCGGCCGGACACACCAGATACGGGTTCACAGTGCCTGGGCGGGTCATCCGATTGCGGGTGATGACAAGTATATGGATGATGTCAGCCTCAAAGCATTCCGGGCCATTGGCGGGCAAAGATTGATGCTGCACGCCCGGGGCCTGGAGTTCACCTTGCCGGTCTCGGGTGAGGCCATGCGACTTGAAGCGCCTTACGACGATGCATTCAATGACGTACTCAGGAAGCTTTCCGGGCGTCTTAAAGGAATCAATCAATGAACGTCAGAGTAGTAATTTTTGACTGGGACGGGACCCTGGTGGACTCGGTTGAGCATATTGCTGACAGCCTGCATCAGGCGGCAACCGAGCTGGGCTTTCCGGCCCTGGAGCGTGAGGCTTACCGGGATATTATCGGGCTTGGCATGGTCGAGGCGTTGGAGAAGCTTTATCCCGGCATCAGTCGGGAAGAAATGAACAGAATTCGCGACGGGTACGGGCGCTATTTCTTCAGCAAGGTGACAACGCCGCAAAACGTGTTTGACGGTATGGCCGATGTGGTCGCGGATCTGCGAGGATCCGGTCGCAGTTGTTCCGTTGCAACCGGCAAGAGTCGGCGCGGGTTGGACTTTGCCCTGGACTCCAGCGGGCTTGGTGGCCATTTCGAAATTACCCGGTGCGCGGATGAGACCCGTTCGAAGCCCGATCCAGTCATGCTCGAGGAGATCCTCCGTTTCTACAGCATCGAGCCGGAGGACGCGGTGATGATTGGTGATACGCGGTACGACCTGGAAATGGCCCGACGTATTGGCATGCCTTCTATCGGGGTTGAGTGGGGTGTTCATAAGCGGGATGTGTTGGGTGACTATTCGCCGCACGCCATTGTTGATTCCGTGCCTGATCTCCGTCGGGTACTGGGGCTGTAAACAGACCGAATTCATTGAAGTTGCTGACAGGATGCGTTCATGAGTGACTGGGAATCTGACAAGTCTGCCGATTGGGGTGACAAACCCGTTGAGCCGGACAAGGAAAGCAAGCCATTTTTCGGGCGTAAATCGCCGAAGCTTCCTCCCGAGTCCGGCCGTGACTGGAAGCTGATCGAAAAGCTGGTGATGTCGCTGCAGGCTGAGCAGCGCAGAAGTCGGCGCTGGGGCATCTTTTTCAAGTTTCTGACCTTCGGTTACCTGATCGCCTTGCTGTTCATGTTCAAGTTGCCACTCGGTGATTCCCTTGAAGGGGTGGCAGGAAAGCATACTGCTCTGGTGGAGATTAACGGCCCGATCGCTGCAGATGAGCTGGCAAGTGCGGACAATATTGTTGGTTCCCTCCGAACGGCCTTTGAAGAGCCAAATTCGGTGGCCGTGATCCTGCGCATTAACAGTCCGGGCGGTAGTCCGGTTCAGGCGGGATACGTCTACGACGAGATAAAACGTCTGCGGGAGGAGTACCCGGAGAAAAAGGTTTATGCCGTGATCTCCGATATCGGCGCCTCCGGGGCCTATTACATCGCTGCAGCTGCGGATAAAATCTACGCCAACCGTGCCAGCCTCGTCGGCTCCATTGGCGTTGTAGCGGGCGGTTTCGGGTTTACCGGTGTCATGGAGAAAATTGGTGTGGATCGCCGCCTTTATACCGCCGGTGAGAACAAAGCTTTCCTGGATCCGTTCTCTCCGGAGGAGGAAGAGGAGGTGATGTTCTGGCAGAGCGTGCTGGAAAACACCCATCAACAGTTTATTGAAGCGGTCAAGCAGGGGCGTGGTGATCGCTTGGCGGATGACGAGCGCCTTTTCAGCGGTCTGGTCTGGAGTGGCGAGCGGGCCGTTGAGCTGGGGCTTGCTGATGGGCTTGGCAGTGCATCACATGTGGCCCGGCAGATCATTGGGCAGGAAAAGCTGGTGGACTACAGCCGACGCAAGTCGCCGTTCCGGGATATTGTTGATCAGCTTGGTGTCGCCTTCGGTGAGGGCTTTGCCAGTCAACTGATCGAATCCCGCCTGGAGTTGCGTTAAGTCCCGTTGGAGGCGGGCCGGTTTTCCAGTAGGGGGTTCCGGCCCCAGCGCCGTAGAATGTCGTTTAGGGCAATCAGGGGTAATCCCACCAGGCTGTTCGGGTCTCGGCCCTCCAGGGTCTCGAACAGTGTGGTGCCCAGACCTTCCATCTTGAAGCTGCCGGCGCAGTCGTAGGGTTGTTCTTGCCGGAGGTAGGCCTCGATTTCCTCGTCAGTCAGTTCACGGAACCGGACGTTGTAGGGTTCGCAGAGACTTTCGAGCTTTCCGGAATCGGCGTCAAGCAGCGCCAGGCCGGTAAGAAATAACACACGGTGACCGCTGCTCTGGCGCAATTGGTTTGTTGCCTGTTCATGGTTGCCGGGCTTGCTCAGCACCGAGCCATCCGGTAGGCAGGCGACCTGGTCGGATCCGATGATCCAGTGGCCGGGGAAGCGATCTGCCAACGCGCGTGCCTTGCTCTCGGCCAGTCGCGTGGCCAGCGAATCTCCGGATTCGCCTGGTTGTGGCGATTCGTCGATATTGGGGCTGGCGCAGGTAAAGGGCAGGCCCAGCCGCTCGAGAAGTGCCTTTCTGTAAAGTGATGAAGATGCCAGTAAAAGCGGTTTTTGGGTCATCGTTAGTATCCTTTAAGTGCGTGGTCAGCGTATCTGACGTGCGGTTATCGTAAATTACACCTATCTGCGCGGAAACCCTTGTGAAAAAGCAACGAAGTCTTTGACAGCAGCGGGCTGCGCGCCTAAAATTGCGCGCCTATGTCAAATGCGTCCAACGCCGAGTTGCCCAAATCTGTTGATCCTTACCGGTTAGCGGAACAGAACAGCACACTGGAGGGATTGATTCCCATCAGCGGGCTTGGCCGTTTTCGAGAAGCCGTTCTCGGGTTTTCGGAAGGCGCTGCGTGCCGGGTGAAGCTGTCTTTTTATATGGATGGTGAGCGTCGTCGCGTTGTTTCGGGCGAACTGGCCGCTCCGGTTGATCTGGAATGCCAGCGGTGCATGGGCGCCATGAGCGTGACTTTGGTCTCCGAGTTCAAGCTGGGTCTTGTTACCAGTGACGAGCAGGCGCAGCAGCTGCCGAAAAAGCTTGAGCCGTTTTTGACCGATGATTTCACGGCGGATCTCTGGTCGATGGTGGAAGACGAGCTGTTGCTGGTTTTGCCACCGTTCCCGCTTCACGAACGGGACCAGTGTCCGGCCCGGAAAGATCTGGAAGCCTACGAGCCTGACGGCTCCGGGGCAGAGCCGGTGAGAAAGTCGGGCGAGAATCCGTTCAGTGTCCTGGCGGATCTCAAGAAGACAAAGCATTAACCGGGCGTGGGTTGTCCCTCGGGATACTGGCGCACATTTAACGAACAGACGTTACTTATTAAGCAAGACAAAGTTTACGTTAACAGGTCAGGAGCATAATCATGGCTGTACAGCAAAACCGTAAGACCCGTTCCAAGCGTGGCATGCGCCGTTCGCACGACGCTCTGAGCGCCGCTGCTCTGAGCACTGATGCGACTACAGGTGAGGTTCACCGTCGTCACCACGTTTCTCCGGACGGCTTTTACCGCGGCAAGCAGGTAATCGAAGCTCGCGACGAGTAATCTCGTAGTCTCTATGCACCGCCCCGAATCGGATGGCAGAACGGTGAAACCGGTCACCATCGCGATTGATGCAATGAGTGGCGACCGCGGCGCTGCCGTTGTGGTTGCCGCATCGCTGCGGGCGGTGCGCGAAAACGAAGCCTTGAGCATCGTTCTGGTGGGAATCCGGAGCGAGCTCGAGGCTTTGTTGCGTGAGGGGCACGCCCGAATTCGAATTGTCGAAGCGGCGGACGTGGTTCGGATGAACGAGCGCCCCTCCCACGCCCTTCGCCACAAGAAAAACTCTTCCATGGCCATCGCCCTGAGCCTTGTTCGCGATGGCGAGGCCCAGGGCTGTGTCAGTGCCGGTAACACTGGTGCATTGATGGCGTTCGGCCGCACGATTATCCGCATGTATCCGGGTATCGAGCGCCCGGCCATTGCCAAACTGATTCCCTCGCTTCGGGGGCGTTGTCACGTCCTTGATCTTGGCGCCAATGTCGACTCAACCGCCGAGAATCTCTACCAGTACGCCCTGATGGGATCCCTGATGGCCTCTGCGATCTGCAGCCAGGCTGAACCGAGGGTCGCTCTTCTGAACGTTGGTGAGGAAGAGATCAAGGGCAATGAACAGGTTCGGCTGGCCTCTCATATGCTGGCCCAGTGCGATACCATCAACTACATCGGTTATGTGGAAGGCAGCGATCTGTTCCGGGACGTTGCTGATGTGGTCGTCTGTGACGGCTTTGTTGGCAACATTGCCCTGAAAACCGGCGAGGGTGTCGCCGGTCTCCTCATCGAGCTGATGGAGCAGGCCTTCACACGTAATCTCTACGGCAGGCTGGTCGGCCTGCTGGCTCGTCCGATTATCGGTCGGCTTCTGCAGTTGATGGATCCTTCCCGACACAATGGTGCCAGTTTGCTTGGTCTCCAGGGTGTGGTGATAAAAAGTCATGGCAACGCCAACGAGCGGGCCATGTTGTCGGCCATTCGGCAGGCCGTTCGGGAAGTTGAGCTGGAAGTACCCCGCCGTATCAACGAGCGTCTTGACGATCTCATGCTTTGAGTGCCTGAGACTAAAGTCTGTCCCGGTTTGGCCACGCATTCGCGGATAATTGGCCTAACTTGTACTATTGGCTAATCTCACGTAACCACCCAATGACGATAAGATCCCGCTTATGAAATCAGCCTTTATTTTTCCAGGACAAGGGTCGCAATCGGTGGGCATGCTTTCGGCTGCCGCTGAAGCCTGGCCCATAATCAACAGAACCTTTTCCGAAGCCTCCAATGTCCTCGGCTATGATCTCTGGGATCTCTGCCAGAAAGGGCCGGCGGAGGAATTGAATAAAACCATGGTGACCCAGCCTGCGCTCCTGACGGCCAGTATTGCCCTTTGGCGGCAGTGGTTTGTTGCCGGTGGTGCTTCTCCCGATTTTCTCGCCGGTCACAGTTTGGGAGAGTACAGCGCCCTGGTGGCAGCAGAGAGCCTCGATTTTGTTGAAGCGGTCAAGCTGGTTCGCCTGCGTGGTGAGCTGATGCAGGATGCTGTGCCGGCCGGAGAAGGGAAGATGGCAGCCATCCTTGGGCTTGAGGATGAGGACGTTGTGGCAGCCTGTCAGGATGCGGCAAAGGGCGATGTGGTATCTGCGGTAAACTTCAATGCCCCTGGTCAGGTGGTTATTGCTGGCTCGGCTGCAGCAGTTGAACGGGCCATTGAAGCGTGCAAGGAAAAAGGCGCGAAGAAGGCCATGCCATTGCCTGTAAGCGTGCCATCCCATTGCGCACTTATGAAAGGCGCTGCGGAGGAGTTGGCGGAAGCGTTGGAGGATGTGCGCTTTAATGATGCTGTCATCCCGGTTATACAAAATGTTAACGCTGCCGCCGAGACCGAATCCGCTACACTGAAGGCCAACCTTCTCAAGCAGCTTTATTCTCCGGTGCTCTGGACGGACTCTGTGCGTGCCCTCGTTTCCAATGATGTCGAAGTTGCAGTCGAGTGCGGCACCGGAAAAGTGTTGGCAGGGCTGGTCAAACGTATCGACCGGGCTTTGGCAGTTCACAGTATCGAAGACCCGGATTCGCTGGCGAAGGCGCTGGACGCCTTCGGTCAGTCCTGAAACGAAAGGGAGTTATTCATGTCTCTGGAAGGTAAAACCGCACTGGTAACCGGTGCTACCCGCGGTATTGGTCAGGCAATTGCCCGTGCGCTGGCCGCGCAGGGTGCCGAAGTTGTCGGAACAGCAACCAGTGAGGCCGGTGCCGAGTCCATCACCAATGACCTCCAGTCGGCCGGTTACAAAGGCTACGGCATGGTTATGAACGTGGCAGATCCTGCCAGCATTGAAGCAGGTCTGAAGGCGCTGACGGAAAAATCCGGTGCACCTCTGATTCTGGTCAACAATGCTGGCATTACCCGTGATAACCTGCTGATGCGATTGAAGGACGAGGACTGGGCATCAGTTCTGGAAACCAATCTGTCCAGCGTTTACCGCACCAGCAAGGCGGTGCTTCGTGGCATGGCGAAGGCCAAATGGGGTCGGATTATCAACATCAGTTCCGTGGTTGCCGGTATGGGCAACCCGGGGCAGGGCAACTATTGCGCAGCCAAGGCCGGGGTGGAAGGCTTTACCCGAAGCCTGGCTAAAGAAATGTCGAACCGGGGTATTACCGCAAATTGTGTGGCTCCCGGATTTATTGACACGGATATGACGAAAAAACTGGACGACAAGCAGCGCGAGGCTATGCTGGAAATCATACCCGCGGGTCGTCTGGGCGAGCCGGAAGAAGTGGCAGCCGTGGTTGCCTTCCTGGCATCAGATGTGGCCGGATACGTGACGGGTGAAACCATCAACGTGAACGGCGGAATGTACATGGGATAAGCCCCAGTCGGGGTCTGTGCGCAACTCCTTGTCGCACAACATGTTTATCAGAATCCCTGCTTGTTTGCAGGTAGGGTTTAAACTAAACTGGCAGCACTAGAGTTGCTTGGTTGACACACAAAGTGAGGACATTATGAGTACAGTTGAAGAGCGCGTGAAGAAGATCGTTTGTGAACAGTTGGGCGTTAAAGAGTCCGAAGTTCAGAACTCATCTTCTTTTGTAGAGGATCTTGGCGCTGACTCACTGGACACCGTTGAGCTGGTTATGGCGCTGGAAGAGGAATTTGAAACCGAGATTCCTGACGAGGAAGCCGAGAAGCTGACAAGTGTTCAGGACGCGATCGACTACATCGTCGCGCACACCTGATACTCTGCATTTAAGAAAGCCAGGCAAAAAGCCGTCCTTGTGAAACAGCGAGGGACGGCTTTTTTATTGGCTGAAAATCAGGTTCAATCTGCGTTCAGATTCATTCGGACAAGATCAGGTGCAATAGGTTATGGCTAAACGGCGAGTTGTCATTACAGGTATGGGCATGCTGTCTCCAGTCGGCAATAGCGTGGAGTCGTCCTGGCAAGCGATTCAGGCCGGGCGTAGCGGAATTGGTATGATCGACCGGTTTGACGCCTCTGCCTATAACACAAGGATTGGAGGGGCCATCCGGGATCTGGATATGGAATCCTATCTTTCCCCCAAGGACGCCAGAAAGCTCGATGCGTTTATTCATTATGGCCTGATTGCCGCGCAGCAGGCTGTCGACGACAGTGGCCTGGAGTCATTCGACAAGCTTGATCGGGAGCGGGTAGGCATTGCCATCGGCTCCGGAATTGGTGGCCTTGAGTACATTGAGAAAAGCGTTCTCACCATGGACCAGTCCGGGCCCCGGAAGGTTTCGCCGTTTTTCGTGCCCGCCTCTGTCATCAACATGATCTCCGGTAATGCCGCTATCCGTTTCGGATACCGTGGGCCCAATATTGCGATCGTGACAGCCTGCACTACCGGCACCCACAATATTGGTTACGCGGCCCGCACGATTGCCTATGGCGACGCCGATGTCATGCTGGCCGGTGGCTCGGAAATGGCGACGACGCGTACCGGTATGGCTGCGTTTTCGGCTGCGCGGGCTCTGTCTACCCGCAACGACGAACCGGAAAAGGCCAGCCGGCCCTGGGACAAAGAGCGGGACGGCTTTGTGCTCAGCGATGGCGCCGGTGTCGTTGTGCTTGAAGAGCTTGAACACGCGAAGAAACGGGGTGCCACCATATACGGCGAAGTTGTTGGTTTTGGTATGAGCGACGATGCCCACCACATTACAGCGCCGCCCGAAGATGGTGAGGGCGCCGCCCGATCCATGGCGAACGCAGTTCGTGACGCTGGCCTTGATCTGAAAGAAATCGACTACATCAACGCCCACGGCACCTCGACCCAGGTTGGCGACGTCGCCGAAGTGGCCGCAGTTCGTCGGGTATTCGGCGCACATGCCGAAAAGCTGGCCATGAGCAGCACCAAGTCCATGACAGGTCACCTGCTTGGAGCTGCCGGTGCTGTGGAAGCGATCTTCTCGGTTCTGGCGATTCGGGATGGTGTCCTGCCGCCCACCATCAATCTGGACAATCCGGATGAGGGTTGCGATCTGGACCTCGTCGCACATGCGAGCCGTCAGGCGGATGTGCGGGTAGCTCTATCCAACTCGTTCGGGTTCGGTGGTACCAACGGAACCCTGATTTTCCGTCGCTACGAAGGCTGACCCTCGCCGTGTTTCGTCTTTACTGGGCTGACGAAGGTGGCCTGCCCGCCAATGACCGGGGTCTGGCCTATGGAGATGGGCTGTTCGAAACCATTCGAATGTCTGGTCAGAATGGGGTTCTGCTATCCCGCCACCTGGAGCGAATGGCGCGCGATGCCAGTCGATTGGGTATCGAGGTGTCGCGCAAAGAGCTTGCCAGCGTTTGCGTCGAGGCGGGGCAACGTTTTGCGGATCGCTTCAAGGACGACGGCTGGGTTCTGAAGCTGACCCTGACCCGCGGCAGTGGCGGTCGAGGGTATCGCCCTGATCCGGGGATGGAGCCCAATTTGCTGGTTTCGGCATCGGCTTTGCCGCCGACACCGGACCCTGATGGTGTCGCCGTTGATTTCTCCAAGGTAACTCTGGCGGTTAATCCGTTATTGGCCGGGGTCAAGTCGCTGAACCGGATGGAGCAGGTCCTGGCGGCCGCCGAGCTCAAGCCATCGCTGTTCGAGGTCATCATGGCCGATCGTGATGGCAACCTGGTCGAAGGCACTCGCACCAACATCCTGCTCCGGCAGGGCGATGGCTGGGTGACGCCGCCGGCGGCCAGTCTGGCGGTTGCCGGTGTTCTCAGGCAGTGGCTGCTGGAGCGTCTGAGGCAGGGAGGGGAGCCGGTAACCGAGCGCCCCGTCACTGTGCCTGATGTCCTTGGCCCCGATTGCCAGGGAATGTTTCTCCT